>DATFAY010000249.1:0-2736 GCA_035254085.1 Piscinibacter sp.
GTGCCTTCTTGGCAGTGTCCATGGTGCTGGATAGAGTGGCCTTGCCTCGACCGAACGCATCGAGCACGCAGGGCGTCCGGCCCGCCTCAGTGTAGTCACAACGATCCTCTGTCGCCTTGCACTCATGCCCATGCTGCCCACTCTCTCGACCCTGACACGCGCCGCCGGCGTGCTGGCCATCGCCGGCGCCTGTGCGATCGCTGCGCCGTCCGGCGCACTGGGCGAAGCCGCCTCGAACGCAATGACCGCCGCGCCGGCGACGCCGATCGGGTCGCCGCACGACTTCGATTTCGAGCACGGCCGCTGGCGCACGACGCTGCGCCGCCGCCTGCATCCCCTGAGCGGATCGGACGTCTGGGCCGACTACGCGGGCACGACGGTCGTGCACCCGCTGCTCGGCGGCCGCGCGAACGTCGTCGAGCTCGACGTCTCCGGCCGCGAGGGGCATATCCAGGCGCTGTCGCTTCGTCTTTACGACCCGAAAGATCAGCGGTGGACGCTGAATTTCTCCAACGCGGCGTCCGGCACGCTGGCCGTGCCCATGACCGGCGGCTTCGGCGGCGCGGCGCGCGGCGTGTTCTACAGCCTCGAGGACTTTGGCGGCCGGCGCGTGCTCGTGCGATTCGTCATCGAGTCGACGAATCGCGACACCTGTCGCTTCGAGCAGGCGTTCTCGGCCGACGGCGGTGCAACCTGGGAGACCAACTGGATCGCGGTGGACACGCGGTTGTGAATGCAAACCCTGGCGGTACCGGCGGCCGTCCGGGCGGGACAACCTGCAAAATGGCGGAAAGGCGTTGAAGCACGCGAAGAAGCGAACCGGGGGGAAAGATGGAGGCTGCAGAATTCGAGCTGATGGTGGCGCGGCTGGAAGCGAAGAGCCGCGAACAGCCAGGCGCCTACCAGGCCAACGTAGCGCTGCTGGCGCTGCTGGGTTTCGTGATCCTGATGGCCATCGTCGGCGGCGCGAGCGCCTTGATCCCCGCCCTGATCGCCGTGCCGATCGCCCTGTGGATGGGCGGCCTGCATGCCGCGGCTGCCTACGTCTGGCTCGGGAAGGCGCTGCTGTGGCTGGCTCTGCCGCTGTGGTTCCTCATCAGGTCGTCCCTGTCGGCGCTGCTGACGCGCCTGCCGCCACCATCGGGACTGGAGGTCCAGCGTACGCAGGCGCCCGCAGTGTTCGCCGCCCTCGACCGGATGCGCCTGCGCATGAAGGGTCCGCGCTTTCATCATGTGCTGGTGACCTTCGAGTTCAATGCGGCGGTCGTCCAGCGGCCACTGTTCGGGTTGATCGGCCCTTCGCGCAACTACCTGATCCTCGGACTGCCGCTGCTCGAGAGCCTGTCGCCCGACGAGGCGCTGGCGGTGGTGGCACACGAATACGGACATCTGTCGGGGGCGCATGGCCGGTTCGCGGCCTTCATCTACCGGCTGCGCCTGAGCTGGACCACAGTGCATGCGGTCTCTCATCGCTGGAAAGGCGCCGCCGGCAAGGCGCTGCGTCGCCTCGTCGAGTGGTACGCACCGTACTTCAATGGCTACACCTTCGTACTGGCGCGCGCCAATGAATACCAGGCCGACGCCGCGGCCGCGGAGCTGGCAGGGGGCGAGGTCACGGCGACCGCGCTCAAGCGCGTCGACGTGAACAGCGCGCATTTCAGCGGCTTCCTGCAGGACTCGTTTCGGCACAGCTTGCACAGTCCGATGCCGACCGAAGACATCGCGTCGCGATGGGCAGCCGCCGCCAACCGCTTCACTGCCGAGGACGGACAACGCTGGCTCGGCCGCGCCCTGGCCCTGCCGGCGAACGTGAGCGACACGCACCCGCCGCTGAGTGCACGCCTGGGCGCCCTGCAGGTCGCCCAGGCGTCACCCGCTGATCAGCTGCCGGGCGCTTTCGAAGGTCCCTCCGCAGCATGCGCGTGGCTGGGCGCGAGCCTGGACAGCGTGCGACAGCGCATCGGGTCGACCTGGCGAGACGAGGTGGCAAAGGGGTGGAAGGAGCGGCACGACGCCGCGCAACAACAGCGCAGACGTCTTGCCGAGTTGCGCGCAACGGCCGAGCCCACGCCGGATGAGCACGCCGAACGCCTGCGCTTGTGCCTCGCGTGTGAGGACGACGCGGGCTTCTCAGACGATCTGGCAGCGTTCGTCTCGGCTCATCCGGACAACGCGCTCGGGCCCTATCTGGAAGGCGTGTGGCGGCTGTCGAAGGGCGATGAGGGCGGGCTGGAGTCTGTCGAGCGTGCCATGGCGCTCGACGCCGATGCGACCAAGCCGGCCTGCGAGCGAGCCTTCGAGTTCCTGCAGGGGCGTGACGATGCGCGTGCCAAGGACTACCAGGAGCGCTGGATGGCGCGTGACCGGTGGGAGCAGACGGTGATGCCGCAGTTGCAGCAGATCGACCTTCGCCATCAGTTGCGAGACCCCGATCTTCCGAGCGAACAAATGCAGGCGGTGCTGGCGCTGGTGCAAGCCCACGCAGCGGGCGTCGCGCGGGCATACCTGGCGCGACGTGTGCTGCCGGCCGCGCCCGAGGTGCCGACCTATGTGCTGGCACTCGAGCTCGACGATGCCCCGCCGCGCCTGGAGACTGGTCCGCAAATCGTCGAACGCGTGGCCGGCACGGTCGGCTGGCCGGTGCACTTGATCGTCTGTACTCTGGAAGGCAAGTACGCGCCGATGGGCCGTCGCCTGAAGGCCTTGCAAGGCGCGCTGATCCCGCTGGGCCATTGA
>DATFAY010000250.1:0-21592 GCA_035254085.1 Piscinibacter sp.
CTTCTCGATCATCGCCTCGATCATCGGCTGCAGCGCCGTCAAGGCCTCGCCCGGCATGAAGAACGTGATGCCGGCGCTGTACCGCGGCCTCATCGTGGCCGGCGTGATCTCGCTGGTGGGCTTCTTCTTCATCACCAAGGCGGTGATGCCCGACAACGCGCTGTTCGAGAGCGGCACGCAAATGCGCCTGTTCGGCGCCTGCATCGTCGGCCTCGTGCTGACGGCCGCCATGGTGTGGATCACCGAGTACTACACCGGAACCGACTACAAGCCGGTGCAGCACATCGCGCAGGCCTCCACCACCGGCCACGGCACCAACATCATCGCCGGCCTCGGCGTGTCGATGAAGTCCACGGCCTGGCCGGTGCTCTTCGTGTGCATCGCGATCGGCCTGTCGTTCAAGCTCGCGGGCCTGTACGGCATCGCGATCGCCGCCACCTCCATGCTGAGCATGGCGGGCATCGTCGTGGCACTGGACGCCTACGGTCCCATCACCGACAACGCCGGCGGCATCGCCGAGATGGCCGAGCTGCCCGACAGCGTGCGCGACATCACCGACCCGCTGGACGCGGTGGGCAACACCACCAAGGCGGTCACCAAGGGCTACGCGATCGGCTCCGCCGGCCTCGCCGCGCTGGTGCTCTTCGCCGACTACACCCACGCGCTCGAGGCGCGCAACATGGTGGTCAGCTTCGACCTGAGCAACCACATGGTGATCGTGGGCCTGTTCATCGGCGGCCTGATCCCCTATCTCTTCGGCGCGATGGCGATGGAGGCCGTGGGTCGCGCCGCCGGCAGCGTGGTCGAGGAAGTGCGCCGCCAGTTCCGCGACATCAAGGGCATCATGGAAGGCACCGGCAAGCCCGAGTACGGCAAGGCCGTCGACATGCTGACCTCGGCCGCGATCAAGGAAATGGTCCTCCCGAGCCTGCTGCCGGTGGTCGTGCCGATCCTCGTCGGCCTGCTGCTCGGCCCGGTCGCCCTCGGCGGCTTGCTGATGGGCACCATCGTGACGGGCCTGTTCGTCGCGATCTCCATGTGCACCGGCGGCGGCGCCTGGGACAACGCCAAGAAGTACATCGAGGACGGCCATCACGGCGGCAAGGGCTCGGATGCGCACAAGTCGGCCGTGACCGGCGACACCGTGGGCGATCCGTACAAGGACACCGCCGGCCCCGCCGTCAACCCGCTGATCAAGATCATCAACATCGTGGCGTTGCTGATCGTGCCGCTGCTGCCCATGGCCAGCACCGCCACCGGCACCACCGCCCATGTGGCGCCGGCCACGGTGAGCGCGCCGTCGACCACGGCCGCGCCCGCGGTGCCGCTGCCGGCATCGACGCCCGCCGCAGCCGACGCCGGCTCGGCGGCCGCGAGCGGCGCCAAGTAGCGCCACGCTCGGCGCCCCAAAGGAGCCCGCTTCGGCGGGCTCTTTCTTTGCTGCGTGCGGTCAGGACGATCCTTCCGATCTGTCTGGTCACCGCATGAGCAAGCCGCCGACTCCGCGCCGCGCCAAGCCGGAAAGCGCTTCCGCCCGGGAGCAGGACTTACATGCCCTGGACGCCGAGCGCGAGGCTGCCTCGGGCTGCCGCGAATGCCCCCTGGGCTTCCATGCGACGCAGACGGTATGGGGCGAGGGCCCGGTGCACGCGCCGCTGATGCTGGTCGGCGAGCAGCCCGGCGACCAGGAGGACCGGCAGGGACGCCCCTTCGTCGGACCGGCCGGCCAGATGCTCGACCGCGCGTGCGCGGAACTCGGCTGGCCGCGCGAGGCGCTGTACGTGACCAACGCGGTCAAGCACTTCAAGTTCGAGCTGCGCGGCAAGCGCCGCATGCACAAGACGCCGGCGCAGCGCGAGGCCGCGGCCTGCCTGCACTGGCTGGAAAGCGAGATCGCCCACGTGAAGCCGGCCGCGATCGTCGCGCTGGGCGCGACCGCCGCGCGACAGCTGCTGGGTCACCCGGTCGCGGTGATGTCGATGCGCGGGCAGCGGCTGGCACGTGAAGACGGCCGGCGCGTGCTCGTCACGCTGCATCCGTCCGCATTGCTGCGGGTGGTCGGCGAGGCCGAGCGCGCCGCCGCCTACGAGGCCTGGCTGGCCGACCTGCGCCAGGCGGCCGACCATGTGCGCAAGGCACGCTGAGCGCCGCTCACACGGCCCGCTGCCCCAGCCGGCGCAGGCGTGCCAGCCACGCATTGCGGTCGGCGTCGCTCAAGGCGTCCACCGAGCCGACGATCGTCTGCCGCACAGGCGCCACGCCGACGAAGCCGAGGATGTTGCGCTTGAGCGAGCGCAGGCTGTGGCCGAAGAAGTACCAGCGATAGACGAAGGCCGGCATGCCCATGGTCACGACGATGCGCGCCGAGCGGCCGCGCAGCAGCTTGGCCGGCAGTCCCTTGGGGCCGCCCTTTCCGAGTGCGAAGCCCGGACGTGCCACCTGCTCCAGGAACGCCTTGAGCAGCGCGGGCATGCCGCCCAGCCACAGCGGAAAGATCAGGACCAGATGCTCGGCCCAGCGGATCGCGTGCTGAGCCGGCTCCAGCGCTGCGGGGACGGCACCCGACTCCCAGTCGGCCTTGCTGCGCAGGAGCGGAAAGTCGAGCTGCGCCACCTGCAGCCGCTGCACGCTGTGTCCGGCGGCCGCGGCGCCCTCGGCATAGGCCTCGGCGAGCGCGTGCCCCAGGCGCGCCGCGCCCGGGTCGGGATGGCCTTCGATGATGAGGATGCGCTTCGCCACGAGGCGCCCATGCCGCGCGTCACTGCGGGACATCCGCGTCGGCCGCGCGCACCAGCAGCACCGGCACCGGGCTCTCGCGCAGCACCATCTCGGCGTCGCTGCCCAGCGCCAGCCGGCGCAGCCCACGCCGCCCGTGGGTGCCCATGACGATCACGTCGGCATGCTGCTCGCCGGCGTCCTTGACGATCAGGTCGCACACCCGGTAGCCGGGATCGCACAGCACCGCGCCGTCGGCGGCGATGCCCTTCGCCTTCGCCCGCGCGACGGCGTCGGCCACGATCTTGTCACCCGCGGCGCGCCAGTCCTCGAGAAGCTGCTCGGGCGCGGCGAAGGCCGACACCTCCGACAGCAGCAAGCGAGCATCGACGACATTGAGCACCCGAAGCGACGCCCCCAGGCGCTGGGCCAGGCCGAGGGCTTCGTCGAGCCCGCGCTGCGAGGTGGGGCTGCCGTCGATCGGGGCGAGGATGCGTTGGTACATGGCGCTGCTCCTGCGCGATGGCGCGCGTGATGACACCTGCGCAGTCTCGGCGCGCGCGGGCACCGGGCGTTTGACGGCGCTCAAGCCCGGCGCCGCCTGGGCGCCGCCCTACTGCAGGTTCGACCGCAACACCGCCGGCATGGCGAGCTCGCGGCCGATGACCGTGCGTGCATAGAGGTAGTTCAGGCGCGCGCGCTCGCTGAGCGCGTCGATGTTCACATGGCCTTGTTCGTCGCACGGGAAGGCATAGGCGCGGCCCTCGTTGAACAGCGAGCGAAAGCGCAGTTCGTAATCCGCGGTGGCATGGTTTGCATTCATCTTTGGCTCCTTGGGCCCGTTGTCCGAGCCGCCTGCATGCAAATCTAGGCGGCGCATGCAAACGCCCCGGCAATGCAAGGCATCGCTCGGAAACGCTGCGTGAACGGACGGTGTGCGCCTTGTATCGAGCGCGGCCGCGAGTTCCGCCCGATTGCGCCAACGCAACGCCGGCCGCCGCCACCGGTGCCGTAATGGACAGCTGCCCGCCATGCCCCCACGTCCGCCCCCCCGCTCGCACCGCGGCACCACGCCCTCGCCGTGGTGGAGTGCGTCGCTGGCGCAGTTGCAGGCCGCGCTGCACGGCACGCCGCAAGGCCTGACCCGCCGCCAGGCCGCGGCGCGGCTGCGCCGCGACGGCCCCAATCGACTGCGCCCTGCGGCTGGCAGCTCGCTCGCGCGGCGCATCGTGGCGCGGCTGCTGGATCCCCTGACGCTGGTGCTGATCGCCGCCTCGCTGATCTCCGCGCTGACCGGCGACCGCGTGAGCTTCGGCTTCGTCGCCGTGATCGTGGTGATGAGCGTCACGCTGGACCTGCTGCAGGAGCATCGGGCCGGCCGCGCCGTGCAGGCGCTGCAGCATTCGGTGGCCCTGCGCGTGCGGGCCTGGCGCGACGGTGTCTGCGTGGAACTGCCTGCGCAGGAGTTGGTCGTCGGCGACTGCGTCGAGCTGACCGCGGGCAGCCTCGTCCCTGCCGACGGTCGCTTGCTGCAGGCCACCGACTTCTTCGTCGACCAGGCGGCGCTCACCGGCGAGGCCTACCCGGTCGAAAAGCACGCGAGAGATGGCGGCGGCAACCCAGCCGAGGCGCTCGACTGCGACCATGCGGTGTTCATGGGCAGCAGCGTCGTGAGCGGGGCCGCCCGCCTGCTGGTGTGCGCCACCGGGGCGCGCACCGAGCTCGGCCGCCTCGCGCACACGCTCGCGCAGGACCCGCCGCCCACCGCCTTCGAGCGCGGTACGCGCCGCTTCGGACTGCTGCTCACCCGCGCCACGATGGCGCTGGTGCTGATCGTGCTGCTGGTCAACACGCTGTACCACCGGCCGCTGCTGGAGTCGTTCCTGTTCGCGGTCGCGCTCGCCGTCGGCCTCACGCCGGAGCTGCTGCCGATGATCGTGTCGGTCACGCTCGCCAGCGGCGCGGTCCGCATGGCACGCAAGCAGGTCATCGTCAAGCGCCTGGCCGCCGTGCAGGACCTGGGCGCGATGGACGTGCTGTGCACCGACAAGACCGGCACGCTCACCGAGGCGCAACTCCGCGTCGAGCGCGTGCTGGACGCCGGCGGCGCGGACAACGATCGCGTGTTCGAGCTGGCCTGGCTCAACGCCCGTTTCGAGACCGGCCTGAAGGCACCGCTGGACGACGCGATCCTGGCCCACCGATCGATCGACGCCTCGGCCTGGCGCAAGCTCGACGAAGTGCCTTTCGATTTCGAGCGCCGCCGCGTCTCGGTGCTGCTGGAGCGCGACGGCGCGCAGCTGCTCATCGTCAAGGGCGCGCCCGAGGACATCGTTCGCCTGAGCGTCGCTGTCGACACGCCGGCAGGGATCGTGCCGATGGACGATGCCGCGCGATCGCACATCACACGCCTGTTCGACGAATGCAGCGCGCAGGGCCTGCGGCTGCTGGCCGTGGCGAGCCGGCGCATCGCGGACGAGGACGCCGACGTGTCCGCCGCCGACGAGCACGACTTCGTCTTCGCCGGCTTCGTCGCCTTTGCCGATCCGCCCAAGCTCTCGACCGCCGAGGCCCTGCGCTCGCTGCAGGCGCACGGCGTGGCGCTGAAGATCGTCACCGGCGACAACGAAGCCGTGACGCGGCACCTGTGCGGCGTGCTGGGCCTGCCGGTCGACGGGGTGCTCGCCGGCGCCCAGATCGCGACCATGGACGACCGCGCGCTGCGCGCGGCGGTCGCCCGCGCCAACCTCTTCTGCCGCGTCACGCCCGAGCAGAAGAACCGCATCGTGCGAGCCCTGCAGGCCGACGGCCACGTCGTCGGCTACCTCGGCGACGGCATCAACGACGCGCCGCCGCTGCACTCCGCCGACGTGGGCATCTCGGTCGATGCCGCGGTCGACGTCGCCAAGCAGGCGGCCGACCTGGTACTGCTGCAACACGACCTGGCGGTGCTGCGCGACGGCGTGCGCGAGGGCCGGCGCACGCAGCTCAACGTCACCAAGTACGTGCTGATGGCCACCAGCTCCAACTTCGGCAACATGGCCAGCATGGCCGCCGCGGCGCTCTTCCTGCCCTTCCTGCCGATGCGGCCGCTGCAGATCCTGCTCAACAACTTCCTGTACGACCTCTCCGAGCTCGCGATCCCGACCGACCGGGTGGCCGACGCGGACCTGCTCGCGCCGCGACGCTGGGACCTGGCGTACATCCGCAACTTCATGCTGTGCTTCGGGCCGCTGAGCTCGCTGTTCGACCTGCTGACCTTCGCGGTGCTGTACCTGGTGATCAAGACGACGCCGGCGATGTTCCAGACCGCCTGGTTCGTCGAATCGATGGCCACGCAGGTGCTGGTGATCTTCGTCATCCGCACGGCACGCAGTGCGTGGCGCGACCGGCCCTCGCCGTGGCTGGCTGCCGGCAGCCTCGCGATCGTCGCAGTCGCCGTGGCGCTGCCCTTCGTGCCGTCGGCCGCGCTGTTCGGTTTCGTGCCGCTGCCCATGCCGGTGCTGGCCTGGATGGCCGCACTCACGCTCGCCTACCTCGCGTCCGCCGAGGTGGCGAAGCATTTGTTCCACCGCTTGACGCAGCGCAACACGAGGGGTGCGACGCTGCCTAGCATCGATTCGGAAGGCATGCCCTCGTGTGCCCCGTCTCCCGTCGTCCAGAAGGATCGATCATGAACACCACCACCGCCACCCCCTCCAGCCCCAGCGCGACTTCCGACGGCAAGGAAAGCCTGGCCCACAGCCTGCGCCACATGGTCGACGAAGCCGATCAGTTCCTGAAGGCGGCTGCACGCAGCGGTGACGAGAAGTTCGACACCGCACGCGACAAGCTGCTCGGCCAGATCCGCGAGATGCGGGCACAGCTCGACGAGCTCGAAGACACCGCGGCCTACAAGGCCCGCAAGGCGGCGCGCGCGGCCGACCAGGCCGCCCACTCGCATCCCTACGGTGCCATGGGCATCGCCGCCGCGGCCGGGCTGCTGATCGGCTTCCTGGCCGCTCGCCGCTGATGCCCGCACCGGCAGGTGCGTCGCTCGCGGGCCTGAGCGCCGCGTCGCGGCAACTGCTCGCGAGCCTGATCGAGGTCGGCCAGACGCGCCTGGAGCTGCTGGCCCTCGAGTTCGAGGAGGAGCGCCTTTGCCTCGTGCAGCAGGCGATCGTCGCGGCCTGCGCGCTCTTCTTCTTCATCATCGGCATCGGCCTGGCCGCCGCTTTCCTGGTGCTGTGGTGCGAGCCGCAGAACCGGCTGGTCGCGCTCGGCGCGCTCAGCGCGGTCTTTCTCGCCGGCACCGCCGCTTGCCTCTGGCGCTGGCAGCGCCTGGCTGCGGCGCGCCCGCGGCTGCTGCAGGCGACGCTGGCCGAGCTGGACAAGGACCGCCGCGCGTTGTCCGCCGAGGACACGCCATGAGCAGGCGCTCGCGCCGGGAACTGGCGCTGCAGCGCGAGTTGCTCGTGCTGCGCTGCGACCTGCAGCGCCTGCAGCTGCACCGCGACCTGGTGATGCTGTCGCAGGCGCTGAGCCCCGCGGCCTGGACGGCGCGGGCCTGGGACGGGCTGCGTGCGCATCCGTCCCGCTGGCTGCTGCCGGTTGCCGCCCTCTTCGCCTTGCGCCGCACGCCGCTGCGTGGAGCGCTCGCCGCTGGACTGGCGCTGTGGCGCAGCTGGCGCCGAATGGAGCGCTGGGCGGCCCGCTGAGACGCGCCGAGTTCAGTGGGCGTGCGGATGCGCCAGGGCCACCACGCGCTGGACCTTCCCGCTTCGGCCGCGCACGCCGGGTTGCCCGCAATGCGCCTCGAGCGCGATCCTTGGCAGGCCCTGCGCTCGCAGATAGCGTGACAGCACGCCCCGTGCACGCCGCAGCTGGCGCGACCCGTCGGCGCCTCCCGCGGCCAGGCGCAGCAACAAGGCCTGCTCGCCCTGCTGCACCAACTGGAAGTCGAACACGCCGGCCTCGTCTTCCAGCACGGTCGTCAGGGCCAGGGGCAGCAGGCGCACCGACTGGCCCTCCCCGTCGCGCAGCACCACCGAATCGTCCACCCGCCCCTGCACCTCGATCACCGGCAGCCACGAGCCGCAGCGGCAAGGCGCGCTGTGCATCGTGACGCGGTCGCCGAGGTCGTAGCGGATCACCGGCTGCACCGCGTTCGCCAGGTTGGTGAGCAAGGTGGTGAAGCCGGCCTGGCCCTCGGACACCGGCCGGCCCTGCTCGTCCACCGACTCGAGGATCAGCCAGTCGCTGTTGAGATGCAGCATGCCGCAGCGGCATTCGCTCGCCATCGACATGAATTCGGACGCCCCGTAGCTTTGCGCCACCGGGCAGCCGAAGCTTCGGCCGATGACGCCGCGCATCGCGTCGGTGAGCGCCTCGCCGCCGGTCCAGACCTCCTTCAAGCCGATGCGCAGGCGGCCGGCGGCCGCTTCTTCGGCCAGCATGAGCGCCGCGGTCGGGTAGGTCGCGAGCACCGTGGGCCGCAGCGCATTGAGCTCGGCCACCAGGTCGCGCGCCGGCTGCAGGAACGACAGGCTATGCATGCCGGCGGCGAGCCACGGGTTGAGCCGGCGAAGCCGCTGCACCGAGGCGGTCGCCGCGAAGTGGCCGTTGGTCGCGCCCACGAAGGCCATGCGCTCCGCCGCGTAGAAGGGGTCGACGAGACGCCGAAGCGGCTGCAGCTGTGGCCGGCGCAGCGCCTCGAGCGCGTCATAGACCGCCATGGCGTGAGCGTCCTGCACGAACACGCCCGGTTGGCCACCGCTGCCCGAGCTCTCCCACACCAGGTATTCGCCCAAGTGTTCATGACCGACGCGGGCCGGGTCCGCCATGAAGCGCCGCAGGTCCGCCAGGCGCAGTCGCCGGTCGCCGACCCAATCGTCGAAGCGCTGCATCAGCTCGGGCTTGGTCATCACCGGCAGCTCGTGCAGCGCGAGCCGCTGCGGGTCCCGCCTGCCGATCACCTCGCGGTACAGCGGCGAGCGTTGCTGGGCCGCCTGAAGCAGCGCCGCGAGCCGTTGCGTCTGCAGGCGCTTCAGCGCCTCGGGCAACGCGCGCGAGGCCGCTGCGACGTCCATCGCCATCGATCCCAGCCAGGGGTTCCACCACACATCAGACTCCGCGCCGCCCGGGGCAGGCGGCCAGTTCGGGCCGCCGATCATGGACCCACTCGGCCGGGCCGGGCAATGGGCCGTTCGCTCGGCGTTCTCAGGCCATGATGCGCACGCCCTGCGAGGGATGCTCGAAGCGCAGCATGCGAACCGCCTCGGCCAGCGCCTCGCTCACGTCGATGGCATTGCTGGGGTGCGCGAGCGTGTTGCACGTGACCACGCGTGCCGCGCCCGAACGGCGCAGCAGGTCGGCGGCATCGCCCGCGAAGACCGCATGCACGCCCACGCAGACTGCCGGCGGCAGCCCGGCCGCGCGCAGGCGGCCCACCGCCTCGGCCATGGTGTGCGCGCTGGCGATGATGTCGTCGACCAGCACGGGCGTGTGGCCGCGCAGCGGCGCGAGGTCGGGCAGCCGCAGCTCCACCTGCCGATCGCTGAGCCGGCGCTTTCCCAGCACCGTGTACGGGCAGCGCGCGAGGTTGGCGACCTGCGCCACCCACTGCTCGCTTTCTTCGTCGGGCCCGACGATGCAGGGGTGGCTCACGTGGCCGTGTATCCACAGCGCCACCGCGGCGGCGCTCGGAACGGCCGCGCTCGGCAGCTTGTAGAGCGCGTCCAGCGTGGGAAAGCGGTGCAGGTGCGGATCGACGGTGGCCAGCCAGTCGAAGGACGACGAGATCCACTTGGCCACGCTGCGCGAGGTGACCGCCTCGCCGGGGCGAAAGCGCGCGTCCTGGCGCATGTACGGCAGGTAGGGCGCCACCAGGCCGACGCCGCGGGCACCCAGCTCGCGCAGCGCATCGGCCAGGAACAGCAGCGCGGGCAGCTGCGGATCGGGGTTGCGCAGCTGCGCGACCACGACGACGTCGCGGCCCTGCACGTCGTCGGCCACGCGCAGGTACTGCTCGCCATCGGCGAAGCGCCGGTGCTCGAGCCGGCACAGCGCCGCCTCCAGCTTGGTGGCCAGGCGATCGGCACAGGCTTCGGCGCCGGGCAGCGCGATGAGGCTCAGGCTCATGGAAAGACTCCGTCTCCTTCGGACTGCGGGGTGAGCCGCTTGCACACACCTTGCCGCAGCCGGCGAGCGCCGACCTTGCGCCAGAGCAAGCCGGGCGCCCGATGCTTGACCGGGCTCAAGCGATGGTTACTCGACCCGGCCTACCGTGCGCGACGGCCCACTGACAGAATCGATTCATGGAGTTCAAGGACTACTACGCCACCCTCGGAGTCGAACGCAGCGCCACCCAGGACGACATCAAGCGCGCTTACCGCAAGCTGGCGCGCAAGTACCACCCCGACGTGAGCAAGGAGCCCGACGCGGAGGCGCGCTTCAAGGAGGTCTCCGAAGCGTACGAAGCCTTGAACGACCCCGAGAAGCGCGCCGCGTACGACGACGTCGGCCAGCGCTACCAGCGCGGCCAGGAGTTCCGCCCGCCGCCGGGCTGGGACAGCGGCTTCGAGTTCAGCGGCGGCGACTTCGGCGGCGCCGAGGGCTTCGACCACAGCGACTTCTTCGAAGCCCTGTTCGGCCGCGCCGGCGCGCGTGCGCGCGGCGCCTTCCATGCCGCCGGCGAAGACCGCCACGCCAAGATCGAGATCGAGCTGCGCGACGCCTACCTCGGCGCGCGGCGCAGCATCTCGCTGCGCGTGCCGGTGATGGACGCCCAGGGGCGCGTCACCATGCACGAGCGCCAGCTCGACGTGACCATCCCCAAGGGCGTGCGCGAAGGCCAGCACCTGCGCCTGTCCGGCCAGGGCGGCGCGGGCCAGGGCGACGGCGCCGCCGCCGGCGACCTCTACCTGGAGATCGCCTTCCTCGCGCATCCGCACTTCCGCGTCGATGGGCGCGACGTCTACCTCGACCTGCCGCTGGCCCCCTGGGAAGCGGCGCTGGGCGCCACGGTCACGGCGCCCATCCCCGACGGCAGCAGCGTGCAGCTGACCATTCCGGCCGGCTCGGCGCCGGGCCGCAAGCTGCGGCTCAAGGGCAAGGGACTGCCGGGCAACCCGCCGGGCGACCTCTACGCGGTGCTCGGCAGCGCGCTGCCCGCGGCCGACAGCGCCGCCGCGAAGGAGGCCTACCGCGCGATGGCCAGTGCATTCGCGAGCTTCGATCCGCGCCGCAACCTGGAGGCATGAAGACGATGGCCGACCAACCCAGCGCCGTGGTGCACGGCATCGTCGTCGAAGAGGAAGTCGAATTCACGCTCGCCGAGCTGGGGCGCGCCTGCCGCGTCGATCGCGCGCAGCTGATCGCGCTGGTGGACGAAGGCGTGCTGCAGCCGCGCGGCAGCGGCCCCGACGAATGGCGCTTCGGCGGCACCGCCCTGCGCCGCGCGCGCTCGGCACAGCGCCTGGCGCGCGACCTCGAGCTCAGCCCCGCGGGCACGGCGCTGGTGCTGGACCTGCTCGACCAGATCGAAGCGCTGCGCTCACGCCTGCACCGCGCCGGCCTGCGCTGACCCGAGCCACGCGGCGCACTGCTCGGCGATGCGCGCCGGGCGGGCGTCGTCGACCACGATCGCGTGCGCGCGTTCAGCGTCGTCCAGCGGCTCGGCGGCAAGGGCGAGCCGCTCCAGCACGGCCACGTCGGCCTCGGATGCGTCGCTCCCGGCGGCCTGCCTTTGCACCAGGCGCTCGTGCAGCACCTCGGGCGCGGCCCGGCAGTCGATGATGGTGAAGGGCACGCCCGTCTCGCGCGCCAGCGCCGCAAAGGCGGCCCGCTCGTCGCGGCGCAGGAACGCCGCATCGACGATCGCCGGATACTCCGAGCGCAGCACCACGCGCGCCACCGCGAGCAGGCGTTCGTAGGTGCGGGTGGTCGCGGCGCTGTCGTACAGGCCGGGCACCCGATCCTTGGACGAAGCCAGCGGCGCCAGGCCGGCCAGCCGCTTGCGCTCGACGTCCGAGCGGACGCGCACCGCGCCCGCCTGCTCCAGCCAGTGCTGCGACACGAAGGTCTTGCCCGATCCGGGCAGCCCGTGCGTGATCGCCAGCCGCGGCTCACCGGCGTCGGCCAGCCGAACGGCCAGGCGCAGGTAGTCGCAGGCGTCGGGCGCGCCCGCGGCCCGCAGGTCCTGCGCTTCGCCCAGGGCCGCCACCTGTGCGCGCACCAGCGCCCGATAGACCATGAAGAAGCGCAGCGAAGGCAGACCGTCGTATTCGCCGCTCTCCTGCAGCCAGCCGTCCAGGAAGCGGAAGGCGAGGCTGGCGCGTCCGTGCGCGAGCAGGTCCATCACGGTGAACGCCACGTCGTTCATCACGTCGATCCAGCGCAATGCGGGGTCGAACTCGATGCAGTCGAAGGCGGTCACCTCGTCGCCGAGCACGAGCGTGTTGGCCAGGTGCAGGTCGCCGTGGCATTCGCGCACGCTGCCACCCTCGCGACGCTGCGCCCAGAAGGGCGCCAGCCGCTGCAGCTCCCGCATCAGCCACTCCCGCAGCGCCGGCCAGGCCTGCGCGCCCGGCACCTCGATGCGGCGCAGCCAGGCGTCGATCGCCTCGCTCACGCGCCGCGTCGCCCGCTCGTTGAGCGTCGCGGAGCCGAAGTCGCTGCCGGGCGGCGCCACCGCTGCGTCGCGGTGGAAGGCCGCGATGCGCCGTGCCAGCCGGTCGATGTGGTCGGCAGTGAGCAACCCGGCCGCGAGGCGCTCGCTCAGCAGCGCGCGCGCCGGAAAGCGCCGCATCTTGAGCGCCGCTTCCACCACCGGACCTTCGCCGCCGAAGGCCGGGCCGCCCGGCGTGTCGTGGATCCCGATCACCTCGAGGTACAGCGATGGGGCGAGCCGCCGGTTCAGGCGCAACTCCTCGTCGCAGAAATGCCGGCGCGCTGCCAAGGTCGAGAAGTCGAGGAACGGCAGCTTCACCGGCTTCTTGATCTTGTATGCGAAGTCCCCGGCCAGCAGGACCCACGAGATGTGCGTCTCGTGCAGTTCGACGCTGCCCGCGCCGTCGGCTTCGAGCCGGCGGCGCAGCGCCTGCATGCGCCGGGTCGAGTCGGCCAGGTCGTGCTCGTTGCTCATTGCAGTCCAATGGTTGTGCACGTGGCGCGCGAGCGCTTGACGAAGCGCAATCACCGGCGTGCGGCGCGGCAGTTGCGGTGCATCAAGCCCGCCCGCGGTCCGCAGCATAGATTTGATGACGCCCCTTCCGATTCTTCAGGAAATGCCATGGCCCACGCAACACGCACTGCCCCTCGGCAAGCGGCGCTCCCGGCGCCCTTCGACTTCGCAGCCATGTTCGGCTTCGCGGACGCGTTCTTCGGCGTGCAACGCGCGCAGTGGGAGGCGCTGGTCGCCTGGCAGCAGTCCGTCGCCGCCGCCCAGCAGGAGCTGTGGGACGAATGGGTGAGCCGCTGGGCGGGCGGCGTGCCGCTCGACGCCTAGCCTTGTCTCGATGGATGCCGCGCCCGCTGCCATCACCACCGCCAACGTCTTTCGCGCCCGCGGACTGGCCAAGACCTACCGCACCGGCGAAGTGGAGGTGCAGGCGCTGCGCGACGTCGACCTGGAGATCGCGCGCGGCGAGTTCATCGTGCTGCTCGGCCCCTCGGGCAGCGGCAAATCGACGCTCTTGAACATCCTCGGGGGGCTGGACGTGCCCACGGCCGGCCAGGTGAGCTTCGGCGATCACGAGCTCACCGGCGCGAGCGAAGCGGAACTCACCGCCTACCGCCGCGAGCACGTCGGCTTCGTGTTCCAGTTCTACAACCTGATCCCGAGCCTCACGGTGCGCGAGAACGTCGCGCTGGTGACCGACATCGCCGAGCATCCGATGCCGATCGACGATGCGATCGATCGCGTCGGGCTCACGCCGCGGCGCGACCACTTCCCGGCGCAGTTGTCCGGCGGCGAGCAGCAGCGCGTGGCGATCGCCCGCGCCATCGTGAAGCGCCCCGACGTGCTGCTGTGCGACGAGCCCACCGGCGCGCTCGACTACCAGACCGGCAAGCTGGTGCTGGAGGTCATCGCACGCATCAACCAGGAACTGGGCACCACGGCCGTCGTGATCACGCACAACGCCGCCATCGCGGGCATGGCCGACCGCGTCATCTACCTGGGCGACGGCCGCATCCAGCGCATCGAGAAGAACGCCCGCAAGCTGCAGCCCTCGGAGCTGTCCTGGTAGGACGCCATGCGTGCACTGGACCGCAAGCTGCTGCGCGACCTGGGCCTCATGTGGAGCCAGGCGATCACGATCGCGCTCGTGGTGGCCAGCGGCATCGGCGGCTTCCTCACCAGCCTGTCGGCGGTCGATTCGCTGGCGCTCGCGCGCGACCGCTTCTATGCCGACGGCCGCTTCGCCGACGTCTTCGCCGGCGTCAAGCGCGCGCCCAACGCGCTGGCCGAGACATTGCGCGCGGTTCCCGGCGTGGCCGACGTGCAGACCTCGCTCGAGGAAGTCGTGCGGGTGCAGATCGCCGGCGTGCCCGACCCGATCATCGGCCAGCTGATCGGGGTGGACCGCCGGCATCCGCCGCGCATGAACCGGGTCAGCGTGAGCAGCGGGCGCGCCCTCGACGCCGCCAGCGGCCTGCGCTCCGACGGCAGCCTCGAAGCGCTGGTCTCCGAGGGCTTCGCGCAGGCGCGCCACCTGCAACCCGGCGACCGGCTCGATGCGCTCATCAACGGCAAGCAGCGCCAGCTGGTCGTGGTGGGCACCGCGCTGTCGCCGGAGTTCATCTTCGCCGGCCTGTGGGGCATGCCGGACATGCGCGGCTTCGGCGTCTTCTGGGTCGACCGCGAGGCGCTGGCCGCCGCCTACGACATGAACGGCGCATTCAACCGCGTCGCCGTGAAGCTGGCGCCGCAGGCCTCGCAGCAATCGGTCATCGATGGCCTGGCGCAGGTGCTCGCGCCCTACGGCGGGCGCGAGGCCTACGGGCGTGCCGACCAGACCTCGCACGCGATGCTCGACAACGAGATCAAGGAGCAGCGCGTGCTCGGCACGGTCCTGCCCGCGATCTTCCTCGGCGTCGCCGCTTTCCTGCTCAACGTCGTGGTGTCGCGGCTGGTCGCCACCCAGCGCGAGCAGATCGCGGCCTTGAAGGCGCTGGGCTACCCCAACCGCTCGATCGGCATGCACTACCTCAAGCTGGTGCTGCTGATCGTGGCGCTGGGCCTCGCGCTGGGCGTGGTGGTCGGCGACCGGCTGGGCACCATGTTCACCGGCCTGTATGCCGAGTTCTTCCACTTCCCGCGCTTCGACCACCGCATCGCGCCCTGGCTGCTGGTCGTCAGCGCCGGCATCACGGTGGGCACCGCGGTGCTGGGCACGCTCAACGCGATCGTCGCCACGGTGCGCCTCGCGCCCGCCGAGGCGATGCGCCCGCCCGCGCCGGGGCGCTACCGTCGCACGCTGCTGGAGCGCCTGGGCATCCAGCGCATCGGCCCCGCCCTGCGCATGATCATCCGCAACATGGAGCGACGCCCGTTGCGCACCGGCTTGTCCATCGGCGGCGTGGCCGCGGCGGTGGCGATCGTCGTCATGGGCAACTTCTTTCGCGACGCGATCGAGGTGGTCGTCGATTCGCAGTTCAACCTCGCGATGCGCAGCGATGTCGCGGTATGGCTGGTCGAGGGCGCCGACGACAGCACGCGCCGCGAGTTCGAGCGGCTGCCCGGCGTGACCATGGTCGAGTCCACGCGCTTCGTGCCGGTCACCTTCATTCACGGCCACCGGCGCGAGCGCAGCATGATCCGCGGCTATGCGCCACGCGCGCAGCTGTACCGGGTGATCGATGCAAGCAACCGCCAGACTCTGCTCGACGGCCGCGGCCTGGTCATCACCGACCGCCTGGCCGACAAGCTGGGCGTGCGCGTGGGCGAGCGAGTGCAGGTCGAGGTGCTCGAAGGCCGCCCGCGCACGCTGGAGCTGACCGTCGGCGCCACGGTGCGCGAGATGATGGGCCTGAACGCCTACATGGACCGCCCCTCGCTCAACCGCGCGCTCGGCGACGGCGACATCTCCACCGGCTTCGTGCTGGCGATCGAGCGCGGCCGCGAGCCGGCGCTGCTGCAGGCCACCAAGCTGCTGCCGCGGGTGGCCGGAGCCTTCAGCAAGGCCACGATGCTGCGCAACATGGAGGAGATCAGCGCGCGCAACGTGCGCATCATGAGCACCATCCTCACCAGCTTCGCGGCGGTGATCGCGGTCGGCGTCGTCTACAACAACGCTCGCATCGCGCTGGCCGAGCGCGCCTGGGAACTCGCGAGCCTGCGGGTGCTGGGCTTCAGCCGCGCCGAGGTGTCGGGGCTGCTGCTGGGCGAGATGGCGATCGTCATCGGCATCGCGCTGCCGCTGGGCATGGCACTCGGCTTCGGCCTCACCCACCTGATCGTGGAACTGCTCAAGAGCGACCAGTTCTTCTTTCCGGTCGTCATCCGCGCGCGCACCTATGCCTGGGCGGCGCTGTGCGTGGTGATCGCCGGCGTCGCCAGCGCGCTGGTGGTGCGCCGGCGCATCGACCGGCTCGACATGGTCGCCGCACTCAAAACGAGAGACTGACATGAACCACCCCCGAAGCGCCTTCGGCGCTCCCCCTCAAGGGGGCGCCCCCAGCGGACCGGCGAAGCCGGCTCCGCGGCGGCCGCTTGACCCGTCCGCCTCATGCGTCGGACGGCACGCCTGACCCGCCGCAGCTGACAGGAAACACTTGCATGAAGAAGAGAACCTGGGTCTATGTGGCGGCCGCTTCGGTGGCCGCCGTGGCGGCGCTGGCATGGGCCTTTGCCCCGCGGCCGGTGGAGGTGGAGCTGGCGCAAGCCACGCGCGGCCACTTCGAGATGAGCGTCGACGAGGACGCCAAGACGCGGCTGCGCGACCGCTTCGTGGTCTCGGCGCCGCTGGCCGGGCAGCTCACGCGCATCACGCTGCGCGAGGGCGACGAGGTGCAGGCCGACGCCGTGATCGCCACGCTCACGCCCGCGCTCAGCCCCATGCTCGACGAGCGCACGCTGCGCGAGCAGCAGCATCGGGTCGAGGTGACCCAGGCCAACGTCCAGCGGGTGCTGGCGCGCATCGAGGGCGCCAAGGTCGCGCTGCAGCAGGCACAGAACGAGGTGCAGCGCAGCGAGCAGCTCGCGCGCCAGGGCTTCGTCTCGCCGACCAAACTCGATACCGACCGGCTGGCCGCGCTGGCCGCGCAGAAGGAACTGGATGCCGCCGCCGAGGAACGGCACGTCGCGCTGCACGAGGTGGAGCAGGCGCGCGCGGCCCTGCTCGCGGTGCAGCGCAGCGGCAAGGGCGACGCGCGCGGCTTCGCGCTGCGCGCGCCGACGGCCGGCCGCGTGATGCGGGTCGTGCAGAGCAGCGAGACGACCGTCGCTCTCGGCACGCCGCTGGTCGAGCTGGGCGACACGCGGCGCCTCGAGGTGGTGGCCGAGCTGCTCACCACCGATGCGCTGCAGGCGCGCCCCGGCTCGCGCGTGTCGATCGAGCGCTGGGGCGGCGCGCAGCCGCTGGAGGGGCGCGTCCGGCTGGTCGAGCCCGGCGCCTTCACCAAGGTGTCGGCGCTGGGGGTGGAAGAGCAACGCGTCAAGGTCCTGATCGACATCACCAGCCCGCCCGAGCAATGGCGCGAGCTTGGCGACGGCTACCGCGTCGGCGTGCGCATCGTCACGCTGGCCGTGAACGACGTGCTGTGGGTGCCGGTGAGCGCGGTCTTTCCCTTGCCTCAAGGGCCCGAGGGCCAAGATGGCGGCATGGCGGTGTTCGCGGTACAAGGCGGGCGGGCGCGCATCGTGCCCGTGCAACTGGGGGGGCGCAACGCCAGCCAGGCCTGGATCCGATCCGGCCTCGAGGCGGGCGCCAGCGTCATCGTCTACCCGCCCGCGGCCGTGAAGGAAGGCGTGCGGGTGCGCGCCCGCACCGTGTAGCCGCCGGGTTTCGCCCGCGGAATTGATCCCGGTCACGGAAATGGGGGGGCCGCGTCTCTACAGTCGCGCGCCATGACGACCACTTCGCTGCCGGCCGCGCGCTGGCGCATCGCGTGGCTGTATGCCGCGCCGCACCGCCTCGCCTTCGCCACCGCAGCCCTCATGCTGGCCGGCAGCTCGCTGTGGTGGGCGCTGGCGATGGTGGCGCAGCAGCAAGGTCTCGACCTTCATTTCGGCCTGCCGCGCTTCGAGGCGCACGCGCTCGTCATGGCGCTGGGCTTCATGCCCCTGTTCTTTGCCGGCTTTCTCTTCACGGCGGGGCCGAAGTGGCTGGGCCGCCCGCCGGTCGATGCGCGTGTGCTGCTGCCCTCGCTGCTGGCCCAGCTGGCCGGCTGGCTGGTGTTCGGGCTCGGCGTTCATGGCGCCGACGCCGCGATCGCGTCGGTGCTGTGCGCACTCGGCATGACGGCCGTCGCCTTCGGCTGGACCCAGCTGTGGTGGCGCTTCGTGGGGCTGCTGCGCGCCAGCACCGTGCCCGATCGGGTGCACGCGAGCGTCGTCGCGGTGGCCGGTGCCATGGGCGTGCTCGCGATGTGGAGCGCGGCGTTCGGCCTGGCCAGCGGCAACCACCTGCTGGTACGCGCGGCGGCGCTCGGTGCGCTGTACCTCTTCATCGGTCCGGTGTATTGCGCGGTGTCGCACCGCATGATCCCCTTCTTCACCGCCTCGGCGCTGCCCGTGCTCGACGCGTGGCGGCCGCTGTGGCTGCTCTGGTCGCTGGTGAGCATGCTCGTCTTCGAAGGCGTGTGCACGCTGGCGGAGAACTTTCTCGGTCCCTTGCCGCTCGCGCTGCGCGCCGTGCAGTCGGCAGTCGAGTTGCCGGTCGGCCTGGGCCTGCTGATGCTGGCGGTGCGCTGGGGACTGGTGCAGAGCCTGCGCATCCGGCTGCTGGCGATGCTGCACCTGGGCTTCGTCTGGCTGGGCCTCGCCTTCGTGCTGGCGGGCGTGTCGCATGCGCTGGCCGCCGCCAGCGACGGCACCGTGTCGCTCGGGCTGGGGCCGCTGCATGCCTACACCATGGGTTTTCTCGGCTCGACCCTGATCGCGATGGCCACCCGCGTCAGCGCGGGCCACGGCGGCCGCACGCTGGCCGCCGACGACATCGTGTGGCGCCTGTTCTGGCTGCTGCAGGCCGCGATCGTCACCCGCGTGACGGCCGGCGTGCTGGCCGCGGCTGGCCTGCCGGCGGCGACGCCGTTGCTGGCGCTCGCGGCGCTCGCCTGGTGCGGCGTGTGCGCGACCTGGGCCTGGCGCTATGGCCATTGGTATGGCACCCCGCGCGCCGACGGACGTCCCGGCTGAACGAGAACCCATGACACTCACCGAACAACTCCTGCATGCCCTCGCCCGCCGCGGCGCCACCGAGGTCTTCGGCATCCCGGGCGATTTCGCGCTGCCGCTGTTTCGCGAGATCGAGCGCAGCCGCATCCTCCCGCTGGTCACGCTGTCGCACGAGCCCGCGGTCGGCTTCGCGGCCGACGCGGCGTCGCGCATGCGCGGCGGCCTCGGCGTGGCCGCGGTGACCTATGGCGCCGGCGCCTTCAACCTGGTCAACGCCGTCGCCGGCGCGTATGCCGAGCGGGTGCCGCTGGTCGTGCTCTCCGGCGCACCGGCCGCGCACGAGGCGAGCAGCGGATTCCTGCTGCACCACCAGGTGAAGACGCTCGATTCGCAATGGCGCGTCTTCAGCGAGCTGACCGCCGACCAGGCGCGCCTGGACGACGCCCGCCACGCCCCCGAGCAGATCGCGCGTGTGCTCGATACGGCCCTGCGCGAGTCGCGGCCGGTGTACCTGGAGGTGCCACGCGACATGCCGGCGCGGCCCTGCGCCGAGGTGCCGGTCAGCGAGGAGCCGTCGATCGACGCACAGGCGCTGGCGGCGTGCGCCGACGAGCTGCTGCAGCGCCTGCGCGCCGCGCAGCGGCCGGTCCTGATGGTGGGTGTCGAGGTGCGCCGCTACGCCCTCGAAGCGAAGGTGGCCGAGCTCGCGCGCCGCCTGGGCGTGCCGGTGGTCACGAGCTTCATGGGACGCGGGCTGCTCACTGACCACGGCATCGCGCTGCGCGGCACTTATCTGGGCCTGGCCGGCGACCCCGAAGTGTCGGCCGAGGTGGAACAGTCCGACGGCCTGCTGCTGTTGGGCGTGATCGTCTCGGACACCAACTTCGCGGTGTCGGCGCAGCGCATCGACCTGCGCTACGCCATCCAGGCACTGGGCGGCCGCGTGGTCATGGGACATCATGTGTACCCCGACCTGCCGCTGTCGCGGCTGATCGACGCCTTGCTCGAGCGCGTGCCGTCACGCGGAGCGCGCCTGGTGCCGCCGGCGCGTGCGCGGGTCACGCCGGCGCCGCAGCCCGCTGCCGACGGCAACGCCGCAGTGCAGCCGGCCGACATCGCCACGGCCGTGAACGATCTGTTCCGCCGGCACGGCGCAATGCCGCTCGCCTGCGACGTGGGCGACTGTCTCTTCACCGCGATGGACATCACGCCGACCGCGTTCATCGCGCCCGGCTACTACGCCGGCATGGGCTACGGCGTGCCGGCCGGCCTGGGCCTGCAGGCGTCCACCGGGCGGCGACCGATCATCCTGGTCGGCGACGGCGCGTTCCAGATGACCGGCTGGGAGCTGGGCAATGCCGCCCGCCATGGCTGGGACCCGATCGTGCTCGTGTTCAACAACGCCGCATGGGAAATGCTGCATGCCTTCGAGCCCGACGCCGACTTCAACGAGCTCGGCACCTGGGACTTCGCGAGCATGGCCGCCGGCATGGGCGGCGACGGCTGCCGGGTCGACACGGTCGCGCAACTCGGCACGGCCTTGGAGCGCGCCCACGCCACACGCGGGCGCTTCCAGCTGATCGACATCCGCCTGCCTTTGCATTCACGCTCGCCGACGCTCGCGCGCTTCGTGGGGGCGGTGAAGCGGCTGTCGTCGCGCTGAGGGCTGTGATCCTTGTGAAGGCTGTCATCCTTGCGAAGACTGTCATCCCGGCGAAAGCCGGGATCCACCGTCGGCGCATCGCGTGGATCCCGGCTTTCGCCGGGATGACGTGTCCGAGGGCGGCCGGATGACATGTGCGAGCGCGGCCGGCACGGCATGCGCGACGGAAGCCGGGTCGACCGCCTTCGACCTCAATCCAGCTTGTAGCTGAAGGGGACCCGCACCACCACGTCGTGCCCCTGCCCCTGGCACTTGTACTGCTCGACGATGCGCATGCTGTTGCGCGCGAAGATGGGGTGCGTGGCATGCACCACCTTGACGTCCTTGACCGCCCCGTTCGCGGCCAGCGTGAACTCGAGCAGCGCCTCGCCCTTGTCGAGGCCGGCGCGGACCGCTTCGCGCGGGTAGCCGGCGTCGCCCATCACCGACGTGTAGTTCGAGCAGACGACCGCGGCCGACATCGGCGCGGTCGGCGCCGGGCGCGCGGGCGCGGTCGGCGCGGGCGGGGTGATCGGCGTGATCGTGGCCGGCGCGGTGGGCGCCACCGGCGTGACGGCGGTGATCGTCGGCGCCGGCGGCGGCGCGGCGATCTGCACCTCGGGCGGCGGGATGAACGGCGGCGGCGGCGCTTCCAGCCTCGGCGGCGGCGGCACCACCACCTCGGGCATCGGCGGCGGCTTCTTGATCTCTTCGATGATCTTGGTCTCGACCGGGGCGCGCACCACGTCGACCACCTTCTTCGCCAGGCCGGTCACCAGCGCGTAGACGATGGCGACGTGGAACAGGACCACGAAGCCGAAGCCGATGATGTTGCGCCGAGGGTCGCTTCGATGTCGGGAGAAGTCCATGTCGCGTTGCACCACTCCATGCCGATGCGCGCAGTGTGCGCCGCCAAC
>DATFAY010000251.1:0-9857 GCA_035254085.1 Piscinibacter sp.
CGCCGCCTCGATCATCGCGTTGGTGTCGGCGATGTCGCGATAGGCGATCACGCCGTCGAGCTCGCGTCCGGGCACGGGCAGCACGAAGGGCTTGGAGCCGGTCGCCAGCAGCAGGCGGTCGTACTCGGCCTCGGTCCCGTCTTCGGCGCGCACGATGCGCCGGCGACGATCGATGTCGACCACCTTCTTGCCCAGGTGCAGGTCGATGCGGTTCTCCTCGTACCAGGACAGCGGGTTGAGCACGATCTCGTCGAGCGTCTGTTCGCCGGCGAGCACCGGGCTCAACAGGATGCGGTTGTAGTTGGGGTGCGGCTCGGCACCGAACACGGTGACGTCGTAGAGCTCCGGCGCGATCTTGAGCAGCTCTTCCAGGGTGCGCACGCCGGCCATGCCGTTGCCCACCATCACCAGCTTCATCTTCTTCATCGAGGTTCTCCGTGTCGCGTCGTCGTCGTGACGGGTTAGCAAGGCAAGTGCCAGTCGAGGCTCGCGTCGTGCATCAGGATTGCAGGCCCTGGGCGTCGAAGGCCGCAGGCTCGAAGTGCGGGCGCGAAGGCGGCACGGTGCCGTGCGCGCGGCCGCCGCGGCCGGCCCAGGTGCGCGTCCAGCGGACCTGCATCACCCGCAACACGCCGAGCATCGCGAGCGAGAGCAGCGCGAACAGCACGAAGCCCCACGCGTAGGTGCCGGCGTACTGCTTGGACAAGCCCATCGCGTTGGGCACCAGGCCGCCGCCGAGCGCGCCGATCTCGCCGATCATCGAACCCGCCACCGCCGTGGTGGTGGGCCAGCGCAGCGGCACCAGCTGGAAGAGGGCGCCGTTGCCGGCGCCGAGCGCGGCGAAGCACAGCATCAGCAGCAAGGTGGTGAGCGCCAGTGAGCCCGAGGAGAAGCCCACCAGCACCAGGCAGCCCGCGACCACCGCCAGCACCAGCGTCAAGGTGTTGACGCCGCCCCAGCGGTCGGAGAGCCAGCCGCCCGCCACCCGCACCGCGGCACCCATGAAGGCTGCGAGCATGGTGAGCTGGCCGGCCTGCACCTTGCTCACGCCGAACTGGTCGTAGTAGTAGGAAGGCAGGAAGGTCGTGAGACCGATGAAGCCGCCGAAGCTCACGCCGTAGATCAGGCTGAAGGCCCAGCCGTCCTTCTCGAACAGGCAGGCGACGTGGTCGCGCAATCCGGCGTGCGCGTCGACGTCGGGCGGCTCCTTGGCGAAGGCGATCATCACCAGCATGGGCAGCGCGACCGCCGCCGCGGCGACGCCGTACACCGCCTGCCAACCGAGCCAGTTCGCCAGCGGAGGCGCCACCAGCACCGACACTGCCGTGCCGACGTTGCCCGCGCCGACCAGGCCCATCGCGAGCCCCTTGTAGCGCGAGGGGAACCAGCCCGATCCGAGCGAGAGCGCGACGCCGAAGCTCGCACCGGCGATGCCCAGCAGCACGCCCATCGCGAGCAGGTCGTCGAAGCTCTTCACGAAGAAGAAGCCGTACAGCATCGCCGCGGCGATGAGGCCCATCTCGACCAGCGTCGCGCTCTTGCGGCCGATGTACTGGGCGAGCACGCCCAGCGGAAAGCGCATCAGCGCGCCGGCGATGATGGGCACCGACAGCATCAGGCCCTTCTGGGCGGGCGAGAGGTGGAAGGTCTCGCTGATGAACGGCGCCATCGCGCCGTTGAGCACCCAGATGCAGCACGAGAAGGCGAAGTAGAGGAAGGCGGCGAACAGGGTGGGGCCGTGTCCGGCGCGCACGAAATTCTTGAAGTGGGACATGGGGCGATGGCAGTGAAGGCGAAGTTCGTTCCGATGGCGGCTCAGGCAGGAGCGAAGCGCGCTGCCGTCGTTGGCAACGCAGCTGGGCACGGCAGCAGGGAACGGGCGAGTTCGAGCATCACGGTCTCCGGCGAAGTCCTCGGTCGATCCGGGGAGGGAGGCACATGACTGCCCACGGCGTTGTGGGCATGACCGGCCGTGCGGAAGGCCTGGTCCGGGTGCAGCGTCACACCCGCAGCGCAATTTGCAAGCACCGTGCCAGTGGGGCGATGGCTGCGCTGCTATGGTTCGTTCCTTGCAGCGCAAGTCGCCTGTCTTCCCTCGCGCCACGCCTTCTCTTCCGATGATTTCCTGCCTCTTGCTCCAACCCTCCGCGCCGGCCGCGCCGCCGCTGCAGACCGATCTCGAAGCGGCCGGCATTCACGTGATTGGTGCGGTGCAGCGAAGCAACTTGGTGCAGGAAGCCGCGAAGTGGGCACCCGACGCCGTGGTGCTGTGCGAGACATCGCTCGACGACACGGTGCTGGAGCTCCTGCAGGCCCTGCGCGCCACTGCGCCGCGACCGGTGCTGCTGTTCACCGCCGACGCCGATGCCGACAAGATGGTGCGTGCGCTCGACGCCGGGGTGCACGCCTATGTGGTCAACGGCTACGCGGCGGCCCGGCTTCGCCCGCTGGTGCACCTCGCGCAGGCGCGCTTCGCCCACGAGCGGCGCCTGCGCGACGAGGTCGCCGAGCTGGCGCACCGTTTCGAGGAGCGCAAGCTGGTCGATCGCGCCAAGGGCATTCTGATGCGCGCGCGCCCGCTGTCCGAGGACGAGGCCTTTCGCCTGCTGCGCACCGCGTCGATGCACAGCAACCAGCGCGTGGGCAAGGTGTCGCAACTCGTGATCGAGACGGCGGCCTGCGCGGAGGCGGTCAATCGGGCGGGGCAGCTGCGCATGCTCTCGCAGCGCCTGATCAAGCTGTGCGCGTTGCAGGCGCTGGAGGCGCGTTCGCCGCTTCAGGAACTGATCGAGCAGTCGGTGTCGCGCCTGGACACCAGCCTCGCATCGCTTGCCAAGGGGCTGTCGAGCGCCACCTACGGCGACCTGGTCGATGCGGTGGCCTCGACGTGGGCGGAGCTGAGGCAGGCGCTGTCGCAGCCGACGGACACGCGGCGCCTGGCGCAGCTCGACGCGCTGGCCGAGCGGGTGTTGCTGCACGCGGACCGGCTGGTGGCGCAGCTGCAGTCGGCCGGCGGCGCGACGCGGCTGCACGTGGTGAACGTGGCGGGCCGCCAGCGCATGCTGTCGCAGCGCCTGGCCAAGCAGGCGCTGCTGGGCGAGGTGTTGAGGGGCGCCGCCGCGGCTGCCGCGCAGGCCGAGGCCGACAAGGCGCGGCAAGAATTCGAAATGGGGCTGGCCTACCTCGAGGGCGCGCCGCTCACCACACCCGAGATCCGCGATTCACTGGACGAGGCCAGCCGCGGCTGGGGCGCGCTGACCCGCGCGCTCGCGCTGGTGGGGCGCCCGGACGGCCAGAGGGCGCTCGCCGATAGCAGCGAGGCGCTGCTGGCGGTGTTCGAGCGGCTCACCGACCGCTACGAACACAGCATGCAGATCCTGATGGGTTGAGAAAAGCCTTGGAGCGGGGCCGACCTCAGGCGGTTTCCTGCAGCGGCGCTGGACGCCACTTGGCGAGCCGGTGCTCGAGCAGCGTCATCAGGTACTCGGCGGTCAGCGCCACGCCCATGATGATGACGATCGCGGCGTACATGCCGGCGGCGTCGAACGAGCCCTGCGCCACGTTGATGAGCAGGCCGATGCCGTAGCGCGAGCCCACGAACTCGCCGACGATCGCGCCCACGATGGCAAAGCCGAAGCTCACGTGCAGCGACGCGAAGATCCAGCTCATCGCCGACGGCACGATCACCGTGCGCGTGAGCTGCCACTGCGAGGCGCCCAGGATCTGCGCATTGGCGATCAGCGAGCGGTCGGCCTCTCGCACGCCCTGGAAGGCATTGGAGAACACGACGAAGAACACCATCACGAAGGACAGGGCGACCTTCGAGGTGAGGCCCAGCCCGAACAGCATGATGAAGATCGGTGCAAGCACGACGCGCGGCACCGAGTTGATCAGCTTGATGTAGATCGAGAAGACATCGGCGGCCATCTTGTTGCGGCCCAGCGCGACGCCGATGAGCACGCCCGCGATCGCGCCGGTGAAGAAGCCGATCAGCGACTCCTCGGTCGTCACCCAGAGGTGGTACCACAGCGACACGCCGTCGGCGCCCTGCGTGACCCATTCGTACAGGCGCGCGGCGACCGCCGACGGGCTGGAGAAGAACAGCGCCTTGATGAGGTGCGTGCGGGTGGCGACTTCCCAACCGCCGAGGAAGGCGATCAGGATGAACCAGCGCCAGGCCAGCACCGTGCGGCGCCGCTTGCGTGCCGCGGCCGCGGCGGCGGCCTCGATCTCCGCGTCCGATGTGCCGGCTCGATAGACAGGGGTGGGGGCCACGCCCTCGGGGCTGGACATGGAAGTCTCCGTAGTCCGGTCGATGCCGGCGATGGATGGGGAGGTTAGAGCGGACATGTGTTGAAGGCAAGGTTGAATCAGTGGACCCTTCGGCCTCGCGCTCAGCGCTGGAAGCGGCCGTCGGCGCCGACGATCGACAGGTCCGACAGCTCGAGGCCGGTGTGATCGGCGGGGCCGTAGCCGACGGCCAGGCCGCCGAGGTCGAAGTGCGACATGGTCTCCAGCGCGTGCTGGACGCCGTCGCGCGTGGGGTTGCGGCCGGCGCGCTGCAGCGCCTCGACCAGCACCTTGGCTGCCGCGAAGCCTTCGAGCATCGCGGGCGTGAGTGCGGCGGCGGGTTTCTTCGCGTGCAGGAGCTCGCTGGCCTGCCTGACCATCGGCACGCCGAGGCCGCGTTCGCTGGGAAAGACCTGCGTCACCATGACGCCGCGGGCATCCGGGCCCAGGCCCTTGACGAAGCCTCCCGACGCCGTGTTCGACAACGCCAGCACCTGCGCGCGCGAACCTGCCTGCCGGATCGCCTTCACGGCGGCCTGCACCGCGGAGCCGGAGCCCAGCACCATCACTGCCTGCAGGTCCTTGGCCGCCACCTCGGCGGCGATCCCGGAGAAGTCGGGCTTGAAGCGCGGGAACACCTGCACCAGCGACGGTTTCAGGTGGCCAGCATCCAGGCCGCGCTGGGCGCCCTGCATCGCGTCGTGGCCGAAGGAATCGTCGGTCTGCAGCACGCCGATGCGCGAGATGCCCATGCTGGCCAACTGCGCGATCGCCCGCTCGGCCTCGACCTGGTAGGGCGTGCGCACGTTGAACACGTGGGGCTGCACCGGCTTGTGCAGGACCATAGCCCCGGTGGAAGGGCCGATCAGCGCCACGCCGTGCTCGTCGAGGACGGGCAGGATCGCCTCGTTGGTGGGGGTGCCGCGGGTGAGGAACAGCGCGACGACCTTGCGCTGCTCGATGAGCGTGCGCGCATTGGCCGCCGCCAGGGCCGGCTCGGACTTGTCGTCCAGCGTGATCACCTCGATGCGCTGGCCGTTGACGCCGCCCTTGGCATTGACCGCATCGATCCACAGCGCCGCCCCGGCGCCGGTTTCCTTGACCGCGGCGGCGGAGATGCCGGTCACGCCGGTCGTCTGGCCGACGAGCACCTGCGCCCATGCCGGCGTGCCGGCCGCGAGCAGGGACGCGAGGCCGAGCGCGCGCAGGGGCTGGCGGGAGGGGCGGGCGCGCATGGCGAGGTTCAAGCGGCCACGGCGGTGCGCGCGGCGCCGATCATGACTTCTTCGCGCAGGTCGTTCCAGATGGTCTGCGACAGCTCGATGAAGTGCTTCTCGTAGCGGATCTCCGAGACCACGCGCGGACGCGGAATATCGATCGAGTAGACCGACTTCACCGTGGCCGGGCCGGCGGTCAGCACGTAGACCTTGTCAGCCAGGCCGATGGCTTCCTCGAGGTCGTGCGTGACGAACAGCACCGAGGCCTGCGCCTCCGACCACAGCCTGAGCAGCTCGTCGTGCATCAGCACGCGCGTCTGCACGTCCAGGGCCGAGAACGGCTCGTCCATCAGCAGGATCTGCGGCTCGTTGATGAAGGTCTGCGCGAGCGAGACGCGCTTGCGCATGCCGCCCGAGAGCTGGTGCGGGTACTTGTTCTCGTGGCCGGTGAGGTTGACCCGCGCGAGCCACTTCTCGGCGCGCGCGTAGGCCTCCTCCTTGGCCACGCCCCGGTACAGCGGGCCGGCCACCACGTTGTCGATCACGCTGCGCCACGGAAAGAGCGCGTCGGTCTGGAAGGCGAAGCCGATGCGCGGATCGATGCCGTTGACGGGCTGGCCGAACACGCGCACCTCGCCGCTGGACGGCTTGGCCAGGCCGGTGACGAGATTGAGCGTGGTCGACTTGCCGCAGCCGGTCGGGCCCACGATGGCGACGAACTCGCCGCGCTCGACCGTCATCGTGAAGTCGCGGATGGCCGTCATCGACTTGCCATCCGGCGTCATGAAGCGCCGGCTGGTGCGGATGAGCTCGATGGCCGGGCTGTTGCGTTCGGTGGCGTCGGGCACGATCACTTCGCCTTCTTGACGAACTCGGTGGTGTAGGTCTTGGACAGGTCGACCTTCTTGCCCTGCAGGGTCTTCTTGAACTTCGACAGCACGGCCAGCACCGTCTCCGGGCCGCCCGCGGGCATCACGCCGTCCGGCGTGAACATGCCCTTGCCGTCGGCCAGCGCCTTGGTGTAGCCCTCCTTGTCGCCGACGTAGAAGTCGGGCGGCATCTTGTCGGCGATCTCGGCGGCGCTGTGGGTGTTGATGAACTTGAGCGTCTTCACGAAGGCGTTGGCCAGCTTTTGCACCGTGTCCTTGTGGCTGTTGACCCAGCCTGTCTCCATGTACAGCGACGCCGCCGGGTAGGTGCCGCCCAGCGCTTCCTTGGTTTTTTCCAGCGAGCGCATGTCGACCAGGACCTTGGCTTCGCCCGACTTCAGCAGGCGCGACACCGTCGGCTCGGTGGTCATGCCGGCCTGGATCTTGTCCTGCTGCATCGCGGCGATGAAGGTGGTGCCCGCGCCCACGGGCAGGTTGGTGAACTCGCCGAGCTGCACGCCGTTCTTCACGGCCAGGTACTGGGTCAGGAAGTTGGTCGACGAGCCCAGGCCGGTGACGCCCAGCGTCTTGCCCTTCACGTCGGCCATGGACTTGATCTCGGGGTGCTTGGTCGACACCAGCTCGACCTCGCCGGGCGCCTGGCTGAACTGCACCACGGATTCGATCGACTCGCCCTTGACCTGCATGTCGATGCAGTGGTCGTAGAAGCCGACCACGCCCTGCACCGAGCCGGCGATCAGCTCCACCTCGGCATCCACGCCGGAGGGCTCGTTGAGCAGCACGACGTCGAGCCCTTCGTCCTTGAAGTAGCCCAGGCGCTCGGCCAGCTTGGCCGGCAGGTAGATCTGCTTCTCATAGCCGCCGACCATGATGGTGACCTTGTCGGCCGCCATCGCGCTGGCCGACAAGGTGGCCGCGGCGGCGAGGACGATCGAACTCCATGCGGTGCGCTTGTTCAACATTTGCGATTTCCTTGGTTGGTGCCCGTGGGCTGCGGAAGGCCCCGGGCGGTGGAACATGTGCGGACCCGGGGGCGGCGATGCGCGACGATTCTGGGTCGGCGGCGCCTGCCGCCGCAACGGGAAACCTGCTGCGCGCCAAGGTCGCCGATCTACACTGACCGCCGCAACCCGTGTCCATCAACGGAAGGCAGTGTGCGTGCCGCCAGCTTTCAAGCCGCTTTACTTTGGGCTGACCTAGGGAAAGCCCTGGCAGGCGCGCCGGCCCGTCGATGACGCGCATCACGAACGGCCCAGCGAATGCGACTCCTCCTCGCCGAAGACAGCAGCAAGCTCGCCACCTGGCTCGCCAAGGCGCTGCAGCAGGCGGGCTACGCGGTGGACGAGGCTCGCGACGGCGCCGATGCCGACCACCTGCTGCTCACCCAGCCGTACGACGCGGTCATCCTCGACCTGGGGCTGCCGACCATGGACGGCCTGACCGTGCTGCAGCGCCTGCGCGAGCGCGGCAGCGGCACGCCGGTGCTGATCCTCACCGCGCGCGGCGGCCTGAACGACCGGATCCACGGCCTCAACCTCGGCGCCGACGACTACCTGGTCAAGCCCTTCGAACTCGGCGAACTGGAGGCGCGGCTGCATGCGCTGATCCGGCGCTCGCATGGCGTGAAGGCGCCGCTGGTCGCGCTGGGCCCGCTCACCTACGAGAGCAGCGGCCGGGTGTTCGCCCTGAACGGCCGCACGCTGGCCTTGCGGCCCAAGGAGCATGCAGTGCTCGAAGTGCTCGCGCTGCGTGCCGGCAAGGCGACGAGCAAGGAACTGCTGTACGAGAAGGTGTTCTCCATGGACGCGACCACCGGCCAGGACGTGGTCGAGGTCTACATCCACCGGCTGCGAAAGCACCTGCAGGATTCCGGCGTGTCGATCGTGACCCTGCGCGGGCTGGGCTACCTCCTTGAAGCCGAGTAGCCTGCGGCTGCAGTTGCTCGGCTGGCTGCTGGTGCCGCTGGTCCTGCTGCTGGCGCTCAACGCGTACTTCAGCAACAAGGCCGCCGTGGCCACCGCCAACCAGGCCTACGACCGGCTGCTGCTCGCGTCGGCCGACGCAATCGCGGAGAACGTGTCGGTGCAGGGCGGCGCGGTGGCTGTCGACCTGCCGTATGCCGCATTGCAGCTGCTCGAGTCCAACCTGCAGGAGCGCGTGTTCTACCGCGTCATCGGCCCGGACGGCCGCACGCTCACCGGCTACGACGACCTGCCGCTGCCGGCGCGGCGCCGGCCGACCGTCGACGACGACGGCGTCTCGACTTTCTATTCGGCCAGCTACCGCGGCGAGACGATCCACCTGGTCGCGCTGCACAAGCGGCTCTTCGGGGCCGGACCGTCGCAGCCCATCGTCATCATGGTGGCCGAGACCGGCGAGTCGCGCGGCGCCCTGTCGCAACAGATCCTGATCGAAGGCCTGGCGCGCCAGGGCCTGCTGATCGCGGCCACCGGCGTCTTCGTCTGGCTGGGCCTGGCGCGCGGCCTGCGACCGCTGGTGCGCCTGCGCGACGGGCTGCTGGCGCGCTCGTCGTCGGACCTGAGCCCGATCGACGGCAGTGCGGTGCCCAGCGAGGTGCGCCCGCTCATCGATGCCCTCAACCAGCACACCGCCCGGCTCGACAGCCTCATCGCCAGCCGGCAACGCTTCATCGACGATGCGTCGCACCAGATGCGCACGCCGCTGGCGGAGATGCACATGCAGATCGACTACTGCCTGCGCCAGGACAACCCTCAGCTCGAGCACGAGACGCTGCAGGACGTGCAGCACAGCATTCGCGGCATGGCGCACCTGGTCGGCCAGATGCTGCTGCTCGCGCGCTCGGACCCGGCCGTGCTGGACGACCGGCGCGCCGGCGCGGTGAGCCTGAGCGACCTGGCGCGCGCCACGGCGCACGAGTACGTTCCTGCGGCACGCAAGAAGGCCATCGACCTGAGCTTCGAGGAAGGGGCGCAGGACGTGGTGGTGCGCGGCAACGAGCGCCTGCTGCACGAGCTGGTGGCCAACCTGCTGGACAACGCGATCCGCTACGTGGACCACGCTGGCCTGATCGCCGTGCGGGTGTACCGCGACGAGGACGCGGTGCTGGAGGTCGAGGACAACGGGCCCGGCATCGCCGCCGACGAGCGCGAGAAGGTCTTCGAGCGCTTCTACCGCGGCGCCGCGGCGCAAGGCCCGGGCTCCGGGCTGGGCCTGGCCATCGTGCGCAGCATTTGCGACTCGCATGGTGCGCGCATCGAGCTGGGCACGGCGCGTTCGGGTCGGGGGCTGTGCGTGCGCGTGCGCTTCGCGCCGCTGGCCGCGACCTGAAGCCCGCGGCCGGCGCTACTTGGTGCTGCCTGTCGCCTGCTCCCAGCGGCGCAGGAAGTCGCGCTGCTTGGCGTGATCGAGGTAGACGAGCAGCGCCGGCCCGACGCGGATCGACTGCAGGCTGCCTGCCAGCGTGCGCTGCAGCGCGGCT
>DATFAY010000252.1:0-2927 GCA_035254085.1 Piscinibacter sp.
GGCCACGCCCATCGAGATCAGGTCCAGGCCGGCGAAGGGTTCGTCGTACATGATCAGTTCGGGATCGAGGGCGATCGCGCGGGCCAGCGCAATGCGCCGCGCCATGCCGCCCGACACCTCGGAGATGCGCAGCGGCGCCGCGCCGCGCAGGCCCACCGCGTTGAGCTTCATCAGCACGATGTCGCGGATCAGCGCCTCGGGCAGGTCGGTGTGCTCGCGCAGCGGGAACGCCACGTTCTCGAACACCGTGAGGTCGGTGAACAGCGCGCCGAACTGGAACAGCATGCCCATGCGCCGGCGCATGCGGTACATGCGCGGCACGTCACGGGGATCCACGACCTCGCCATCGAAGCGAACCTGCCCGCCGGTCGCGGCGTTGCTGCCGCCGATCAGGCGCAGCAAGGTCGTCTTGCCGCAGCCGGAGCCGCCAAGAATGGAGGTCACCTTGCCGCGGGCAAAACGCAGCGACACGTCCTTGAGGATGGTCCGGCTGGTGTCGTAGCCGAAGGTGACGTGGTCGATCTCGATCAGGCTGTCGGATTTCAAGCGAGTGGGAAGGCCCGAGCTTCGGCCAGAAGGTTCTTCGAGGGTGTGCGCCGCGGCGTGGCGCGCGGCAGGCGACTCCTATTCTCGCACGCACCGGCCCCGTGACTCGGGTAGACCCGTAGTGCGATCCTCGGCCGGTGTTGCATCGCTGCCACCCCGCGCGCGAAGACAGACGGCGCGGCCGGTCCGACGTACGGCCTCACTCACCGGAGGGTCCCTTCGCATAATTCCCGGCAAGAAAGGGGATCGCATGCAACGTCCATCGAAGCCAGGCCGGGTCGGGCCGCCGCGCGGTTTCACGCTGATCGAAGTGATGATCACCGTCGCGATCGTGGCCATCCTGTCGATGATCGCGATCCCGGCGTACCGGGATTACGTCGTGCGGGGCAACGTCCCCGAAGCGACCTCGCGGCTGGCGACCAAGCAGGTGCAGATGGAGCAGTGGTTCCAGGACAACCGAACCTACGTCGGCGGCCCCGGCTGCACCACCGACACGACAACGAGCAGGTACTTCGACTTTTCCTGCACAGGGGCCGGCGCTGCGGCGCCGACCACCTACGTCATCAGTGCCGACGGCAAGGGATCGATGACCGGTTTCAAGTACACCATCGACCAGTCCGGCGGCAAGACCAGCACTTTCACCGCCGCCACCGGCTGGACCGCCCCCAGCCCCAACAACTGCTGGGCCACCAGGAAGGGCGGCCAATGCTGAGCCCGCGCTGCCAGGCCGGCTTCACGCTGATCGAGCTCATGGTCGCCTTGACCGTGATGGCGCTCCTGTTGCTGCTGGGCGCGCCGAGCTTTTCGACCTGGCTGCAGAACTCGCAGATCCGCACCGCGTCCGAGGCCATGGCGAACGGACTCCAGGTGGCCCGTGCCGAGGCGGTCCGGCGCAACGCACCGGTGCGCTTCCAGCTCACCGACAAGCTCGACAACAGCTGCGTCCTGTCCAGCGCCGGGCGCAACTGGATCGTGAGCCTGGACGACGTGACGGGTGCGTGCGGGCTCGCGCCGAGTGCCGATCTGGCGGCCCCGACGCCGCCGCGCATCGTGCAAAAGCGCGCCGCTGGCGACGGCACGCCCAACGCGGAAGTGGCAGCCGCCGACGCCGCCGGCACCGCGATCTCGGCCATCACCTTCAACGGCCTGGGCCGGGCGTCGACCGCCGCGAACATCAACATCACCAACACGCACGGCGGCGATTGCGCGGCGAGCAACGGTCCGATGCGCTGCATGCGCGTCGCCGTCTCGGCCGGCGGGCAGATCCGCCTGTGCGACCCGAAGTTCTCCAGCTCGGACCCCTTGGGATGCCCATGAACCAGCGCCCTGTTCGCCCGCGCCAGCGCGGCTTCACCATCATCGAAGGCCTGGTCGCCATCCTGATCTTCTCGGTCGGGATCCTGGCGCTGATCGGGCTGCAGGTCGTGTCGATCCGCCAGTCGAGCAATGCCAAATACCGCTCCGACGCCAGCCTGCTCGCCGACCAGCTCATCGGCCAGATGTGGGTCACCGACCGCACGTCGACCACGCTGCAGAACGACTTCGCCACCGGCGGCGCCAGGTTCAATGAATGGTTGACCGCGCCGACGGGCGTGCAGGCCATGCTGCCCAATGCCGCCGCGACTTCCGCCGTGACGAACGATGGTCAAGTGACGTTGCAGATCTTCTGGAAGGCGCCCAACGAGGCTCCCTCCGACCCGCAGCACCAGTACACGGTGCTCGCGCAGATCAAGTAAGGCCCCGCGATGAACCCACCGCTTCGCATGCGCCGGCGCAGCGCCGGCTTCAGCCTCGTGGAGGTCATGATCGGCCTGCTGATCGGGATGATCGCGGCCGTCGTGATGATGCAGGTCTTCTCCGTCTCGGAGGGCTACAAGCGTGTGACGACCGGCGGCGACGACGCCCAGAACACCGGCGCGATCGCGCTGCACGAACTGCAGTACGCGCTGCGCGACAGCGGCTTCGTGGCCGGCGCGTACAACCTCATCGGCTGCAGCGTGCAGATCCGCACGGGCGTCACGCTCAGCGCGATCAGCCCGGTGACGATCAATCCGGACGGCATTCCCGGCGGCGATGGCGACACCCTGCTGGTCGTCTACGGCAGCAGCAACGGCTCGGCCGAAGGCGATGTCGTCCAGGCACAGCCGATCGTGCCGACGACCTACGCGGTGGCCGCGGCGGCACCGGGCGCGACGGGCATCGGCTCGTTCGCGGCGTTGGATCAGATCATCGCCGAGCCACTGCCCCGGCCCTCACCCTGCGCGCTGGCCATGGAGCCGGTGACCGCGGTGGCAGGCGTCAACGTGAGCGTGGCCGCCGGTGTGGGCGGCATGTCCAACGGTGCCCTGTTCAACATGGGTCCGAGTCCGCACGTACTTGTC
>DATFAY010000253.1:0-9356 GCA_035254085.1 Piscinibacter sp.
TCAGGGTGATGGAACGGGGATCGGTGCCGGCCGAGCCATCGACTCGGCCAGCGCGACGGGATCGAGCACGCGCTGCGCCAGCGGGAACAGCGTGCGCTCTTCGAAACGGACGTGGCGGTCCATGGCGGCACCCCATGCCGCAAGGGCGGTCGCGTCGCCGCGACGCAGACGCCCGACGAGCTGCCTGAGCTCGGCATGATCTGCCACCGCCGCAGCGACCGGCATGTCATGGCCGACCGCCGCCAGCGCCGGAAACAAGGCCAGCTCCTCCAGCGCGAAGTGCGGCTCGAATTGCGCCTCCCAGCGCTGCAGCACATGCTCGCGCAGTACGCGGCCCGCGCCTGAATCGACGTTGCAGCCGCCGGCACGGCGTGCCAGTACCAGGGCCTCGTGGTGCTCGCGAGACAAGGGGATGAGCGCGTCCGAGCGTTTCATGCGCGTGTCCGGGGCGGCAATGTCGTCGGCGGGCCGGCGGTCAGTAGAGGACCCGGCAGCGGATCGTGTCCGGCACAGCGCTGAGCTGGTCCAGGGCGAGCTGGCTGGCGGCACTGTCGACGTCGACCACCACGTACCCGACCTCCTCGTTGGTGCTCAGGTACTGGGCCGCGATGTTGATGCCTGCCGCCGACAGACGCTCGTTGACGTGCGCCAACACGCCGGGAACGTTGCGATGGATGTGCAGCAGCCGGCTGCGCCCGGTGTGCTCCGGAAGCGCGACCTCGGGGAAGTTGACCGCCGAGGTGGTGGAGCCGTTGTTGCCATATCGGATCAGCTTGGCGGCCACTTCCTTGCCGATGTTGACCTGCGCCTCGGCGGTGGAGCCGCCGATGTGCGGCGTGAGGATCACGTTGTCGAAGCGCACGAGCGGGGACTCGAACGCCGAGTCGTTGCCCTGCGGCTCGACCGGGAAGACGTCGATGGCCGCGCCGTGCAGATGCTTGCTGTCGAGCGCGGCGGTGAGCGCGTCGATGTCGACCACGGTGCCGCGAGAGGCATTGATCAGGTGGCTGCCCGGCTTCATGCGCGCGAGTTGCTCGGCGCCGATCATGTTGCGGGTTTCGGCCGTCTCGGGCACGTGCAGGCTCACCACGTCCGAGGCGGCCAGCAGGGCGTCGAGCACCGGCAGCTGGCGCGCGTTGCCCAGGGGCAGCTTGGTCTCGATGTCGTGGAACACCACCGACATGCCCAGCTGTTCGGCGAGCACGCCGATCTGCGTGCCGATGTGGCCGTAGCCGACGATGCCCAGCGTCTTGCCGCGCACCTCGAAGGAGCCTTCGGCGCTCTTGACCCAGCCGCCCCGATGCTGCTGCGCGTTCTTGTGCGGGATGCCGCGCATGAGCATGATGATCTCGGCCAGCACCAGCTCCGCGACGCTTCGGGTGTTCGAGAACGGGGCATTGAACACGGGCACGCCCCGTCGCATGGCGGTCGCGAGGTCGATCTGGTTGGTGCCGATGCAGAACGCGCCGATCGCCGTCAGCTTGGGCGCCTGCTCCAGCACCGCGGCGGTGAGCTGGGTGCGCGAGCGGATGCCAAGAAAGTGCGCGTCGTGGATCACCTCGATCAGGGCGTCGCCCGCGAGGGCCTTCGGCGCCGTGACGATGTTCGTGTAGCCGTCTTGCTCCAGCGCGTCGATCGCGGTGGGGTGGATGCCTTCGAGCAGGACGAACTTGAGCTTGTCCTTGGGAACGGAAAGTCGCTTGGACATGATGAATCTCCCGATACCGGCCCGATGGTGCAACCTCTTGCGCAGCCGTGCGCGGGTGGGGTCTTCGTCCTGAGGCGGCACCGCCGCCTCAGGGTGCCTTCTTCAGCCGGATGTGCGCGATCAGCCCGCCCTCGGCCGCGTTGGCCACCTCGAAGGTGCCGCCCATGCGTTGCACGGCCTTCTCGACGATCGCCAGGCCCAGCCCCGCGCCGGTGGCCGCGGTGCGCGCGGCGTCGCCGCGGAAGAAGGGCGTCGTGAGCTGGCCCAGCTTCTTGGGGTCCACGCCGGGCCCATGGTCGCGCACGCTCAGGATGACCCAGGGGCCGGTGCGCGCATAGCTCACCACCACGCGGGCGATGCCGGTGTCGGTCGAACGGCCGTAGCGGCGCGCGTTCTCGAACAGGTTCTGCAGCACGCGCCCGAGCTCCGTCTCGTCGGCCATGACCTTGGTGTCGATGGCCACGCGCGAGGTGATGCGGATCTGGCTCGGGTCGCGAAACGCCGCCATCTCGCGGTCGACGATGCTCGACAGATGCACCGGCGTGAGCTTGACCTCGCCCGGGCGGGCGTAGTCCATGAACTTGTCGATGATCGCGTCGAGCTGGTCGATGTCCAGCGCCATGTTGCGCTTGGCTTCGTCGTCGTCGACGCTCATCTCGGCTTCCAGGCGCAGCCGTGCCAGCGGCGTGCGCAGGTCGTGCGAGATGCCGGCGAGCATCACCGCGCGGTCCTCTTCCACCTTGGCGAGCTCGCGCGCCATGCGGTTGAACCCCATGTTGACCTGGCGGATCTCGCTGGTGAGCGTGTTCTCGTCCAGGCGCGAGTCGAACTCGCCTTCGCGGATGCGGCTGGCTGCGAACGACAGGTCGCGCAGCGGCTGGTTGATGAGCCGCGCGATGGCCACCGAACCGAGCACGGTGGCCACCAGCGCGATGCCGCCCCAGACGATCCAGGTGGTCCAGGTGATCGGCTGCATGCGGGTCGGGTCGGCCTGCAGCCAGTACGGGTCCTTGTCGAACGAGAAGCCGACCCACAGGCCCGGCGCGCCGTTGACCTCGCTGGCGACCAGGGTGTCCGGCCCGAGCTGCGAGCGCAGTTCCTGGCCGATCAGGCGCGTGAAGCGGTCGACCTCGTAGGGCACCCACTTGTCGGCCGGCTCGCGCGGCTGCAGGCGCATCGGCTCCTGGTTCTGCATGCTCTTGATGAGCGCGACGCGGTTGATGCCGTCCGTGCTGCGCAAGGCGGCACGCGAGAGATTCACCAGGCTCGCGATCTGCGATGCCGCCTGCACGGCACGCGGCTCGAACTCCATCGCGCGGAAGGTCTGCGTCCACGCGAAGACCCCGCCCGCCAGCAGGATCGCCAGCAGGAAGAAGGTGCGCCAGAAGAGGCTCAGCGCGACGTGCTTACGAGCCATCGAAGAGAAGGATTAGCGCAAGGAGCCAAGGGTTTGAAAAAGCCGGCCAGGGGCCGGCTCGTCATTCATGCTGGAGCCCCCGCTCGGAGGGGGCTCGGGGGAGCAGTGTATGGGAGCGTGCCGGATGGCGCGGCCTCAGGCCGTGCCATCCGGCACGAATACATAGCCCACGCCCCACACCGTCTGGATGTAGCGCGGCTGGGCCGGATCCGGCTCGATCATCTTGCGCAGGCGCGAGATCTGGACGTCCAGGCTGCGGTCGAAAGGCTCGAACTCCCGGCCGCGTGCGAGCTGCGCGAGCTTGTCGCGCGACAGCGGTTGGCGCGGATGGCGCACCAGCGCCTTCAGCATGGAGAACTCGCCCGTGGTGAGCGCGATCTGCTCGCCTTCCTTGGACAGCCGGCGCAGGGCGAGGTCGAACTCGAAGGGCCCGAAGGTGACGGTCATGGCCTCCTTGGCCGGGGCGCCCGGCGCCTCCAGCGACGGCCGGCGGCGCAGCACCGCGTGGATGCGTGCCAGCAATTCGCGCGGATTGAAGGGCTTGGGCAGGTAGTCGTCGGCCCCGACCTCGAGGCCGACGATGCGGTCCACGTCTTCCACCTTGGCGGTCAGCATGATGATGGGCGTCACGTCGTTGGCCGCGCGCAGGCGGCGGCAGATGGACAGGCCGTCCTCGCCGGGGAGCATCAGGTCGAGCACGATGAGGTCGACGGTCTCGCGGGTCAGCACGCGGTTGAGTGCTTTCGCGTCCTCGGCGAGCAGCACTTCGAACCCCTCCTGGGTGAGGTAGCGCCGCAGCAAGTCGCGGATTCGCGCGTCGTCGTCGACGACGACGACACGGTCGGCGCGGGCAGTGGGTGCGGTGGACATGGGCAGACTCCGAATTTGTAACAGCGGCATTTTGCGCAGGTTTGGCAGGTCCTTTTGGGCCGCCTGACCGTCTGTTACAAATCTTGCGTTCAACGCCTTGAAGCTGGGAACGCTTCGCGGCGGTGGGGGTCGCCGCGACGGGTGGGGGCTGCTAGGCTGGCGCCATCCCACTGTCCATTTCCGATTCCATGAACCGACTTGCCCCGGCGGCCGCGGCCGCACTGCTTCTGGCCATCATTGCGAGCGCCCGCGCAGACACGCCGCCGCCCTCGGGGGTGGTGAGCCTGTCGTCGAGCGCGAGCGTGGAGGTGACCAAGGACCTGATGTCGATCACGCTCAGCGCCACCCGCGACGGGCCGGACGCGGCCGGCGTACAGGCGGCGCTCAAGCAGGCGCTGGACGCGGCACTCGGCGAGGGGCGGCGTGCGGCCAAGCCGGGCCAGCTCGAGGTGCACACCGGCAACTTCTCGCTCTATCCGCGCTACACGAACAAGGGCCAGATGATCGGCTGGCAAGGCAGGGCCGAGCTGATCGTGCAGGGGCGCGACATGCCGGCGATCGGCCAGCTGGCCGGACGCATCGGCACGATGACGGTCGCGCACGTGGGCTACAGCCTGTCGCGCGAGGTGCGCGAGAAGAGCGAGGCGGAGGTCACCGCGCAGGCGATCGCCGGCTATCGTGCCAAGGCGGCCCAGGTGGCGCGCGAGTTCGGGTATGGCGGCTACACCATCCGCGAAGTCGGCGTCAGCGCGAGCGAGCCGCCCGGCGGCGTCGTCCCCATGATGCGCGCGCAGATGGCGGCAGCGCCCGAGGACGCGGCGCTGCCGGTCGAGGCCGGCAAGGCGGTCGTGACCGTGAACGTCGCCGGCACCGTGCAACTCAATCGCTGAGGCGCCCGACGGCGATCACTGGGCGACCCAACCGCCGTCGACGTTCCACGCGGCGCCGCGCACGTTGTCCGCCGCCGGCGAGCACAGGAAGAGCGTCAGCTCGCCCAACTGCTCGGGCGTGACGAACTGCAGCGACGGCTGCTTCTCGCCCAGCAGCTCGACTTTCGCCTTGTCCACCGCGATGCCTTCGCGCGCGGCCCGGTCGTCGATCTGCTTTTGTACCAGCGGCGTGAGCACCCAGCCGGGGCAGATCGCATTGACGGTGATGCCCGTCGTCGCGGTTTCCAGTGCCACCGCCTTGGTCAAGCCGACGATCCCGTGCTTGGCCGCCACGTAGGCCGACTTCTGCGCCGACGCGACCAGCCCGTGCGCCGACGCGATGTTGACGATGCGCCCCCAGTTCTTGCGCCGCATGCCCGGGATCGCCAGGCGCGTCGTATGAAAGGCCGAGCTGAGGTTGATCGCGATGATCGCGTCCCACTTCTCGACGGGAAAGGCCTCCACGTTCGCCACGTGCTGGATGCCCGCGTTGTTCACGAGCACGTCGACGCCGCCGAATTCGCGCTCGGCGTAGCTCATCATGTCCGCTATGTCCGCCGGCTTGCTCATGTCGGCGCCGTGGTAGCCGACCTTCGCGCCGAGCGCGGCGACCTGGGCCTTCGGCCCCTCGGCATCGCCGAAGCCATTGAGGACGAGATTGGCGCCGTGGCGGGCGAGCGCCAGGGCGATGCCCAGTCCGATGCCGCTGGTGGAGCCGGTGACGAGGGCGGTTTTTCCTTTGAGCATGGCGAGCCTCCTGTTGGTCTACGATCCATTATCAAAGAGGCGAATGATGACGAGCATGCACGGACCACGATTGGATCAAGTCCAATGCCTTGACAGCCGCGGGCTGCACCGCATGGCGTACTGGGAGTGGGGCGATCCGGCCAACACGAAGGTGCTGGTGTGCGTGCACGGCCTGTCGCGCCAGGGGCGCGACTTCGACACCCTGGCGCAGGCGATGTGCGGCGAGTACCGTGTCGTCGCCCCCGACGTGGTCGGGCGAGGCCGCTCCGATTGGCTGGCCGACCCCATGGGCTACCAGGTGCCGGCCTATGTCGCCGACATGGTGACGCTGCTGGCGCGATTGAACGCCGGGACGCTGCATTGGGTGGGCACGTCCATGGGCGGGCTGATCGGCATGGGCCTTGCGTCGCTGCCCCAGTCCCCCATCGGCAAGCTGGTCCTCAACGACGTCGGCCCCACGATCCAGGCCGAGGCCATCGCGCGCATCGGTGCCTACCTCGGGCTGCCCAAGCACTGGTCCTCGCTCGAGGAGGCGGCCGACTACATGGCGAGCATCTCGCAGGGCTTCGGCCCGCACGGCCGGGAGCAATGGCTGGCACTCACGCGACCCATGCTCAAGCCTGAAGGCGACGGCTTCAAGCCGCACTACGACCCCGCGATCGCGGTGCCCGTGAAGGCGATGACGCCGGAGATGGCCGCCGCCGGCGAGGCCGGCTTGTGGAAGGCCTACGACGCGATCCGTTGCCCGACCCTGCTGGTGCGCGGTGCCGACTCCGACCTGCTCACGCGCGAGACGGCGCAGGCGATGTCCCAGCGCGGCCCGAGGGCGCGGGTGCATGAATTCCCCGGAATCGGCCATGCCCCGACCTTGGTGACGGCCGAGCAGGTGGCCGTGGTGCGGGAGTTCCTGCTCGCCCCATGAAGACCGGTTCCCCGGACGCGCCGGCGAGCGCCGCCCCGATCGTTCAACTGCTCGACGAGCACCCGGTCGACGAGACCGCGCAACTCGCCCGCGCGCACGCCTTCGCCGAGCCCTTGCTGGCCGGCCAGCCGCTGGACACCGGAGAAGATGCGCTCGCGCATGCCGATGGCGTGGCCGCCATCCTGCAGGCCATCGGTGCAGCGCCGTCGCTGCGCGCGGCGGCCTACCTCGTGTACGCCGGCGACTATCTGCAAAAGCCGGAGGAAGTGGTGGCGAAGGCTTTCGGTGCCTCGCATGCCAGCCTGGTCGCCAATACGCGCAAGCTGGTGCAGATCCAGCGGGCGGCGCGCGAGGCCAGGGTCGGCGAAGACCAGCGGGCGCAGCAGACGGAGCGTGTGCGCAAGATGCTGCTGGCGTTCTCGCGCGACTTGCGCGTCGTGCTGCTGCGGCTCGCATCGCGGCTGCAGACACTGCGCTTCTACGCCGCGGCGAAAGCCGAGTGCCCGCATGTGCTGGCCGCCGAGACCATGCAGGTCTTCGCACCGCTGGCCAATCGCCTGGGCATCTGGCAGATCAAGTGGGAGCTGGAGGACCTGTCGTTCCGCTTCCTCCAGCCCCAGCAGTACCGCGAGGTCGCGCGCATGCTCGACGAGCGGCGGGTCGACCGCGAGCACCGGGTCGAGGCGTTTCGGCGGCGCCTCGAGAGCGAACTGCGCGGGCAGGGCTTCGAGGTCGAGGTGCACGGGCGACCGAAGCACCTCTACAGCATCTGGAAGAAGATGCAGGGCAAGGGCCTGGACTTCGGCCGCGTTTTCGACGTGCGCGCCATGCGCGTCATCGTGCCGGACGTGCCGAGCTGCTATGCGGTGCTCAGCCGCGTGCACGAGCTGTACCGGCCGGTGCAAGGCGAGTTCGACGACTACATCGCCCGGCCCAAGCCCAACGGCTACCAGTCGCTGCATACGGTGGTGCTCGACGACGACGAGCGCGCCGTGGAGGTGCAGATCCGCACGCGCGCCATGCACGAGCACGCGGAGCACGGCGTGGCGGCGCATTGGGCCTACAAGGAGGCCGGCGTCAAGGGCTATGCGGGCGTGTCCGCGGCCGGCGACTTCGACGCCCAGGTGGCCGAGGCCCGCAAGGCGGTGCTGCGTCAGCTACTCGCCTGGGAGCGCGACTTCGTCGGCCAGGCCGAGGCGCAGCCCGACGTCGAGGGCGCGACGGTGTTCGACGACCGCATCTACGTCTTCACGCCGAATGCCGCGGTGGTCGAACTGCCCGCTGGCGCGACGCCCATCGACTTCGCGTATGCGGTGCACACCGACCTGGGTCATCGCTGTCGCGGCGCCAAGGTCGACGGCGTGATGGTTCCGCTGAACACGCCCCTGCACAGCGGGCAGACGGTCGAGGTGAACGTCGTGAAGGAAGGCGGCCCCTCGCTCGACTGGCTCAACGGCGACCTGGGCTACCTGCGCAGTTCGCGCTCCAAGGCCAAGGTGCGTGCATGGTTCAACGCGCTCACTCAGGCCGACACCATCGCGCGCGGGCGCGAGGCGGTGGAAAAGCTGCTGCAGCGCGAAGGCCGCACGGCGATCAAGCTCGACGACCTCGCGTCGCAGCTGGGCTTTCGCCACGCGGACGCCTTGTTCGAAGTCGTCGGCAAGGACGAGTTCTCGCTGCGCAACATCGAGAACCTGCTGCGCCCGGCCGAGCCCGCGCCGACGCCCGACGAGGCGATCGCGCTCAAGCGCACGCGCGGCGAAGGCGAGTCGCCCAAGGGCGGCGTGCTGGTGGTGGGCGTCGAGTCGCTGCTGACGACGCTGGCGCGCTGCTGCCGGCCGGCGCCGCCCGATGTCATCAGCGGCTACGTGACCCGCGGCAAGGGCGTCGCCATCCACCGCAGCGACTGCAGCAACTTCCGCGAGATGGCACTGCGCTCGCCCGAGCGCGTGATCGCCGTCACCTGGGGTCAACGCCGCGGCGACAAGCCCGCGCTCTATCCGGTCGACGTGCTGGTCGAGGCAGGCGACCGGCAGGGCTTGCTGCGCGACATCTCCGAAGTGTTCGCCAAGGAGAAGATGAACGTCATCGGCGTGAAGACGCAGACCGTTCGCGACGCACAAGGCGGCACCGCCTGGATGACCTTCACGGTCGAGGTCGCCGACTCGGCTCGGCTCGCACAGGTGCTCGGCCTGGTGGCCCGTGTGGGGGGTGTGCGTTCGGCGCGCCGGAAGTGACCCGCTTCCGTACTGCTATACTCCAAGGCTTCGCAGGCGCGTAGCTCAGCTGGTTAGAGCACCACCTTGACATGGTGGGGGTCGTTGGTTCGAGTCCAATCGCGCCTACCAAATTCGGTAGAGAGAACAAGCACTTAGCGGCGACGCCAAGTGCTTTTTTCTTGGCCGTACGAAAAAAGTACGAAAAAGCCAGGCCTCCCACTCGCCATCCGTGCGGCTCGCGATCCACGCCTGCTTGTCCCGTATGCCCCCCGACGGGATTGAGGTCGCCGCTGAAGCGCTCAACGCCCGTCGCGTGATAGGCAGGCGATTCGCAAGTGCCTCGGAGTCCGCCGGGATCGTCAACTGAACTGCTCTGAACCGGGCGCTCACCAGTGCCGGCGGACGGCCACAAGCAGTCGCCCACCAACGCCCGCTTGCTGGAAGTCCGAGCTGATCGGAATACGCGGTGCGAGTCGATTCGACGATGGTGTCGCCGATACCAAGGCACTAGCGCACTAGCGAGCTCGACAGTGCATACAGCGAC
>DATFAY010000254.1:0-17615 GCA_035254085.1 Piscinibacter sp.
CCTGCAATGAATTACAGGTGCAAGGATTTACAGATGGCAAATCCATTCGAACGCACCACACTCGCTCAACATGATCCTTCCCCTCAAACATCGCAGGACCCCGACGCAGATGACACCCGCATGGATTGTGTGCGCCTGGCCGCCGCTATTGTGGCAGGTCGAATGCGCGCCGGAACTGCATTTCGTCCATCTTGGCACGCGCGTATTGAGCACGGGTGACGCAGAACATCCTTGCAGCGGGCAGACCGTCTGGGGCAACCCGTCTCGGGACCATGCGGCCGGTGTGGCGTGGGACTGGGTGGAGGTTCAAGAGGGCGTCGTCGCCATGGCCGATCCGCTCGCGCTCGTCACCAACCTGCAGTTCACCGACGCCCGTGGCGCGGTCCTGCCGACCATGCAGGCCGCCTTGCACTTGAACGAGATCGTGCACACGCTGCCGTGGCAGTCGGAAGTGCAGCGCGCCCTGCACCGCGCCGCCGCCTGAGCGCACGCGTGCTTCATCCCGGCGCAGGCCCCGCCTTGGCCGCCGCACGCAGCATCTCGGTGTGCGGGATGCCGTCCTCCATGTAGCGTTCGCCCACGATCACGAAGCCCGCTTCCTGGTAGAAGGTCTCGAGGCGCGACTGCGCCGAGATACGGATGCCGTGCTGCGGATACAGGCGTGCCGACAGGGCCGTCGCGCGGCGCACCAGTTCCCGGCCCAGACCCGTCCCGCGGGCTGCCGCCGTGGTGATCACGCGGCCGATCGACGGCTCGGCGTACTTGAACCCGGGCGCCACCAGCCGCGCGTAGGCCAGCGGCATGCGCTGCACCGCCGACCATGCGGCAATGTGCCAGGACGCCTCGTCGTACCCGTCGGCATCCAGGTACACGCAGTTTTGCTCGATCGCGAAGACCTGCTGCCGCGCCATGTAGATGTCCTGCAGTTCGCGCGGCGTGAGCTCGTCGAAAGGGCAGCTGCGCCAGGCCAGGTCGGGGAAAGCCGCTGAGTTCATCCCGTCATCATGCCGCTCGGCGAACGGGCGTGCGCAGGGTCAGCGCACCGCCGCCGTGCGCAGCATGCGCGCAACCAGCCACACACCCAGCACCGTCAGCAGGGCGCACACGAGCAGCGGCACCAGCATCTGTTCGAGGTTGAGGCTTTCGCCGCGCAGCACTCGCGTCATCAGGGTGTTCTGCGCCAGCGCCGGCACCCACAACTGCCAGGGCGACTCGCCGCTCTGGTTGAACACCGTCACCAGCGGCAGCAGCGACACGCCGAGCACCAGCACGGTGCTGTTGGCCTGCGCCTCCTTGAAGGTCTTGCAGCGAATCGCCACGGCCATCAGCACGGCCGACAGCGCCGCCGCGAAGGGCAGCAGCACCGCCAGGAAGAGCAGCGCCTCGCGCCAGCCGAACTGGAACATCGCCTGCAGCGTGTCGCTGCGCAACAGCCATTGGGCAGGCACGAAGCTGAAGCAGCTGAGCACGGCAATGAGCATCGACAGGCTGGCCACCGCCCCCCACTTGCCCAGCACCAGCGCCACCCGCTCGGCGGGCACCATCAGCAGCGGCTCCAGCGAGCCGCGCTCGCGCTCGCCGGCCGTGGTGTCGAGCGCCGCATTGAGCGCCCCGTAGAGCACCGCCATCATGACGAAGAAGGGCAGCATGCCGGTGATCTGGGTGCCGCGTGTCTGGGCACTGGCGAGGTCACGCTCCTCGATCTGCGCCGGCTCCAGCAGCTCGGGCGACACCCCGCGCATGGCGAGTTGCAGCGTGGCGCGTTCCCGCACGAAGCCCTGGAGCAGGTGCTGCACCCGTGCCGCGCCGCCCTCGGAGCGCTTGTTGCTGCTGTCGCTCACCACCTCGAGCACCGGCATGTCGCCGCGCAGCACGGCCGCGTCGAAGTCGGGCGGCACGATCACCACCGGGTCGCCCAGCTTGGATGCGCGCAACCGGACTTCGTAGTCGCGCGGCGCGACCTTCACGACGTAGCTCTGGCGCTCGAAGTAGTTGCGCAGGCTCGGTGCGTTCTCCATGCCGAGCACCACCACCTCGCGCTTGTCGGCGTGCTCCTCGAGCGACGCGATGAAGCCCGACAGCGCGATCAGCACCAGCGGCCCCAGCATCACGCTGGACAAGAACACGACCATCAGCGTGCGCCGGTCGCGCAAGGCGTCGACGATTTCCTTGCGGTAGACGGTGAGCGCGCGCCGCGCCGCCGAGATGCGGTTCATGCGCTGCCTCCGTGCAGGTGCGCCAGTTCCTCGGCGAAGGCGAGCTTGACGAACGCCTCCTCGAAGTCGACCTCGCCCGTCTGGGCGAGCAGTTCCTGCACGCTGCCGGCCGCCACCGTGCGGCCGTGCGCGACCACCACCACGCTGTCGCACAGCCGCTCGACCTCCTGCATGATGTGCGTCGAGAAGACGATGCACTTGCCGCCGCCTTCGGGCGTGCGCAGGAAGCGCAGGGCGTCGCGCAGCGCGCGCGTGGCGAGCACGTCCAGGCCGTTGGTTGGCTCGTCGAGCACGATGTGCGTCGGGTCGTGCACCAGTGCGCGCGCGAGCGCGGTCTTCATGCGCTCGCCCTGGCTGAAGCCCTCGGTGCGGCGCTCGAGCAGCGGCTCCATCTCGAGTGCCTGCGCGAGCGTGTCGGCCCGGTCGTTGGCCGCTTCGCGCGACATGCCCTGCAGCAGCCCGTAGTAGACGATGTTCTCGCGCGCGGTGAGCCGCGGATACAGGCCACGCGCATCGCTGAGCACGCCCATGCGCGCGAGCGCCTGGCGCGGATGCGCCACGACGTCGATGCCGTCGACCGTCATGCGCCCGGCATCGGGCGTGATGAGTCCGGCCAGCATGCGCAGCGTGGTCGTCTTGCCGGCGCCATTGGGCCCGAGCAGGCCGGTGATGTGCGCATCGGGCGCGAGGAAGCTCACCTGCTGCACCGCCTTCACGGTGCGCGGCGGCGAGCGCCCGATCGAGAAGTTGCCTCGGCCCGGCTGCGGGGCGACGAACTGCTTGGCGAGTCCGGCCACATCGATCATGTCGGTGCCTTCGGAACGAGGATCAGCGGCTCGTAGGCCGGCGGGCGCGGAACGGCCTTGGCGCAGGACGCATCCACGGCGAGCGCCTGGCGATCGTCCTCGGCATCGATGAAGCGCCACAGCACGTCGCGCATGCAGCCGATGCCGAGCACCCCATGGCCCGAGTTGGGCACCACCACGTGCAGCGCGTTGGGCCCCAGAGCACGGGCGACCCGCTCGGCGTGACGCGGCGGCGTCACCGGATCGGCGCCGCCGCTGAGCAGCAGGACCGGCGTCGCGCTGCGCGGCACCTGGTAGAACGCTGGCACCACCTCGCCGCGCGGCCAGTCGGCGCAGACGCGCTCGTACAGCCGCGTGAAGTCGCGCCCGAACGGGGGCTCGCTGGCGTCGGCACCGTGCGCCATGCGCGGATAGTCCTCCGAGCAGATGACCGAGAAATGCATGCCCATCGCGAGCGCCATGCCCTTGCGGGCGACGAACATGCTGTTGAGGCCGACCAGGGCCTCCACGTGCCCGTGCGCGGCCTCGGCGATCGCCTGCGGCAAGGCGGCGGTGAGCGACGGCACGTACAGCGGCCCGCGCAGCGCGCCGCGCACCATGTCCTGCGTCAAGGTGAAGGTCTCGGGCTGGCCGCCCAGCGGATGCGCCACCGTCACCACCTTGGGCAGGCCGGCCAGCAAGGCGGACCAGTCACCGCGCAGGTCGGGATGCGCGGCGCGACAGGCGGGCTCGGCCCGGCAGGCCTCGAACATGGCTTCGAGCGCAGCAGTGCCGTCCGTGCCGACGCTTTGCGGCAGCACCATGTCGGGCGGCGCGACGCCGTCGATCACGCTGCGCCGCACGTGGCTGGGAAACTGCCGCTGGTATTCGAGCGCGGCGCGCGTGCCGTACGACGCGCCCACCAGGTTGATGCGCTCGGCGCCGAGCGCGCGCCGCACCGCGTCGAGGTCCTGCATCGCGATCGTCGTGGTGAAGAAGCGCAGGCCGCCGTAGGGCCGCTTGCGCAGCGCCTCGCGGCACGCCGCCATCTCGGCGACCTGCCTTTCGGGATCGGACTGCGCCGCCAGCGGCCGGTAGCGCGGGTCCTCGCATTCGAGCGGCGCGGAGCGGCCGGTGCCCCGCTGGTCGACGAACACGATGTCGCGGCGGTTGTTCAGCCGCGTGAACAGCGGCAGCACCTGCGGCGCGGCGCCGATCGCGCTTTGTCCCGGGCCACCGGCCAGCAGGAACACCGGGTCGGGCAGCTTGCGCCGTGCCAGCGCCGGCACCACGACATAGTGGATGTCGATCTTCACGCCGCCGGGCTGCGCCGGGTCCAGCGCGCGGGTCACCGCGCCGCATTGGACCTGGTTGCGGATCCCGGTCACGCTGCATGGCGCCGGCGCGGTGTCGGCGCTGGCGCGCAACGCGGCAGCGGCCAGCAGCAAGCCCGCGAGTGCGCGGCATCCGGTCAAGACGCTCATTCGATCGGCCCCTTCCTGGCCGCCATTGTCGCGCTGCGTCAAGGCTCGCCGAGCAGCCGCTTCAGCTCGCCGCTTTCGATGAGATGCAGCAACTCCGCGCAGCCGCCCACCAGCACGCCCCGCACGAACACCATCGGAAAGGTCGGCCAGCCGGTCCACATCTTCAGCGCGCTGCGCCGTCGCCACTCGCTGAGGTAGCTGCCGTACTCCAGGTACTGGAACGGCTGCTGGGCAGCCTGCAGGGCACGGCGGGCGCGGCGCACGAACGGGTTCTGCGCCATGCCCACCACCAGCACCGCGTTGCTCACGCTGGCGGCCTGCACGTTGTGCACGATGTCCGCATGCCAGGTGGCAATCGTCTCGCGGATCGCCGGGTGCAGGCGGGCTTCTTCGAGGATCGGGCGCGGCATGGGGGCTCCTGGAAAAGCCTCTAGCGTATGCCAGCCGCGCGCCGGCTCCCCTGAAGCTCACCAGATGCGGATGCGCTGCTCGCTCGGCTTGAACATCCCGTCGCCCGGCTTGGTGCCGAAGGCCTCGTGGAAGCCGTCGGCGTTGACCGCCGCCCCGTTGGCGCGGAACTGGTCCGGCGAGTGGGTGTCGATGGTCAGCAGCTGCAGCACCCGCTCGTCCCGGGTCTTGCCGCGCCACGCCTGCGCCCAGCCAAGGTAGAAGCGCTGGTCGCCGCTCAGCCCGTCGATCACGGGGGCCGGCTTGCCGCCGAGCGCGCGGTGATAAGCCTTGAACGCGATCTGCAGCCCCGACAGGTCGGCGATGTTCTCGCCCAGCGTCAGCTTGCCGTTGACCTTGTGCCCGGGCACCGGCTCGTAGGCGCCGTACTGGGCGACGAGCTTGTCGCCCAGCGCCGCGAAGGCCTTGCGGTCGGCCTCGGTCCACCAGTTGCGCAGCTTGCCGTCGCCGTCGTACTGGCTGCCGCTGTCGTCGAAGCCGTGGCTGATCTCGTGGCCGATGATGGCGCCGATGGCGCCGTAGTTGGCCGCGTCGTCGGCGGCCATGTCGAAGAACGGCGGCTCCAGGATCGCCGCCGGGAACACGATCTCGTTGAAGCTCGGGTTGTAGTAGGCATTGACCGTCTGCGGGGTCATGCCCCACTCGGTGCGGTCCACCGGCTGGCCGGCCTTGCGGGCGATGCGCTCCCACTCGAAGCGACCGGCGCGCAACTCGTTGCCGAGCGCGTCGCCGTCACGCACCTCGAGCCGCGAGTAGTCCCGCCACTTGTCGGGGTAGCCGATCTTGGGCATGTACTTGGCCAGCTTGGCCTTGGCCTCCTGCTTGGTCTGCGGCCCCATCCAGGAGAGCGAATCGATCGACTCCCCGTAGGTGGCGAGCAGGTTGCCCACGAGTTCCTGCATGCGCGCCTTGTTCGCCGGCGGGAAGTAGCGCGCCACGTACACCTGCCCGACGGCTTCGCCCAGCGCGCTGTTGAGCGAGCGCGTGGCGTGCTGCCAGCGCGGCTTGTCCTGCTGCAGGCCCTGCAGCGCCTTGCCGCGCAGCTCGAAGTTCGCTTCGCGGAACGGCCGCGGCAACACCTTGGCGGTGGCGTCGAGCACACGCGTGCGCAGGTACAGCTTCCATGTCGGCAGGGGCGTGTTCGCCACCAGCTGCGCGGTGGCCGTGGCATAGCTGGGCTGGCCGATGGACACGCGATCGATCGACCGCAGCGCCGCGGCGTCGAAGAACGCAGCCCAGTCGAAGCCGGGCGCGGTCTTCGCGAGCGCCTCGGGCGTCATCGGGTTGTAGGTCTTGACCGGGTCGCGGTTGTCCACGCGCGACCACTGCGCCTGCGCCAGGCGCTTCTCGAGCGCGAACACGGTCTGCGCGTCGCGCGTCGCGCGCTTGTCGCCGGAAAGCGCCAACAGGCTTTGCACATAGTGCAGGTAGGCAGCGCGCGCCTTCGCGAAGCGCGCGTCGTCCTTCAGGTAGTAGTCGCGGTCGGGCAGGCCCAGGCCGTCCTGCCACGTCATCGCGCGGTTGACGCCGGGCTCCTTGGGGTCGGCGTCGACCCAGGGGATCACCGGCGTGCCAGCCACGCCCTGCAGGCGGCCCATCAGCGCGGCCAGCTGGTGCTTGTCCTTGAGGGCGTCGATCTGCCGCAGCCAGGGCGCCACCGGCGCGAGGCCTGCCTTGTCGATCGCGGCCTCGTCGAGATAGCTGCGATAGAAGCTGCCGATCTTCTGCTCGACGCTGCCTTGCGGGGGCGTCTTGGCGGCGAGCTCTTCGACCAGCGCCTTCACCCGCTCGTCGGCGCGATCGCGCAGCTGGATGAACAGGCCGAACTCCGGCTTGTCCGCCGGAATCGCGGTCTCCTGCAGCCAGTGCCCGTTGACGGCCTTGAACAGGTCGTCCTGGGGCCGCACGCTGGCGTCGAAGCCGCTTCGATCGAGGCCGGTCTTGGGCGGGGCGTCGGCGAAGGCCACGCCGAGCTGCAGCGCCAGCGCGCACAGGGTGCTGAGGTGGATCGTTTTCAAAGCGAAGTCCTTGTGGGATGAGACAGTGAAGACGCCGCGGATGGCGGCACGCGAGCGTAGCGGATGCCGCCCCGCCCGGCGAGGCGCAGTGCGACGAACTGCGGAATCGATGGGGCCAACGGCGCTCGCAACGCCTCAGGCGCCCTTGGCCGCGGGCGGCGACAGCAGGCCCTCGCAGACGGTTCGCTGGGCCTGGTCTGCCGCGGGCAGGCGGGCGCAAACGTCGTGCAGCCGCGCCTGCAGACGCTGCATGGCGGCGTGGTGCGCCTGGGCCTTGTTCCAGGCGGCCAGCGCGCCGCCAGCGCGCTGCAACGACCGCGCATTGCGCTCGTAGAAGGCATTGGGCTGGGCCCCCGCTTCATCGAACAGCTGCTGCGCCGTCGTCTCGATGGCCGCCTCGTCCGTCGGCGCCAGGTCGACCAGCGTCTTGATGTAGCCCGCGCCCCACTGCAGCCGCGTGGCCGGCCCCTCGGCCTGCTCGAAGGCCTGCTTCGACCAGCTCAAGGCCGCCGCGGCATCGCCGCGCTTGCGCGCATTCGAGGCCAGCTCCGACATCAGGTAGTAAGGCGAATGGCTCTTGCTCAGGTTGGCCTGCAGCAGCGCGTCGGACTCGTCGAGCAAGCCGGCTTCGGCCAGCAGGTACGCGGCTTCGGTGATGACCGCCTGCCGCTCGTAGCCGTCGGTGATGTCGTGATCCATGCGCGCGGCCTGCTCGCGCACTTCGGCCAGCAGGGACGCCGGCAGTGGTGGCGGCGGCGCCTTGCTGTCCTTGGGCTGGTCGATGCGCGCGAGCTCGACCCGCGCCTGCAGGGCCGTCAGGCGGTCGGCCCGCGACAGCGTCGCATCGGCCTGCAGGCGCCGCAGTGCGGCATCGAACGCCGCCAGCAGCTGCGTGCGCGGCGCGGTGCCGGCGTGCGAGGCGGCGCGCACGATGTCGGCGGCGTTGTTGGTGAGCACGTCCATCTGGCGGCGCGCTGCGTCGGCGTCGGCCAGCAGCTGCTCGAGCCGCGTCCGCGCCGCGGCGTCGGCCAGATGCGCCGGGTGCTCGTCGCCTGCGGCCGCCAGCGCCTGCAGCAGGAGGCGCCCGGCGGTGTCGGCCTGGTCCTTCGGACACGCCGCGGCCAGGCGCTTGAGCAACATGGGCAAGTGCGCCTTGTCGACCAGCTGCTGCTCGTCGGTCTCCCACGAATAGAAGGCCAGCAGCTTCCAGTCGTTGGCCGCCAGCCCGGCGCCGCCACGGGTGGCGTCAGCCAGCACCGCCTTCACCGGCCGCCGCGCATCCATGCCGAGGGTGAGCACACGCGTGATCTGCGCCGCATCGACCTCGCCGGGAAGGCGCGTCAGCTCGGCGCCTTGCGGGCTGAACAGCACCATCGTCGGGTAGCCGCGCACCTTGAAGCGGGTGCCCAGCTTCTGCGCCCCGGGGCTGTCGCCGTCGATGTAGATCGGCACGAAGGCACGCGAGCGCTCGATGAAGTCAATGCGGTTGAACAGCGTCGCCTTGACCTGGTTGCACGGCGGGCACCACTTGGCGCCCCAGTAGACGAACACCGGCTTGTTCTCGCTGCGCGCCTGCGCGAACGCCGCGTCGACCTGGGCGTCGTTGGCGGCGAAGGTCCAGGCGATGCCCTGGACGCGGGGCGCCGAGGCCGCAGCAGCGGCGGCCACCGGAGGGGCCGGCGGCGCACTCGGCGCCGGCTTGGTGCAAGCCGCCAGCAATAGTACCGGCGCGATGGCGAAAAGGCGTGCCTTCATGGGGAACTCCTTGCGAGCCGGCGAGTGTCGCTCAAGCGCCGGTCGAATCGGGCGCCGGCGCGCCCAGCCAGGCCTGGGCATCGTCGTGCGCGAAGCCTTCGACGGGCGTGGCGCGCGCCAGCGCCATCCAGGCGTGAAAGGGCAGGCGCAGCGCCCGCCTGGGGGCCGGGCGCGCCACGTCCAGGCCGCCACCGGTCGCCACGAGAACGCCGCATTCGGGCGGGATCTCCTCGGGCTGCGCGATGCCCTCGCGGATCACGTACCAGCACTCGCCGCACAGCTGCAGATAGGCCGCGCGCTTGCTTTCGCGCTTGAGGTCGGCCAGCAGGTCGGCGCGCCGCACCTTGATCTCGTGCACCACCGGCTCGAGGTAGTCCTCCACCGTGGTGTGGCGGATCGAGAAGACGTCGGGCATCGCCATCGCCCACGCTTCGCCCACCTTGGCGCGCAGGCTCAGGCCACACCAGGCGATGCGCCCGGCGCGCGTCATCTCGCGCGCCACCCGCTCGACCAAGGCTTCGTGCGCATCGCGCGCGGCCCGGTTGCGCTGCAGGGTCTCGGCCAGCACCGCGATGCCGGCGTCGGTGACGCGCAGCGTCTCGTGGCCTGCCGGCCCGCGCACCCGCTCCAGCCAGCCGGCGGCGAGCAGTTCGACCTCGACCATGTCCTGGCAGGGCCAGCCGGCCGAGCGCCAGACGTCGCGCAGGCGGCGGCGGTGAACGACGGTAAGCGACGGCTCGGGCATGCGCCAAGGGTAATGCCGGGGGTGCACTGAGGTGAAGTCCCCAGACCACCGCCGCTACGATGCCGCGACCTTTTCCGCCCCATCGGGAGCCGCCTTGTCCTCGTCCGCCTTTCCGAACCTGCTCGCACCGCTCGACCTCGGCTTCACCACCTTGCCCAACCGCGTGCTGATGGGCAGCATGCACACCGGACTGGAAGACGGCCGCAAGCACTTCCCGGCCATGGCCGCCTACTTCGCCGAGCGCGCGCGCGGCGGCGTCGGGCTCATGGTCACGGGCGGCTTCGCACCCAACATCGCCGGCTGGACCAAGCCCTTCGCCGGCACGCTGGCCACCCACGGCGCCGCGCGGCGCCACAGGCAGGTGACCGACGCGGTGCACGCCGAGGGCGGCAAGATCGCGCTGCAGATCCTGCACACCGGCCGCTACGGCTACCACCCGTTCTGCGTCGCGCCGTCGCGCATCCAGTCGCCGATCTCGCCCTTCGCGCCGCTCGAGCTGAGCGCGCGCGGCATCGAGCGGCAGATCGCGGCCTTCGTGCGCTGCGCCTCGCTGGCGCGCGAGGCCGGCTACGACGGCGTCGAGGTGATGGGCAGCGAGGGCTACTTCATCAACCAGTTCCTCGTCACACACACCAACCAGCGCACCGACGCCTGGGGCGGCCCCTACGAGAACCGCATGCGCCTGCCGGTGGAGATCGTGCAGCGCGTGCGCGAGGCGGTCGGGCGCGACTTCATCATCATCTACCGCCTCTCGATGATCGACCTGATCCCCGACGGCAGCAGCTGGGAAGAAGTGGTGCAGCTGGCCAAGGCGATCGAGCGCGCCGGGGCCACCATCATCAACACCGGCATCGGCTGGCACGAGGCGCGGGTGCCCACCATCGCCACCAGCGTGCCGCGCGGCGCCTTCGCCTGGGTCACGCAGAAGATGCGCCGCGAGCTGCGCGACGCGGGCCTCGCGATCCCGCTGGTCACCAGCAACCGCATCAACACCCCCGAGGTGGCGGAGCAACTGCTCGCCGATGGCTGCGCCGACATGGTGAGCCTGGCGCGCCCGCTGCTGGCCGACCCGGAGTTCGTCGCCAAGGCGCGCGCCGGACGCAGCAGCGAGATCAACACCTGCATCGCCTGCAACCAGGCCTGCCTGGACCACGCCTTCCAGGCCAAGCTGGCGAGCTGTCTGGTCAATCCGCGCGCGGGCCGCGAGACCGAGCTGGCATGGCAGCCCAGCCCGACGCGCAAGCGCATCGCCGTGGTCGGCGCCGGCCCCGCGGGCCTCGCCGCCTCGACCACGCTGGCCGAACGCGGGCACGACGTGCACCTGTTCGATGCCGCCGCGCGCATCGGCGGCCAGTTCAACATGGCCAAGCGCATCCCGGGCAAGGAGGAGTTCCACGAGACGCTGCGCTACTTCGAGGGCCGCCTGGCGCGCAGCGGCGTGCAATTGCACCTGTCGACGCGCGTGTCGGCCGAGGACCTGCTGGCGCGCCAGTTCGACGAGGTCGTGCTCGCCACCGGCGTGGTGCCGCGCCAGCCGGCGATTCCCGGCGCCGACGGCCCCAACGTGCTGAGCTACATCGACGTGCTGCTGCACGGCAAGCCGGTCGGCGAGCGCGTGGCGATCGTGGGCGCCGGCGGCATCGGCTTCGACGTGGCCGAGTTCCTGGTCACGCCGCCCGGCCATTCGCCCACGCTGCACCTGGCCGAATGGCTGGCCGAGTGGGGCGTGGCCGATCCGCAATCGGTGCGCGGCGGCGTGGTGCGCGCCCGCCCCGCGCCGCCGGCGCGACGGGTGACGCTGCTGCAGCGCAAGCCCGGCAAGCTGGGCCAGACGCTGGGCAAGACCACCGGCTGGATCCACCGCGCCGCCCTGCAGATGAAGCAGGTCGAGATGATCGGCGGCGTCAACTACGAGCGCATCACGCCGCAGGGCCTGTTCGTCACCTATGGCGAGCAGCGCAAGGACGGGCAGCTCATCGAATGCGACACCGTGGTCCTGTGCGCCGGCCAGGAGCCGCTGCGCGAGCTGCAGGCGCCATTGCGCGCGGCCGGTGTGCGCACCCACCTGATCGGCGGCGCCGACGAAGCGGCCGAGCTCGACGCCAAGCGCGCGATCGACCAGGGCACGCGGCTGGCCGCTCGGCTCTGAGCTACTCCGTGATCTCCACGCCCTTCCAGAAGGCGACGCGGCCTTTGATCTGACGCGCAGCCTCGCTGGGCTCCGGGTAGTACCAGACGGCGTCGGGGTTGAGGTCGCCGTTGACCATCAGGCTGTAGTAGTGCGCCTGGCCCTTCCAAGGGCAGCTCGTGCGGTGGTTGCTGAAGGTGATGTACTCGCGCTTCAGGCTGCTCTCGGGAAAGTAGTGGTTGCCTTCGACGACCACGGTGTCGTCGCTCTCGGCGATGACGGCGCCGTTCCAGGTGGCTTTCATGCGGGTCTCCTTGCGAGGGCTCAAGCGTACAGCCCGGACGCCTTCTTCAAGCGCTGCGCGATCGATGCCACCAGCGGCTTGTCGCCGACCACCTCGACGCTGTCGCCGTGGCGCAGGATGTCCATCGTGAGCTCGGTCGGGTCGCTGTAGGGCACCTGCAATTCGTAGCGGCCGTCGGCCAGCCAGCGCGACGTCTGCTGCGCGTGCCACTCCTCGTTGGCCACCCATTGCGCGGCCTCGGCCGAGAAGCGCAGCGTCGCCCACCGCAGCCTGGCGCCGGCGCCGCCGTAGATACCGTAGCCGGCATCGAGCTGCGCCTCCAGGTCCTTGACCGGTACGTGCCGGGCCTTCGCCTGCAGCGGCTTGGCCTCCTGCACCGCGTCGAGGGCGAAGCGCCGCAGTCCCTCGCTCGCGTGGCACCAGGCGTCCAGGTACCAGGTGTTGCGGTAGTTGACCAACCGCTGCGGCGACACCTCGCGCTCGCTGGTGCTGCGGTCGCTGCGCTTGTAGTAGCGCAGCCACACGCGCCGGCGCTGCACCAGCGCGCTGCCCAGCAGCTCGAAGTGGCGGCTCGGCACCCGCCGGCGCGCGGTGGAGATGACCTTGACGCGGCGCATCAGCTCGCGCGCCTCGCTCTCGTCGGCGCCCAGCATGCCCTGCAGCCGGTCCATCATCGGCTGCAGATGGCGCGAGAGCACGCCGTCGTCGTCGAGACCGGCGAGCAACTGGTGCATGGTCAGCAGCGCATGGATCTCCTTCTCGCTGAACCACAGGCCCGGCAGTTCCTGGCGCGCGCCGTCCGACGCGCCCGCCGCGTTGTCGAAGCGGTAGCCGTTGTCGAAGCGGTCGTAGACGATGGGCGCGGCCAGCCGGTCCCGCAGGTACTGCAGGTCGCGCTTGAGCGTCGCGGGCGACACGTCGAGCTCCTCGCGCAGCGTGTCGAAGTGCACGCAGCCGCGGCTGCGCAGCAGCAGTTCGATCTTGTAGAAACGTTCCGTACGGTCCATCTGTGGGCCCCCCAGTCGCTGCGCTCCTGCCCCCGAGGGGCGCCGCCCTTCGGACCGGCGAAGCCGGATCCTTGGGCGTGGCTCGAGGGGGCTTCGCTGCGCTTGCCTTTAGCGAGGTGGTGGCTCATGGGGTGAGCCAGTGGGGCGGAGCATACGCCATTCTTTCCTGCGGTGGCGCGCTTGGTAGCTCATGCCATGAGCTACCGGCTGGACACACTGGCTTCATCGCGGCCGTCGCTGCGAGCAACCACCGGAGCGAACCAATGACCACCGAACTCTTCACCGCCCCCACCTTGACCGCGCACGAGCACATCGGCTTCGAGCTGGGCTGGGACTACGCCCACTACCGGCTGCTGCCGCCGGCGCCGTACGCGCAGGAGCCCTCGCCGCTGCGCAACGGGCTGCTGGCCGGCCAGGCGGCCTTCGGTGCGCGCACCCTGCAGCCCACGCGTTCGGTGCGCAAGTGGCTGCAGCTGCGGCTGCATGCCTGGCTGCGCGGGCGCAGCGTGGAGCTGGTGCAGGTCACGCCCAACTACCTGCAGCAGCTCGAGGTGAGCCACTGCCCGATCACCCGCGTCGCGCTGAGCGCCGCGACTCTCGACAGCAGCGACGCCTCTGTCGACCGCGTGCGCAACGACGCCGGCTATGCCGCCGGCAACCTGGCGGTCATGAGCACCAAGGCGAACCATGCCAAGGCGGGCTGCGGCTTCCACGATGCGCTGGGCTTCGTGCGGCAGATCGAGGCCGGCAAGCTCGGCGGCATCGACGGCCTGACCGCCGCGCAGTGGGCGCGCGTCGCCGTGCTGTGCAGCTTCGTCGAGCCGCTGTCGCACGAGGAAGCCAGCGCGATCCCGATGCTGGTCCTGCCGCCGAACCGGCTGCGCCTGTTCAACCCGGTGCAGGCGCTGCAGGCCTTCATCAGCCAGCAACTGCTCGCTCCGGGCTGGAGCCACCGCGCGAGCCGCTTCGAGGACCTGCTGGCCGGCAAGCCGGCGCGGCGCGCCTTCCAGGCCTTCTTCCATGCGCTGCTGCCGCGCGTGCTCGAGGCCGGTCGCGGCGGCGGCGCGCACCACACCCGCTGGGCGATCGAGGACGCGTGGCGCAACGCCCTGGTGCTCAAGCGCTGGCGCGCCTTTGCCAAGCTGCTCTGCGCCGAGCAGTGCGAAGCGCTGGTCGTGCGCGCCACCGCTCGCAAGCTGGGTTCGCTGCGGGTGCAGCAGGTCGATGACGCCCAGGCCACCGACGGCTGGAACCTCGACTCGCGCGGCTACGTGCCGCATGCGGTGCTGATGAAGCGGCTGCCCGCGGGCGCGCCGGGGCGCGTGCCGCTGCACCCGGCCGCGGGTGCCGCGGTGCAGGCCAGCCTGCCGCTGTAGTTCGAGCCCCGGCGGTGCCAGGGCCGGGCGGTGCCCCTTCCTAGAATGGGCGCATGCCCGCCCGCGACACCACGCTCAGCCGCATCCGCCTGCGGCACCTGCAGTGTTTCCTCGCCGTCGCGCAGGCCGGCACCCTGCGCGGCGCGGCCCAGGCGCTGTCGATCACGCAGCCCGCCGTGACCAAGACCCTCAACGAGCTCGAGGCCCTGCTGGGCACGCCGCTGTTCGTGCGCGGGCGCGCCGGCGCCACCCTGACCGCGGCTGCCGAGGTGTTCCGGCTGCACGCCGCGGCCAGCGTGCAGGCTCTCGGCCAGGCCATCGACAGCGTGGCGCGTGGCGCCGGCGAGGCGCCGCTGAGCGTGGGCGTGCTGCCCACGCTCGCGCCCTCGTTCATGCCGCCGGTGCTGCGCGCCTTCGCCGCGGCGCGGCCCGGCGTCACGCTGCGCATCCACACCGATCGCAACAAGGACCTCGTCGAGATGCTGCGCGCCGGCGAGCTGGACGTCGTGATCGGCCGCCTGTCGGACCCCGACGCCATGGTCGGCGTGAACTTCGAGCACCTGTACGCGCAGCCGCTGATGATCGTGCTGCGGCACGGCCATCCGTTCGCGGCGCGCCGGCGACGCGGCACGGCGCTGTCCGCGTTGGCCTCGCTGCCGCTGGTGCTGCCGCCGCCCGGCACGATGATCCGCCAGCTGGCCGACGGCTTCCTCGCGCGCTGCGGCATCGCCGCGCCCGCCGGCGTCGTCGAGACGCTGGACACCGCCTTGGCGCGCGCGATGGTGCTCGAGGCCGATCACGCCTGGCTGACCCCGCTGGACGCCGTGCGGCGCGACCTGGCCGACGGGCTGATGCTGCGGCTGGAGGCGGACATCGCCCCCGAGGAGTCGGTGGGTCTCATGCTCGCCACCGACCGACTGCCGTCGGCCTCCCTGCAGGCCCTGCTCGGGGCGGTGCGCCAGCAGGCCCGGCAGCAACGCCGGCCGGTCGCGACGCCTCGCGCCCCGTTTCGTCGCCGATAACCTGCGGTGATCCCCAGCCGCCTGGAAATTCAATTTACTTGAGCTGCGGTAATGCCTACAGTGGCCGCTCCACTGGAGACCCTCGATGACACGAGCGCCCCGCCCCGGCGACGAATTCCTGATGCGCGATCCCGGCTCGCACCCGCCGGCCTACGCACCCGCCTACAAGACCAGCGTGCTGCGCAGCCCGAGGAACGCGCTGATCTCGCTGCAGCAGTCGCTGTCCGAAGTGACGGCGCCGGTGTTCCGCGCCGACGAGCTCGGCCCGCTGGACAACGACCTGATCATGAACTACGCCAAGGCGGGGCTGCCGATCGGCGAGCGCATCATCGTGCACGGCCATGTGCGCGACCAGTTCGGCCGCCCCGTCAAGAACGCGCTGGTCGAGGTCTGGCAGGCCAACGCCAGCGGCCGCTACCGGCACAAGAAGGACCAGTACATCGGCGCGCTCGACCCGAACTTCGGCGGCTGCGGCCGCATGCTCACCGACGAGAACGGCTACTACGCCTACCGCACCATCAAGCCCGGCCCCTATCCCTGGCGCAACCGCGTCAACGACTGGCGCCCGTCGCACATCCATTACGCGATCTCCGGCGACGGCTGGGCGCAGCGGCTGATCACGCAGATGTACTTCGAAGGCGACCCGCTGATCGCGACCTGCCCGATCCTGCGCAGCATTCCCGACGAGGACCAGATCCGCGGCCTGATCGCGCCGCAGGACACCAGCGCGTTCGTGCAGCTCGACAGCCGCGCCTACCGCTTCGACATCGTGCTGCGCGGCCAGCGCGCCACCCTGTTCGAGAACGCCGTACAAGGAGAAGCACGATGAGCCAAGCAAGCCTTGCCGGCGGACTGCTTCGCGAGACGGCCTCGCAGACCGCCGGCCCCTACGTGCACATCGGCCTCGCGCCGCAGGCCGCGGGCTTCGACATCTTCGAGAAGAACTTCGGCCCGGTGCTCGCCGGCCCCGACGCGAAGGGCGAGCGCATCGGCATCGAAGGCACCGTGATCGACGGCTCGGGCACCCCGGTGCGCGACGTGCTGCTCGAGATCTGGCAGGCCAATGCCGAGGGCAGGTACGACCATCCGGGCGACCGGCAGCCCGGCAAGGCACTGGACCCGGGCTTTCGCGGCTGGGGACGCGCCTGCAGCGACTTCGAGACCGGCCTCTACCGCTTCGACACCATCAAGCCCGGCCCGGTGATGGGCCGCAACGGCCGACTGATGGCGCCGCACATCAACTTCTGGATCGTCGCGCGCGGCATCAACCTCGGCCTGCACACCCGCATGTACTTCAGCGACGAGGCCGCAGCCAATGCGCGCGACCCGGTGATCAACCTGATCGAATGGCAGGTGCGCCGCCAGACCCTCGTCGCGCAGCGCGAGCAGCGCGCCGACGGCATCGTGTACCGCTTCGACATTCGCCTGCAGGGCGAGGGCGAGACCGTCTTCTTCGATATCTGAGCCGCCCCGCGGCCGCGGGGCCATGCGCGCCCCGCGACGCCCCACTGACACCACGCTGTCAGCAGCGCCGCCGCATCATCTGCGGCGCAGCGCGATGCCTCGCCGCGCTGTAACTACACCCCACGACAAACATTGGGATCGCGCGGCGCGCATTCTCGCGGGTTCGCCTCCCACGTTCGAAGGGGGCGTGGCTCGCCGGATTGCAGCCATCGTCCGATTCGACTGCTAGAGTGCCCCGCACCATGGCCGAGGCAGACCCCGTGTCGCGCCGAAGCGGCGCCGCATGAAGAAGGAAAGCGCAACGATGCCCCAACCAGCGCCTCGCCCGCCGAAACCGTTGCACGCGCCGATGTCTCGCCGCGGCCTGGTGCGGGCCACCGCCATCTCGTGCACGAGCGCCTTGCTGGCCGCGTGCGCGGGCGGGCCCCCGCCGACGGACACCGCACCCACCGCGCAGGCTCCGGCCGCCTGGCAGGCGCCGCTGCCGCACCAGGGCCGCATCGCCGATCTTTCGCGCTGGTGGCAGCAGTTCGACGATCCGCTGCTGGTGCGCCTGATCGACGCCGCGCAGCAGGCGAGCCCCACGCTGGCCGCGGCGCAGTCGCGCATCGCGCAGGCGCGCGCCGAGCGGGTCGCCGCCGGCGCCGCCCTGCTGCCCACGCTGGACGCGAACGCCAGCATCGTGCGCGGCCGGCAGGACTTCGTCACCCCCACGGGCACGAGCGCCGGCGCCGGCGTGCAGGCCGGCTGGGAGATCGATCTCTTCGGCGGTGCGCGGGCCGGCCGCCGCGCCGCGCAGGCCCGCCTCGAAGGCGCGCAGGCCGGCTGGCACGAGGCGCGGGT
>DATFAY010000255.1:0-7865 GCA_035254085.1 Piscinibacter sp.
ACGTCGAGCTCGGCCACCTTCACCAGCGCGTCCATCACCGAGCCCTTGTTGCGCGCCATGACGCGGAACTTGACCTCACGCTCGAGGTTCTTCTTCACGTCGGCGCGCAGCGCCTCGACCGTGCCGTCCTTGATGCCCAGCGACTTGGCGAAGGCTTCGTTGACCTCGGGCAGATTCTGCTGCTCGATCTTCTTCACCGTGACGAGGAAGTCGGCCTCCTTGCCGGCCACGTCCTTGCCCTGGTAGTCGGCCGGGAACTGCAGCGGGAAGGTCTTGGACTCGCCGGCCTTCATGCCGCGCACCGCCTTGTCGAAAGTCTCGAGCATCTGGCCTTCGCCGACCATGAACTGGAAGTTCTCGGCCTTGCCGCCTTCGAACGGAACGCCGTCGATCTTGCCCTCGAAGTCGATGGTGATGCGGTCGCCTTCCTGGGCGCCTTCGGCCGCCGGGCGCTGGGCGAAGGTGCGGCGCTGCTTGCGCAGGATGTCGAGCGTCTTGTCGATGGCTGCGTCGCTCACGTCGGCCGTCACCTTCTCGACCTCGGCCTGGGCCAGGTCGCCGATCTTGACCTCGGGATAGACCTCGAAGGTTGCGTCGAAGGCGATCTGGCCCTCGCCGGCGCCCTCTTTCTCGGTGATCTTGGGCGGGCCCGCCACGCGCAGCTTGGCCTCGGTGGCGGCTTCCTGGAAAGCCTGGCCGACCTTGTCGTTCATGACCTCGTATTGCACCGAGTAGCCGTAGCGCTGGGCCACCACGCTCAGCGGCACCTTGCCCGGGCGGAAGCCGTCGGCCTTGACCGTGCGCGACAGGCGCTTCAGGCGCGACTGCACCTCGTTGTTGATGGTGTCGGCGGCCAGCGTCAGCGTAATGCGGCGTTCGAGCTTGTCGAGGGTTTCAACGTTCACGGCCATGATCAGAGGACTTTCAATTTCGTTGCTGGTGCGCGGGGGGGGACTCGAACCCCCACACCATCGCTGGCGTCAGGACCTAAACCTGGTGCGTCTACCAATTTCGCCACCCGCGCGAGAGACGCAAAAACGAGGATGGGGTCGCGGCGGCGACCCCATCTCTCTTTCTTAGGGCTCCGGTAAACCGCGTATTTTAGCCGGCAGGCGCGAGCTTTCGCGGCTCGGCCGACAAGGACTTCTCCTGATCGGCCGGCCTGACGCGGAACCAGGCAGCATACATGGCCGGCAGCGCCAGCAGCGTCAGCCCGGTGGCGACGATGAGTCCGCCCATGATGGCCACCGCCATCGGGCCCCAGAAGACGCTGCGCGACAGCGGGATCATCGCCAGCACGGCGGCGGCCGCGGTCAGCAGGATCGGCCGGAAGCGCCGCACGGCGGCCTCGACGATCGCCTCCCAGGTGGGCACGCCCTTGGCACGATCCTGCTCGATCTGGTCGATCAGGATCACTGAGTTGCGCATGATCATGCCCATGAGCGCAATCACCCCCAGCAGGGCCACGAAGCCGAAAGGCCGGTTCAGCACCAGCAGCGCCGCGGCGACGCCGGCGATGCCCATCGGTCCGGTGAGGAACACCAGCACCGCCCGGCTGAAGCTGTGCAACTGCAGCATCAGCAGCGTGAACATGATGAACAGCATCAGCGGCGCCCCGACCGCGATCGAGCCCTGCCCCTTGCTGCTTTCCTCCACCGCGCCTGCCACGTCGATGTGATAGCCGGGTGGCATGCGCGCACGGATGGGCTGGAACAGCGGATCCAGCTGCGCGGTGACCGTGGCGCCTTGCAGCCCTTCGACGATGTCGCCCTGGACGGTGGCGGCGTAGTCGCGCCCCTCGCGCCAAAGCACGCCCGGCTCCCAGCCGAACCCCGCCTTGGCGATCTGCGACAACGGGATGCTGCGGCCGGTGGTCGTCGGCACGTAGGCGCTGGCCAGGTCGGTCACGGCGTTGCGCTCCTCCAGCGGCTGGCGCAGCACGATGTCGATCAGCTTGTCGCCGTCGCGGTACTGGCCGATCGTCGAGCCGCTGTTGATGGTGCGTGCCGCCTGCGCGATGGCCTGGCTGGAGACGCCGAGCGCGCGCGCCTTGTCCTGGTCGATCTCCAGGCGCAGCGTCTTGACCGATTCGTTCCAGTTGTCGTTGACGCCGCGCATGTTGGGGTTCTTGCGCATGATGGCCTTCACCTCGTCGGCGTAGGCGCGCACCCTGGCGGGGTCGGGCCCGACGACGCGGAACTGCACCGGGTACGGCACCGGCGGCCCGTTGGGCAGCAGCTTCACGCGAGCGCGCGCCTCGGGAAACTCCTCGGCCAGCAGCGCCGGCAGGCGCAGCCGCAGCTGTTCGCGCGCATGCAGGTCCTTGGGCAGCAGGATCAGCTGGCTCGCGTTGCTCTGCGGGAAGATCTGGTCCAGCGGAAGGTAGAAGCGCGGAACGCCGCTGCCCACCCAGGCCGTCGCGTGGGTCACGCCCTCGAGCCGCATCAGGCGCGCCTCGACGCGCTTGGTGACCGCCTCGTTGGCCGAGAACGACGTGCCTTCCGGATACCACAGGTCGACCAGGATCTCCCGGCGGCTGGAGTCGGGGAAGAACTGGTTCTGCACCTTGCTCATCCCGGCCAGCCCCAGCACCAGCGTGCCGATCATCAGGCCGATGGTCAGCCAGCGGTGGCCGACGCACCAGTTCACCAGCGCGCGAAAGCGGTTGTAGAACGGGGTGTCGAAGAGCTCGTGCGGCTGGTCGCCCGCGGCATGCGGCTTCGTCTTGAGCAGCAGCGTGCCGAGGTAGGGCACGAAATACACCGACACGAACCACGAGATCAGGAGCGCCGCGGCGGTGACCGCGAAGATCGCGAAGGTGTACTCGCCCACCGTCGACTTCGCCATCCCGATCGGCAGGAACCCCACCGCGGTGATGAGCGTGCCGGTGAGCATCGGCATCGCCGTCGCGTCGTACGCGAAGGTGGCTGCGCGCGCCTTGTCGTAGCCCTCCTCGAGCTTGCGGACCATCATCTCGACGGCAATGATCGCGTCGTCGACCAGCAGGCCGAGCGCGATGATGAGCGAGCCGAGCGATATCTTGTGCAGGCCGACGCCCCAGTAGTACATCGTGACGAAGGTGATCGCGAGCACCAGCGGGATCGTGATGCCCACGACCATGCCCGGGCGCCAGTCGATGCGCAGCGGCTTGAAGTGCAGCCCCAGGCTGATGAAGCTCACGCCCAGCACGATCACCACCGCCTCGATCAGCACGCCCACGAATTCACCCACCGAGCGCGCCACCACCGTCGACTGGTTCTGGAACTGGTGCATCTCGATGCCCACAGGCAGGTCGGCGCGGATTGAATCGACCGCCGCGTGCAATGACTTGCCGAGCTCGATGATGTCGCCGCCCTTGGCCATCGAGATGCCCAGCGCGATCACCTCCTTGCCGCCATCGCGCACCTTGACCTGGGGCGGATCGACGTAGGCGCGCTTGACCGTCGCGATGTCGCCGAGGCGGAAGCTGCTGCCGCCGGCGCGGATCGGGAAGGCCTTGAGCTCGTCGACGGAGTTGAACTGCCCGCCCACGCGCACCTGCAGGTAGTCGGTGGGCGCGTCGATCACGCCGGCGGACTCGACGGCGTTTTGTTGGCCGAGCTGGGAGATGACGCCATTGAAGTCGAGGCCGAGCTCGGCCAGGCGCTTTTGCGAGATCTCGATGAAGATCTTCTCGTCCTGTGCGCCGAAGATCTCGACCTTGTTGACGTCTTTCACGCGCAGCAGCAGTTGCCGCACGCGATCGGCCTGCTCCTTGAGCTCCTCGTAGCTGAAGCCGTCGGCCGACAGGGCGTAGATCGAGCCATAGACGTCGCCGAATTCATCATTGAAGAAGGGGCCGATCACGCCGCCCGGCAGCGTGCCGCGCATGTCGCTCACCTTCTTGCGCACCGTGTACCAGATCTGCGCCATCTCCTTGGGCGGCGACGAGTCCTTGACCTGGAAGATGATCTGGGTCTCGCCCGGCTTGGAGTAGCTGCGGATCTTGTCGGAGTAAGGCACCTCCTGCAGCGTCTTTTCGAGCTTGTCGGTCACCTGGTCGGCGATCTGCTGCGCGGTCGCGCCGGGCCAGTACGCGCGGATGACCATCGCGCGGAAGGTGAATGGCGGATCTTCGTCCTGGCCCAGCTGGAAGTACGCCGCCAGGCCGAGGACCATGAAGACGACGAGCAGGTAGCGCGTCAGCGCGGGATGCTCGAGGGCCCACTTGGAGATGTTGAAGCGCCTGGCCCGATCCATGGCCGCGCCGAGATTGCTGTTTGCGGTGCTCACGAACGCCTCGCTGCGCTTACTTGACCGACACGGCGGTGAGGTTCGACGCCACGGCGGCCGACGAAGGCTCGACGTAGAACTTGACCTTCTGCCCCGGATTGAGCACGTGCACGCCGGCAGTCACCACGACCTGGCCGGGGCTCAGCCCGCCCGAGATCACGGCGTCGTTGCCATCGGCGCCGGCCACCTGCACCGGCTGCGTCTTCACGGTCATGTTCGCCTTGTCCACCACCCACACCACGGTGTGTCCCTGCTCTTCCTTCAGCGCGGACAGCGGCAGCTTGTTGATGCCCACGGTCTTGGGCATCTCCACCAGCACGGTGGCGGTCTGGCCCAGGCGCACCTCCTTCGAAGCGTTCGTGCCGATGTCGGCCTTGACCGTGAAGGTGCGGGTCACCGGGTCGGCCGCCGCCGCGATCTCGCGGATCGTGGCCGGCATCGGCTCGGTCCGCGCTCCCCACAGCCGGACCTTGAAGCGGCCGGGCTGCGAGGCGAGCGCCTTGACCAGGTCGACCTTGTCTTCGGGGACGGCGAAGACGATGTCGCGCGGCCCGTCGTGGGCCAGGCGCACGACGGGCGCTCCGGCGCTGACGACCATGCCGGGCTCGGCATCGACCCCGGTGATGACGCCGCTCGCATCAGCCACCAGCGCCGCATATGCCGCCTGGTTGCCCTGCACGCTCGCCTGCGCCTTGGCCTGGTCCAATTGCGCCTTGGCCGCTTTCAACGCAGTGTCCCGCCGCTCGAGTTCGGCCGAGCTGATGAACCCCTGGTCGCGCAGGTCCTTGTAGCGCTTGAAGTCGGCCAGCGTCTGGTCGTGGTTGACCTGGGCCGCGAGCAACGCAGCCCGCGCGGCCTCCTGGCCGAGCCTCAGGTCCTGCGGATCCAGCTGCGCAAGCACCTGCCCTGCCTTGACGGTGCTGCCGGCGTCGACGCTTCGACGTACCAGCTTGCCGCCGACCCGAAAGCCCAGGCGCGACTCGGTGCGCGCCCGCACCTCGGCGGCATATTCGTAGGTCCCGCCGGCGGCGTCCGACGAGACGGTGACGGTACGCACGGCCCGGATCGGCTCGGGCGCCGGTTCGGTCTTGGAGCAGGCCGCCAGCACGGCGGCGCTGGCGATGGCGGGAAGCAGGAAACGACGCATGGCAATCCTCGGCAAGGCAGGAACGCTGTAAGGGAAGCAAGAGGCCTGGCGGTCGGAACTGCTGGAGACGGCGCAGGTGCGGTGCACGCAAATGACTGACTGGTCAGTAATATATTCGTGGGAACCCGCGGTGTCAAACCCGTCGGTCTCCCAAAGCCGCGGGCATGCGGCCGCCGAAACGGATCGGCCGGCCGCCTTCATCGGCCGCGTGGACAATGCAACCCGTGAGCGTCGACCACTACGAAAACTTCCCTGTCGCTTCCCTGCTGTGCCCTGCCCGCCTGCGGCCGGCCGTGACAGCCATCTATTGGTTCGCACGCACGGCGGACGATCTGGCCGACGAGGGCGATGCACCACCCGAGCAGCGGCTCGCGCTGCTGGCCGACTATCGCCGTGATCTCGAATGCGCGGCGCGGGGCATCGCTGTGTCGACGCGCTGGCCCAAGGTCTTCGGGCCGCTGGCACGCACGATGGCGTCCCATCGGATGCCGGTCGCTGCGATGCGCGACCTGCTGAGCGCCTTCGAGCAGGACGTGGTGCAGCACGACCACGCCGACCGCGCCGCGCTGCTGGACTATTGCCGCCGTTCCGCCAACCCGGTCGGGCGCCTGTTGCTGCATCTGCACGGCGTGTGCGACGAGGCCTCGCTGGCGCAGTCCGACGCCATCTGCACCGCGCTCCAACTCATCAACTTCTGGCAGGACCTGGGCCTGGACCTGCAGCGCGGACGCTCGTACCTGGCGCAGGCGGACCTCGTTCGATTCGGCCTCGACGCGGCTGCGCTGCGCCGGGGCGAAGACAGTCCTGCGTTGCATGCACTGCTGGTCGAGCTCGTCGACTGGGCTCGGCAACTGATGCAAAGCGGCGCACCGCTCGTCCACACCCTGCCCGGCCGCGCAGGCTGGGAGCTGCGGCTGGTCGTGCAAGGAGGCCTGCGCATCCTCGAGAAGATCGAGCGCGGAGGCTACGGCGTGCTGAAAAACAGACCGCGCCTGCGCTGGTTCGACGCGCCCTTGCTGATCGCTCGCGCGCTGGGCATGCGACCGCCGGCGGCGGCACTGGAGAGCCGCACGACATGACGCCCGACCAGTACGTCCAGGACAAGGCAGCCCGCAGCGGATCGAGCTTCTACTACGCGTTCCTCTTCCTGCCGCCGCAGCAGCGTGCGGCGATCACTGCCTTCTACGCGTTCTGCCGCGAGGTGGATGACGTCGTCGACGAAGTGAACGACCCGGGCGTCGCCGCCACCAAACTCGCGTGGTGGCGCAAGGAGGTGGGGTCGAGTTTCGCCGGCCAGCCGAGCCACCCGGCGATGAAGGCGCTGATGCCGCACGTCGCCGTGCATCGCATCGAGGCGGCCCATCTGCTCGCGGTGATCGAAGGTTGCGAGATGGATCTGCAGCAGTCGCGCTACCTCGATTTCGCCGGACTGGCGCGGTACTGCCACCTGGTGGCGGGCGTCGTAGGCGAGGTCGCGGCCAACGTGTTCGGCCGCACCAGCAAGCAGACGATCGAGTACGCCCACCGGCTGGGCCTGGCGATGCAGCTGACGAACATCATCCGCGACGTCGGTGACGACGCTCGTCGCGGCCGCATCTACATCCCGGTTTCGGAGTTGCAGCGATTCGACGTGAAGGCCGGCGAGCTGCTCAAGCTGCAGCCCCCCTACGGCTACAGCGAGCGCTTCACGGCACTCATGAAGTTCCAGGCAGAGCGTGCCCACCGCACCTACGACGAGGCGCTGTCGATGTTGCCCGCCCAGGACCGCGCGGCCCAGAAACCCGGGCTGATGATGGCCAACATCTATCGCACCTTGCTGCGCGAAATCGAGGCCGACAATTTCCAGGTACTGCACCAGCGCACCTCGCTCACGCCGCTGCGCAAGCTGTGGATCGCGATGCGCACCAATTGGCGCGGCCGCTGATGGATCGATGGCGCATCGCCGTCGTGGGAGGCGGCTGGGCCGGCATGGCTGCCGCGGTGGACGCCGTGCGGCGCGGGTTCGAGGTCACCCTGTTCGAGATGGCGCCGCACTGGGGCGGACGGGCGCGGCGCGTCGACATCGACGGGCTGGCCCTGGACAACGGCCAGCACATCATGATCGGCGCCTACCGCGAGACACTGCGGCTGATGCAAGCCGTCGGCGTGGACCTGGACGCCGCCTTCGTGCGCACGCCGCTGCATCTCAGCGCACCCGACGGACAGGGCCTGGTCCTTCCCGCGGGCGCCGCAGTCCCGTCGTTCGTGCGCGGGGTCCTGGGCCAGCGGGCATGGCCGCTGGCCGATCGATGGGCATTGCTTCGCACGGCCGCGGCCTGGGGGGCCCGCGGCTTTCGCTGCGACGAGTCCGAGACGGTGCACGGCCTGAGCCAACATCTGCCGGCCCGCGTGCGTGAGGAGCTCATCGAGCCCTTGTGCGTGGCCGCGCTCAATACGCCGGCCCGCG
>DATFAY010000256.1:0-4477 GCA_035254085.1 Piscinibacter sp.
GCCGAACAGCACCAGCAGCAGGAACGAGTGCCGGCGGAAGTTGCGGATGAGGCCGAAGTAGTCGTCGTTGGAAAGCCCCGGCATCGACCAGTTGTAGTGGATGCCCGAGATGGTCTGCATGCGCCGGCCGTAGCGGTGCGAAAGCCCCATGCGGTACACGCTCTTGGCACGCCCGATGTTGGAGCGGCCGTAGCGGCCGATCGGAATGAGCTCGTCCGGCGGCAACTCGCACGGCATGCTGCCGACCCACATCGACTCGTCGCCGATCTTGCCGTAGACGAACTGGTGGATGCGGGTCAGCTCCTCCACGCAGGAGGCCGCGTCGGCGTGCACGCCGGTGATGAGCTCGAGCTGCGATTCGCTGAAGTCGGTGGTGATGCTCGGATGCGTGAGCGCCGATCCGAGCGCCGCGGGATGGCCGGTCAAGGCGAGCGTCCCGTCCGGGCGGGTGCGCAGGCCTTCCTTCTCGACGCCGCGCCGGATGCCGAGGAGCCGATCCTGTCCCACGCCGCGCAGGCGCTCTTGCATGCTGGTCAAGCCAAGTTCTCCTCGTCGTCCATCCGGGCGATCACCACGCATTGTGTATGCGCTTGGATCGAGGCATGAAACGAGGGGTCATGGCCGCCACTTGCAGCTGGTGCGCTCACTCACCGCAGCAGCCGCGATGGACGCGCCGTGCCGGGCCAGACGCAGTTGAAGGGCGCCGTGAATGCCGCCCTCTTTTTTTGGCGCCTACGCCTTCGGATAGCTTGCGAACACCGTCACGTGGCCGCGCTTGTCCAGCAGGAACACCTGGTAGGGATCGCGGCGCTCGGCGACGTCCATGCCGGGCGCGCTCGGGGGCATGCCGGGGACGGTGAGGCCGATCGCCGCCGGCCTGGCGGCCAGCAGGCGCTTCACATCGTCGGCCGGCACATGGCCTTCGACCACGTAGCCGCCCACGGTGGCGGTGTGGCAGCTGCCGTAGGCGTCGGGCATGCCCAGGCGCTTGCGCGCCGCGGGCACGTCGTCGACCACGTGCAGGCGCACCTCGAAGCCGGCGCGGCGCATGTGATCGGCCCAGGCGCCGCAGCAGCCGCAGGTCGGGCTCTTGTACACGTCGACCACGGGCAGCGGGCTCGCCGCCCGCGCGCCGAGCGTGAGCAGCGCCGCCGAGGCGGTGCCGACCTGCAGGAGTTCTCTGCGATTCATGGTGTCGTCCCTTTCCCATGCACGAACTGCGCAGGCCTCGCCTGCCAAGGGACATTTCAACGGCGACGCCGCCGTGCGGGATTGATCGGCCTCAATCGGCGTGCAGGGCGCGAGCGGGCCTTGCCGCTTGCATCTCTACCACGTGAGGCAGTTGCGGCGCCGCTTCGCCGCGCGCAACCGGGTCCTGCTCACGCAGGCCGCGCTGCGCGCCGGCGAGTCGGGCGACAGCCGGCCGGCCGACCTGCACCTGCTGCCCTGAGCCGGTGGCGGGCCGTGCGCAATCAGGTCTCCAGCTTGATCTTGGTCGCCGTGAACACGCTGCCGTTCTGCACGCCTTCCACCGACAGGCGCTTGCCTGCGAGGGTTTCGGGGGTCACGTCGCGGAAGTAGGTGTCGGCGGTCCAGGTGACGCTGATGTCGACGCCGTCGTGCGTCAGGGTGAAGGTCCTGGCGCCGATGTCGACCGCGCTGGCGGTGCCTTCGCGCTCGACGATGCCGCCGCTGGGCTCGGACTCGCAATGCACCTCGGTGGCCAGCACGCGCGTGCTCGACAGGTCGCCGTGGACCTCGGCGAACAGGCCGTTGGCCAGGCCGGTCGAAGGGCAGCCCTCGAAGCTGGCGTTGGTCGCGTCGACCAGGACGTCGCGGATGGTGAAGGTCTGCGTCGCGGCCGAGTAGCCGGTGATCGTGCCCTTGAGCTCGGCTTCGGGCTCGCTGCTGCCGTCGAGGATGGTGATGGCGGTTGCGCCCAGCGTGCCGTCGCTGCGCAGCGTGCCGAACACGCGCACGTACTTGCCGGCCGCGAGGGTGGCGGTCGCCGGCGTCAGCGCGGCACCGTCGTAGGACACCGTCAGGTCGTCGATGAGGAAGGTGTGCGCGGCCGTGTCCAGGCTCGAGATCGCGCCGCTGACATAGGCTTCGCTGTCGTCGGTGGGCAGCTTCTTGATGCGCACCTGGCTGGCAATGAGCTGAGGCGCGCCCGCGCCGTCCACTCCGGAGGTGGCGACCGCCGCCAGCACCGCGACGACTTCGCCGTCGGCGAGGTGGTGGTCCGCCGGCAGCACCGTGGCCGTGGCGGCGTGCACCGACAGCACGCCGATCTTGAACTCCTTCGCGCCGCTGGCGCCCAGTCCCGACACCACGCCGGTCACCTTGAGGTAGGCGGGCAGGGCGCTGCGGCGCTCGATGCGGGTGGCCTGCGTCACCCAGCCGCCGTTGCGCTGCACCAGCAGGCCGTGCACCTCGACGGCATCGCCCGCGGCGACGTCGGCAACGCTGGCGTAGCCGCCGCCGAGCTGCGTCACGGGGCCCGAGGCCGGGTCGCCGTTGACCACCACCGTCTGGCCGAGAACCACGAAACGCCCCGGCGCCTCCACCGTGGCGACGGCGCCGATCAGCGCGGCTTCGACGCGGACCGCCTTGGCGGTGTTGGTTCCTTCGAACGCGACCTCGACCCGGTCGCCCATCTTGACTTCGGTGAGCTCGTCCACGCCGGGGGCCGTCTCGGCGACGCTGGCCGCCTGGGTGTCGTCGAAGCGCACGCCGTCGACGATCACGCTGCCGAAGCCGTTGACCGTGCCCACCGACAGGCTGCCCATCGGCGCGCCGGTGCCGCCGGAGCCGACGCTGCCGCCGCATGCCGCGAGCAGGGCCAGCACGGCCAGTCCCGCCGCCAAGGCGCGTGGCCAGGCCGAATGTCGAGTGGTGGTCATGTACTGCTCCTCCTGGTTCGTGTCTTGCGAGGCGCGGTCGCGCGCGCCTCGGCCGCCGGCGGCGGCGGTGATGCTGTCGCCGCGGGCTCGCTGTAGAAATAGGCGCCGAAGCGCACGCGGATGTCCGCATCGGCGTCGGCGTCGGCCTCGACCCGCTCGCGCGCCTCGCTCACGATCGAGGCGAAAGCCGCGTTCCATGCGTCGCGCGCGCACTGGTGCAGGTGATCGGCCGACGCCTGGGTCAGGCCGTTGGCGAAGACGCTCTGCTCGAGGAATTTGGGCGCCTTGACGGTGAGGTTGTGCACGGCCGCGGCGATGTGATCGGAGGCGTTGGCCGAGAACAGCGCCGTCAGTTCGTCGAGCTTGCGGCTGGGAACGAAGGAGCTCTCCAGCGGCGTGACGATGTCGCCATCGACGTGGACGAGGCCCGAGCGCACCAGCTCGTCGAGCATTGCGCGCGGGTGCACGTCGTTGGAGGTCTCGCGGGCGAGCTTCTCGAAGCTGTGCTTGCCGCTGCCGCTTCGCGACAACGGCCGCGGCTTGCCGTCGGCATCACGGTACTTGACTTCGCTCAACCAGCGCGTGAAGACCTGCGAGGCGAGGGGAATGCTGTGCTCGGCGCGCACGGTGCTTCCCTGGCTCTCGAGCGTGCGCACGTCCTTGCGGTGCACACCGGAGAGGACGCTCAGCGCCGAATGGGTGGGGCGCGCGCCGCTGCGCTCGAGCTCCTCCCGGGCGACGTCGACGAAGACCGACTTGAGCAGCGCGGCGAAGGCCGGATAGGACACGCCATGGCGCAAGAGCCAGCGCGCGACGGGCGCCATCAGCACCACGGCCTCGCGCAGCGCCAGCTCGGCGTGCTGTTCGCTCGGACGCACCGTGGTCTCCGCGGCGGCGGGGGTCGGTTCAAGCGTTCGGCGATCCATACAAATGGGAATGTATGCCATTTGATGGCGCGGCACCAAGTGTGTGCGAATCGCACGGTCGCCAGTGGGGTTGCGCGGCACTCGCGCAAACCGTTGTGCAGCGGGCGATGCGCGCCCGGGTGCGTTACAGATCGAGACAGATGACCATCGTGTCCGCCGGCTCGAATCCCTAGAATCAATGGGACGATTTCCCATGTATTGCATGCCGAGCCGCCGAGAGCCTGACCCGATGAACACTGCCGCGCTGCCCGCCAAAGCCCCGACCCGGCCCGAGCCTCGCTCGCGCAGCCCCTGGGCGGGCGACCTGCTGCTGTATGCGCTGCTCGGCGCGATGGTGTTCGGCGCCTGGCGATTCAGCCGCCTCGGATGGTTCACGGCCGGCGATCGCACCGGCTACTGGCTCGGCGTGGCGGGCGGGGTGGCCATGCTGCTGCTGTTCAGCTATCCGCTGCGCAAGTACGTGCGCGTACTGCACCGCTGGGGCCAGGTGAAATGGTGGTTCTGGGTGCACATGGCGCTGGGCATCACCGGGCCGCTGCTGATCCTCGTGCACTCGACCTTCCGTGTCGGCTCGCTCAACGCCGCCGTGGCGCTGTACAGCATGCTGATCGTCGCGCTGAGCGGCATCGTCGGGCGCTTCATCAAGCT
>DATFAY010000257.1:0-15928 GCA_035254085.1 Piscinibacter sp.
CGATCGGCTCGTTGAAGGCGTCGAGGATCCGCGGCTTGTCGCGGTTGCCGCTCTGCCGCTCGAGCAGCTCTTCCGCCTCGTCGCGCCCGTCACGGCCGAAGTACGAGTGCAGCAGGTACACCATCGCCCAGAGGTGGCGGCCCTCTTCCACGTTCACCTGGAACAGGTTGCGCAGGTCGTACTGGCTGGGCGCGGTGAGCCCGAGGTGGCGCTGCTGCTCGACCGAGGCCGGCTCGGTGTCGCCTTGCGTGACGATGATGCGGCGCAGGTTGGCGCGATGCTCGCCGGGCACCTCCTGCCAGGCCGGCTCGCCCTTGTGCTCGCCGAAGTTCACCTTGCGATTTGCCTCGGCCTGCGCCAAGAAGATGCCCCAGCGGTAGTCGGGCATCTTGACGTGGCCGAACTGCGCCCAGCCGTCGGGCGTGGTGTTGATCGCCGTGCGCAGGTAGACCTCGAAGTCGTGCGAGCCCTCGGGACCCATGTCCTGCCACCACGCGAGGTAGTTCGGCTGCCAGTGCTCGAGCGCGCGCTGCAGCGTGCGGTCCTCCGAGAGATTGACGTTGTTGGGGATCTTGTCGGTGTAGTTGATGCTGCTCATGAGGTCCTCGAAGCAATCACGCGATATGGATCAAGCCACGCCCGCGGATCCGGCGTCGCCGGTCCGCCAGGCGGCGCCCCTCGGGGGCAGGAGCGAAGCGACTGGGGGGTTCACATTCACACTCTCCTCCAGTCGTACTGCGGCTTGCTGCCGGTGCCGTAGACCTTCAGGGCGCCGCCTTCGCCCACCGCGTTGGGCCGGATGAAGATCCAGTTCTGCCAGGCCGACAGGCGCGCGAAGATGCGCGTGGCCATGGTTTCGCGGCCGGTGAAGCGCAGGTTGGCCTCCATGCCGGTGAGCGCGTCGGGCGACAGGCTGGCGCGCTCCTCGACGGCGATGCGCACCTCGTCGGCCCAGTCGATGTCGTCGGGCGCGGCGGTCGCCAGGCCGAGCGCCATGGCCGCGTCCGCGTCGAGCGGCCGGCCCAGCGACGCGTGAGCGGCCTCGAGCTCGCCCATGTCGCCGGCGAAGCGGCGCTGCAGGCGCGACTCTTCGCTCACCATCGGCAGCACGCCGAAGTTCATCGCCGTCAGCGCGATCTTCGGCGCCGCCGCCGGCTCGTCGGGCAGCGCGAGCATGTAGATGCGGTCGGCTGCGAGCGCCAGCTCGAGCAGCGTGCCGGCGAAGCAGGAGCCGCGATCGACCAGCGCGAACATCGAGCGCGAGGTGACGTCCAGCCGCGCAAAGGTGCGGCGCAGCAGGCCGATGGTCTCGCGCACGAACCAATGCTGGCGGTGCGCGAGCAGGGTGTCGTCCAGCGCCAGCACCGCGTCGACGCTGCCTTCGGTGCGCAGCAGCCAGGTGCCGATCTCGGCTTCGTTGGCGCGCAGGTGCAGGATCGCATCGTCGAGTTCACGCGCCATCTCGAGCGGGTACCAGTGCGAGCCGGCCGCCTCGATCTCGGCCAGGCCCGCCGGCTGCGCGCCCTGCGGCGCACTCACCGTCAAGGTGGCATGGCGCGCGGCGCGGTCGATCTGCACCGAGACGTGGCGGTAGCGGATCGCGTCGGCCTGCGCGCTCTTGTGCAGCGGCGTGAGCGGCACGCCGCGCGCCTGGGCGGGACGGTCGCTGGCCGCGGCCAGTTCGCGCGCGCGCTCCTGCACGCGCTGCGCGAAGACCTGCGGCTTCACCACCTCGTCGACCAGCCGCCAATCCTTGGCCTTGCGGCCGCGCACGCCTTCGCTGGTGGTGCAGAAGATGTCGGCGTGGTCGTGGCGCACGCGCCGCTTGTCCGTCAGGCGCGTGAGCCCCCCGGTGCCCGGCAGCACGCCCAGCAACGGCACCTCGGGCAGGCTCACCGCCGAGGAGCGGTCGTCGATCAGGATGATCTCGTCGCAGGCGGCGGCCAGCTCGTAGCCGCCGCCGGCGCAGGCGCCGTTGACGGCGGCGATGAATTTGAGGCCGCTGTGCCGGCTGGAGTCTTCCAGGCCGTTGCGGGTTTCGTTGGTGAACTTGCAGAAGTTCACCTTCCAGGCATGGCTGGACTGGCCGAGCATGAAGATGTTGGCGCCGGAGCAGAACACCCGATCGCGGCCGCTGGTCAGGATCACGGCGTGCACTTCGGGGTGTTCGAAGCGGATGCGCTGCACCGCGTCGTGCAATTCGATGTCGACACCCAGGTCGTAGCTGTTGAGCTTGAGCCGGTAGCCCTCGCGCAGGCCGCCGTTCTCGTCCACGGCCATGGTGAGCGTGGCGATCGGGCCCTCGAACGTCAGCCGCCAGTGTCGATAGCGTTCGGGATGTGTCTCGAAGGACACCGGGTCTTGCGGCAGGGACATGAGGCCTCCGGAGCGAGTCGCACTATCGTGCATCCGATTAGTCGGTTATGCAATTTAGTGCATCTTTTGACCTGCGTCAAGTTCGCCCGGTCGCCGCGAAGGTTCAGCCGGAGATGCTGATCGTGCCGCGCAACTGCTCCTGCAGCCCGACGAAGGACTCCTCCATCGTCTTGTCGCTGGTGTCGAAGACCTCGTCGGCCTTGGAATAGAACGCCGCGCGGCTGTCGAGGATGCGGCGCAGGTCGTTCATCGCCTCGCCGTTGCCGCTCATGGGGCGGGTGTCGCCCTGCGCCAGCACGCGGTTCATGTGCTCCTCCGGCGTCGCACGGACCCACACCGTGTAGCAGTGCGCGAGCAGCAGGTTGAAGGTGCCGGGCTCGGAGACGATGCCGCCGGGCGTGGCGATGACGGCGCGCGGAAAGCGCTGGATCGTCTCTTCGAGCGCGCGCCGTTCGTACCGTCGATAGGCCTGCGGCCCGTACAGCGAATGCACCTCGGACACGCTGCAGCCGGCCACCCGCTCGATCTGCTGGTTCAGCTCGACGAAGGGCACCACCCAGCTGTCGGCCAGCATGCGCCCGAGCGTGCTCTTGCCGGCGCCGCGCAAGCCGATGAGCGCGACGCGCTGGCGCCGCGCGGCCTGGCTGGCCGGCGCGCCGAACATCGCCGCGAGCGCGCCGCGCGCCTGCGCCAGCTCGGGTTCGCTGCGCCCGCGCAGGATCTCGCGGATCATCAGCCACTCGGGCGAGCTGGCGGTCTCGTCGCCGACCAGCTCGGCCAGCGTGCAATTGAGCGCCTGGGCCACCTGCCGCAGGAACTGGATCGAGGCGTTGCCCACGCCCATCTCGACGTTCGCGAGGTGCCGCTCCGACACCCGCGCCGCCTTGGCCAGCCCCTTGCGCGTGAGCCCCCGGCGCGAACGCAGGGCGCGGGTGCGCTCGCCCAGCGCGGCCAGGAAGGGGTCCTTGTCGGCCAGCGCACCGGCGTCGGTCATGGGGGAAGGAGCATGTTTGAAGCCCACGGGTTTACCCGTCTCCTGATCCAGATCAAAGCTGGACTACACTGCACAAAGCAATGCAAGATATTGCATATGCTGTGACAAGGCAAGCACTTGAAGTGCATTATCCCGGAGGCTCGCATGGACGCCAGCGAATTCCAGGGCTTGATCGCGAAGCTCACCGGCGGGATCCAGGGCCGTCCGCTGGACGCCACCCTCGAAGCCTGGCTCAACGCCACGCACGGCGTGGGCAGCGGGACCTGGACGGCGTTGCACGCCGCCTGCGAGGCCGGCATCGCCGGCGGCTGGATGTGCCAGCACGAGCACGGCGGCCTGCGCTACGGTCGCGTGCTCAAGCCCTCGCCCGCCACGCACGGCTTCAGCGTCGACGTGGTCGACATGGACAACGTCGCGGGCGGCCATCACCGCCACCCGCACGGCGAGATCGTGCTCAACCTGCCCGTCACGCCCGGCGCGCGCTTCAACGACCGGCCCGCGGGCTGGAGCGTCTACGAGCCGGGCAGCGCCCACACGCCGACTGTCACCGGAGGTCGCGCCTGGGTGCTCTACATGCTGCCCGAGGGCGCGATCGAATTCACCCGCTGAGCCTTCGATGGACACACCGTTCCTGCACAACCACCTGGCCGGCCGCTGGCAGGCCGAGACACCGACCGCCAGCACGCTGGTCGATCCGGTCACCGGCGCACCGCTCGCACGGGCAGGCGGCGCAGCCGAGGCCCTCGACGAAGGCTTCGCGTTCGCGCGCCGGCAGGGGCGCAGCGCACTGCAAGCCATGAGCTACGGCGAGCGCGCCGCCATGCTCACGCGCATCGGTGAACTGCTCAAGTCGCATCGCGACGAGTATCTGGCGATCTCGCTCGCGAACTCCGGGACCACGGCCGCCGATTCGTCGATCGACGTCGACGGCGCGAGCTACACGCTGGGCTACTACGCTCGGCTGGGCGCCACGCTGGGCGACACCCGCCTGCTGCTCGACGGCACGCCGGCGGCGCTGGCCAAGGACGGCTCGTTCCAGTCGCAGCACGTGCTGGCGCCCGTGCAGGGGCTGGCGCTGCTGATCAACGCCTTCAACTTCCCGGCCTGGGGCCTGTGGGAGAAAGCGGCGCCGGCGCTCCTGTCCGGCGTGCCGGTGATCGTCAAGCCGGCGACCGTCACCGCGTGGCTCACGCAGCGCATGGTGCACGACGTGATCGAGGCCGGGCTGGTGCCCGCGGGCGCGCTGTCCATCGTCTGCGGCAGTTCGCAAGGCCTGCTCGATGCGCTGCAGCCCTTGGACGTGCTCTCGTTCACCGGCTCGGCCGACACCGCGGCGCTGATCCGCTCGCACCGCGCGGTCGCGCGCGATGGCGTGCGCGCCAACATCGAGGCCGACAGCCTCAACGCCGCCCTGCTCGGCCCGGATGCGCTGCCCGGCACGCCGGCCTTCGATCTCTTCGTCGGCGAGCTGGTGCGCGAGCTGGCCACCAAGAGCGGGCAGCGTTGCACCTGCATCCGCCGCGCGCTGGTGCCGCAGGCGAGCTTCGACGCGGTGGCGCAGGCGGTATCGGCCAGGCTGGCCGAGCTGCGCGTGGGCAACCCGCGCCATCCGCAGGTGCGCATGGGCTCGCTGGTGGGCCGCGCGCAGCTCGAGGGCGTGCGTGCCGGCATAGCCGCATTGCAGCAGGAAGCGCCGCTGCTGGTCGACGGCCGCGACGCGCCCCTGGTCGACGCCGACCCGGCGATCGCCGCCTGCATCGGCCCCACGCTGCTGGGCATGCGCAACGGCGCCGACGCCTCGCTCGTGCATCGCCACGAGGTCTTCGGTCCGGCCGCCACGCTGCTGGGCACCGTCGACACCGCGCAGGCGATCGCGCTGGCGCAGCGCGGCGAAGGATCGCTCGTCACCTCGCTGGTCAGCGCCGACGACGCCTGGCTGGCGCGCAGCGCCGCCGCGCTGGCCGCATCGAACGGCCGCGTGCATGCGATCGGCCCGGCGGTCGCCAGGAGCCAGACCGGCCACGGCAACGTGATGCCGCAGTCGGTGCATGGCGGCCCGGGACGCGCCGGCGGCGGCGAGGAGCTCGGCGGGTGGCGCGCGCTGCGCTTCTATCACCGGCGCAGCGCCTTGCAGATGCCGCAGGCGGCGCTGGCCACGCTGGCCGAACACACCGCCACCCTGGCCGATTGAGGCGCACGTCCGTCGCGCGCCGCCGTTGCACAGCTTCCGAGGAGCACGCCCATGAACACCTCCGTCGCCGCGCCGCCCGAGCGCTTCAATGCCGCCGCGTACCTGCTGTCCGGCCATGCGGCACGCGCCGGCAAACCGGCCTACGTCGACGACACCCGGCGCCTGAGCTACGGCGAGCTGGACGAGCGGGTGCGCCGCTGCGCCGCCGGCCTGGTCGCGCTGGGACTGCGGCGCGAGGAGCGCGTTCTCCTCATGATGCGCGACAGCATCGACTTCCCGGTGGCCTTCCTCGGCGCGCTGTACGCCGGCATCGTGCCGGTGCCCGTCAACACGCTGCTCACCGCATCGGACTACAGCTACATCGCCGGACACAGCCGCGCACAAGCGGTGCTCGTCTCGGACGGCTTGCTCGCGACCGCGCGCGAGGCGCTCCAGGGCGCCGGGCTGCGCCTGCCGATCGTGGTCAGCGGCGAGACCGCCGCGGCCGGCGACGTGCAAGCCTTCGACACGCTGCTGGAGGCGGCGCCGATGACCCAGCCGGCCGACACCGGCGCCGACGACATCGGTTTCTGGCTGTACTCCTCGGGCTCGACCGGCCGGCCGAAGGGCACGGTGCACACCCACGCCAACCTGTACTGGACCGCCGAGCTCTACGGCAAGGCGGTGCTCGGGCTGCGCGAGGACGACATCGTCTTCTCGGCCGCCAAGCTGTTCTTCGCCTACGGGCTCGGCAACGCGCTCACCTTCCCCCTGGCCGTGGGCGCCACCACGGTGCTGATGGCCGGCCGGCCGACGCCCGCGGCCGTCTTCCAGCGCTGGACGCGAGACGGGGTGACGGTGTTCTACGGCGCACCCACCGGCTACGCGGGCATGCTGGCCTCGCCCGAGCTGCCCGCGCGAACGCAGGTGAAGCTGCGGCTGTGCTCGTCCGCCGGCGAAGCGCTGCCGCGCGACATCGGCGAGCGCTTCAGCGCGCACTATGGCTGCGAGATCGTCGACGGGCTGGGGTCGACCGAGATGCTGCACGTCTTCCTGTCGAACCGGCCGGGCGACGTGCACTACGGCAGCTCGGGGCGCGTCGTGCCGGGCTACACGCTGCGGCTGGTCGCCGAGTCGGGCGGCGAGGCGGCGCCGGGCGAGATCGGCGACCTCTACGTGAGCGGGCCGAGCTCGGCACTGATGTACTGGGGCAACCGCCAGAAGTCGCGCGAGACCTTCCAGGGCGAATGGACGCGCACCGGCGACAAGTACACCCGCGACGCCCAGGGCCTGTACACCTATGCCGGCCGCAGCGACGACATGCTCAAGGTGAGCGGCATGTACGTGTCGCCCTTCGAGGTCGAGGCCACGCTGATGCAGCACCCCGCCGTGCTCGAATGCGCCGTCATCGGCAAGCCCGACCACGACGGCCTGACCAAGACCAAGGCCTTCGTCGTACTGCGCGAGGGCCAGCAGTCGAGCGAAGAGGCGCTGAAGGCCTTCGTCAAGGATCGCCTGGCGCCGTTCAAGTACCCGCGCTCGATCGAGTTCATCGCCGAGCTGCCCAAGACGGCCACCGGCAAGATCCAGCGCTTCAGGTTGCGCGAGCGGGAGGCCGGGTGACGCCGGCGAGCCGCTTCGTCGACATCGCGTGGCGCGGCGCGCCGCTTCGCATCGAATACCGCTGGGTCGGCCCTGGCCCGGCGCAGGCACCCACGCTCGTCTTCCTGCACGAAGGGCTGGGCTCGACCGCCATGTGGAAGGACTTCCCGCAGCGCCTGTGCGAGCACGCCGGCGTGCGCGGCCTGGTGTTCTCGCGCTACGGCTACGGCCAGTCCACGCCGCGGCCGCCCGAGGAGCGCTGGCCGGTGGAGTTCATGCACCAGCAGGCCTTCGAGGTGCTGCCGGTGCTCTTCGATGCGCTGCAGGTGCGCCGGCCCTGGCTCTTCGGTCACAGCGACGGCGGCTCGATCGCGCTGCTGCACGCGTCGCGCTTCGCGGTCGCCGGCGTGATCGCGGTCGCGGCGCACATCTTCACCGAGGAGTTCGGCCTGGCCAGCATCGCGGCGGCGCGCACGGCCTATGAAACCACCGATTTACGCGCGCGCCTCGCTCGCTACCATGCCGACGTCGATTCGGCCTTCCGGGGCTGGAACGAGGTCTGGCTGGACCCGGCATTTCGCGCGTGGAACATCGAGGCCGAACTCGACACGATCACCTGCCCGCTGTTGGTGGTGCAAGGCGAGGACGACGAGTACGGCACGCTGGCCCAGGTGCACGGCATCGTGCGCCACGTGCCGCATGCGCAGGCGCTGGTGCTGCCGCGCTGCGGCCATTCGCCGCACCGCGACCAGCCCGATCGTCTGATCGAGTCGGTGTCGGCCTTCGTTCGCGCGGGCGGCGCCGGGAAGGCCATTTGAACGAACAACAGGAGACCGAGATGAAGACCTTGCTGAAGCTCTCGTGCGCGGCTGCCGCGCTGTGCCTGGCCGGCGTCGTGCAGGCCCAGACCTCGGGCCCGATCAAGGTCGGCTTGATGCTGCCCTACACCGGCACCTACGCCGCGCTCGGCAACGCGATCGAGAACGGCTTCAAGCTCTACGTGCAGGAGCAAGGCGGCAAGCTCGCCGGCCGCGAGATCCAGTACTTCAAGGTCGACGACGAGTCCGATCCGTCCAAGGCCACCGACAACGTCAACAAGCTGATCAAGCGCGACAGCGTCGACGTTCTGGTGGGCACCGTGCACTCCGGCGTCGCGCTCGCGATGGCCAAGGCAGCCAAGGACAACAACACCCTGCTGATCGTGCCCAACGCGGGCGCCGATGCGATCACCGGCCCGATGTGCGGGCCGAACATCGTGCGCAGTTCGTTCTCCAACTGGCAGCCGGGCTACTCGACCGGCGTGCTGATGGCGCAGCGCGGCCACAAGCGCGCGATGACGATCACCTGGAACTACGCCGCTGGCAACGAGACCGTCAAGGGCTTCACCGAAGCCTTCGAGAAGGCCGGCGGCAAGGTGGTCAAGGACCTCACCCTGCCCTTCCCGAACGTCGAGTTCCAGGCGCTGCTCACCGAGATCGCGGCGCAGAAGCCCGACGCGGTGTTCGCCTTCTTCGCCGGCGGCGGCGCGGTGAAGTTCGTCAAGGACTACGCCGCGGCGGGCCTGAACAAGACCATCCCGCTGTACGGCTCCGGCTTCCTCACCGACGGCACGCTGGAGGCGCAGGGCGCCGCCGCGCAGGGCCTGCTCACCACGCTGCACTACGCCGACAACCTGGACACGCCGCGCAACAACGCCTTTCGCAAGAGCTATGCGCTCACCTACAAGTCGAACGCCGACGTGTACGCAGTGCAGGGCTACGACGCGGCGCAGCTGCTGGCGGCGGGCTTGACGGCCGCCAAGGGCGACCTGGGCAAGCGCGACGTGATCGCCGCCGCGATGCGCAAGACCGTGGTCGACAGCCCGCGCGGCAAGTTCAAGCTCTCGAACGCGGGCAACCCGGTGCAGGACATGTACGTGCGCGAGGCCAAGGGCGTGAACAACGAGTTCAAGGGCGTGGCCGTGAAGGCCCTGGCCGACCCGGCACGCGGCTGCAAGCTCTGAACGATGACGTCACCCCGGCGAACGCCGGGGTCCACCGCGGCCTCCATGGACCCCGGCTTTCGCCGGGGTGACACGCTTCTTGGATCTCGCCACCTTCCTCGTCCAGTGCCTGAACGCCGTGCAGTACGGCTTGCTGCTGTTCCTGGTGGCGAGCGGTCTGACGCTGATCTTCGGGATCATGGGCGTGATCAACCTGGCGCACGGCAGCTTCTACATGCTGGGCGCCTACCTCGCCTTCGTGCTCGCGCCGCATTTCGGCGGCAGCTTCGTGGCGATGCTGGCGGCGGGCGTCGTGCTGTCGGCGCTGTTCGGCTTCGTGCTGGAGTGGCTGTTCTTCAGCTACCTCTACCAGCGCGAGCACCTGCAGCAGGTGCTGATGACCTATGCGCTGATCCTGGTGTTCGAGGAGCTGCGCTCGATGCTGGTCGGCAACGACGTGCACGGCGTGCCGACGCCGTCGTGGCTGGCGGGCAGCTTCGCGCTCGGCGAGCTGATGACCTATCCGTGGTACCGGCTCTTCGCCTCGGCGGCCTGCATCGTCGTGGCGCTGGGCTTGTATTACGTCGTCAACAAGACGCGGCTGGGCATGATGATCCGCGCCGGCGCGAGCAACCGCGACATGGTGCGCGGACTCGGCATCGACATCCGGCTGCTGTACCGCGTCGTCTTCGCCGGCGGCGTCGCGCTGGCGGCGCTGGCCGGCATGATCGCGGCACCCATGTCGTCGGTGTACCCGGGCATGGGCTCGAGCGTGCTCATCATCTGCTTCGTGGTGGTGGTGATCGGCGGCATCGGCTCGATCACCGGCGCGCTGGTCGCCTCGCTGCTGGTGGGTGTCGTGGACACCTTCGGCAAGGTGTTCTTCGCCGAGTTCAGCGGCATCGGCGTGTACCTGCTGATGGCGATCGTGCTGGTGTGGCGGCCCGAAGGGCTGATGAAGCGTGCGTGATCCGGGCATGCCCTGGGCCTGGCTGGTGCCCTGCCTCGGCGCGGTGGCGCTGGCACTGCTGCCCGGCGTGCTCACGCCCTATACGCACGACCTGGTGGTCAAGATCTCGATCTACGCCATCTTCGCGCTCAGCCTCGAACTGCTGGTGGGCATGACGGGCCTGGTGAGCCTGGGGCATGCGGCCTTCCTGGCGCTGGGCGCTTACGCGACAGCCCTGGTGTCGGCGCGCGCCGACACCTCCTCGCTCGCCGTGCTGCTGCCCCTGGCCGTGGGCTGCGCGGCCCTGTACGCCCTGGTCGTGGGCGTGCTGAGCCTGCGCACCCGCGGCGTGTACTTCATCATGGTGACCCTGGCCTTCGCGCAGATGGCGTACTTCGTGCTGCACGACACCCAGCTGGGCGGCGGCAGCGACGGCATGTTCGTCTACACCAAGCCGACGCTCACGGTGGGCGGTCGCACCTGGCTCGACCTGGATCGGCCTGCCGATCTCTACTACACCGTGCTGGCCGCGCTGTGCGCCACCTACGCGCTGCTCGCGCAACTGCGCCGGTCGCGCTTCGGCCATGCGCTGGCGGGCATCCGCGCCAATGAGCAGCGCATGCGCGCGGCGGGCTTTCGCACCATCGGCTACAAGCTCGCCGCCTTCGTGATCGCCGGCGCGCTCGCGGGCCTGGCGGGCTTCCTGCTCGCCGTGAAGGACGGCGCGGTCAACCCGGAGCTCGCCAGCTGGCACGAGTCGGGCGGCGTGCTGCTCATGGTGATCCTGGGCGGCATCGGCCACCTGCGCGGCGCGGTGCTGGGCGCGATCGCGCTGACATTGCTCAAGGAATTCTTCCAGACCGAGGCCTGGCTGGGCCCGCTGGCGGCACACTGGCAGCTGAGCTTCGGCCTCACGGTGATCGTCTTCGTGGCCCTGCTGCCGCGCGGACTCATCGGATGGCGCACCGCCTTCGCGCGCCGCGGCGCCCGACCTCGATGATCCAGCCCTCGCCCCCTGCCCCCGCCGCGCTGCGCGCGACCGGGCTGACACGCCGCTTCGGCGGCCTCACCGCCGTCAACGACGTCGACGTCGCGCTCGAGATCGGCGAGCTGCACGCCGTGATCGGCACCAACGGCGCAGGCAAGTCGACGCTGATCAACATGCTGTCCGGCGAGCTGGCCGCCAGCGCGGGGCAGATCCACTTCGGCGGCCGCGAGGTCACGCGCTGGTCGCAGCCGCAGCGTGCGCGCGCGGGCATCGGCCGCAGCTACCAGCGCACCACCATCTTCGCGGAGTTCAGCGTGCTCGAGAACTGCCGCCTCGCGGCGCAGGCGATGCGCCCGCGCGCCTGGGCGGTGTGGGAGCCGGCCGCGCGCTGCGCCACCAGCCTGCGGGCCGCGCACGAGGCGCTGGAGTCGGTCGGGCTGCAGGAGCATGCGCATCGACAGGCGGGGCTGCTCAGCCACGGCGGCAAGCGCCAGCTCGAGATCGCGATGTGCCTGGCCACGCGGCCCAAGGTGCTGCTGCTGGACGAGCCGCTGGCCGGCATGGGCGCCGAGGAGACCGAGCGCATGCTGTCGCTGCTCGATCACCTCAAGCTCGAGCACGCGGTGCTGCTGGTCGAGCACGACATGGACGCGGTGTTCCGCGTCGCCGACGTGATCACGGTGATGGTCAACGGCGAGGTGATCGCCAGCGACGCGCCCGAGCGCATCCGAGCCAACCACGAGGTGCAGGTTGCCTACCTCGGCGAAAGCGACTGAGATGCTGCAGATCGACGGCCTGCACAGCCACTACGCCGACAGCCACGTGCTGCGCGGCGTCGACCTCGCGCTGCCTGCAGGCGTGTCGATGGGCCTGCTGGGGCGCAACGGCATGGGCAAGACGACCCTCATCCGCACGCTGATGGGCTACGTGCGCGCCTCCGCCGGACGGGTGCACTGGCACGGGCGCGACGTCACCGGTGCGCCGCCCGAGCGCATCGCGCGCCTGGGCCTGGGCTACGTGCCCGAGGGGCGCGGCGTCTTCCCCAATCTCTCGGTGCACGAGAACCTGGTGATGGCCGCGCGCCCCGGCGTCGATGGCATCGCCCCCTGGACGCTCGAGCGCGTGCTGCAGACCTTCCCGCGCCTGGCCGAGCGGCTGCGCCACGGCGGGCAGCAGCTGTCGGGGGGCGAGCAGCAGATGCTGGCCATCGGCCGCGCCCTCATGACCAATCCGAGCCTCTTGATCCTGGACGAAGCCACCGAGGGCCTGGCGCCGCTGGTGGTGGCGGAGATCTGGCGCGTCATCGCGCAGGTGCGCGCCACCGGGATCAGCACCTTGATCGTCGACCGCAACGTGCGCGCGGTGCTGGCTCACACCGATCGCGCCGTGGTGATGGAAAAAGGCCGTATCGTTCTGGCCGGTGCTTCCAAGGAACTCGCCGACGACCACGCCGCCCTGGCGCGCTGGCTCGGCGTCTGAAAAGACAGATGAGCGATGACAAGACCACCCCGTCGCCTGCCCGCGTGGTGACCATCCACGCGGACGGGGCTGCGCGCCGCCGCGCCCGGTCCCAGGCCAAGGGCCGCCAACCGCAGGCCCAGGCCCTCGACGAAGTGCGCCGGCTGCTGGCCGGGCAGCCCCTCGATCGCGACCTGCTGATCGAGCACCTGCACCGCCTGAACGATGCCCACGGCCACCTGCCCGACGCCTTGCTGGTCGCGCTGGCGCACGAGATGCGCCTGTCGCTGGCCGAGGTCTACGAGGTGGCGAGCTTCTACCATCACTTCGAGATCGTGAAGGACGGCGGCGCCGCCCCGGCCGCCCTCACCGTCCGGGTGTGCAACTCGCTCACCTGCGCGATGGCCGGCAGCGACACGCTCAAGGCGGCGCTGGTCGAGCGGCTGCTCGCGCGCAGCGACGTGCGCGTGGTCGAGGTGCCGTGCATCGGCCGCTGCGACAGCGCGCCGGCCGCCGTCGTGGGACAGCACTGCGTCGATCGGGCCGACGCCGCGCGCGTGCTGCAGGCGCTCGCCGACGGCCGCGTGCAGGCCGAGCTGCCGGCGGCCATCGGCTACCGGACTTACGTGGAGAGCGGCGGCTACCGCCTGCTCGACGCGCTGCGCGACGGCACCCGCCGTGCCGACGACGTGATCGCGGCCCTCTCGCAGGCGGGGCTGCGCGGCCTGGGCGGCGCGGGCTTCGCAGCCGGCCGCAAATGGAGCATCGTCGCGCAGCAGCCGGCACCGAGGCTGGTCGCCGTCAACATCGACGAAGGCGAGCCCGGCACCTTCAAGGACCGCTTCTTCCTCGAGCGCGATCCGCATCGCTTCATCGAGGGTGCGCTGGTGGCGGCGCACTGCGTCGGCGCGGCGGCGATCTATCTGTACCTGCGCGACGAATACGCCGCCGCACGCGCCCTGCTCGAGCGCGAGCTGGCCACGCTGCGTGCCGAGCGGCCCGGGCTCACGCCCATCCACCTGCGGCGCGGCGCGGGCGCCTACATCTGCGGCGAGGAGTCGGCGCTGATCGAAAGCCTCGAAGGCAAGCGCGGGTGGCCGCGCCTGCGCCCGCCGTACGTGGCGCAGGTGGGGCTGTTCGGGCGGCCCACGCTCGAGCACAACATGGAGACGCTGCACTGGGTGCGCGACATCGTCGAGCAGGGCCCCGCCTCGTTCGCGCAGCCGGGGCGGCGCGGGCGCCAGGGCGTGCGCGCTTTCTCGCTGTCGGGCCGCGTGAAGCGCCCGGGCGTGCACCTGGCGCCGGCGGGCATCAGCGTGCAGGAGCTGATCGACGAATACGGCGGCGGCATGCTCCCCGGTCACACGCTGTACGGCTATTTCCCCGGCGGGGCGTCGGGGGGCATGCTGCCGGCGTCGCTGGCGGACCTGCCGCTGGACTTCGATACGCTGCAGCCCCACGGCTGCTTCATCGGCTCGGCGGCGGTGATCGTGTTCTCGCAGCACGACAGTGCCCGCGCGCTGGCGCTCAACGCGATGCGCTTCTTCGAGCACGAGAGCTGCGGCCAGTGCACGCCCTGCCGCGAGGGCACGCAGCGTGCCGTCGAGCTGATGAGCCGGCCGCACTGGGACCAGCCGCTGCTGCAGGAGCTGGGCGCGGTGATGATGGACGCGTCGATCTGCGGCCTCGGCCAGGCCGCGCCCAATCCGCTGCTGTGCGCCATGAAGTACTTTCCGCAGGAGTTCGACGATGAACCGCGAGGCTGAGGCCGTCACGCTCACCATCGACGGGCGCCCGCTCGCCGCGCACGCGGGCGAGAGCATCCTCGAGGCGGCGCTGCGCCATGGCGTCACGCTGCCCCACCTGTGCCACCAGCCGGGCCTGCGCCCCGCCGGCAACTGCCGCGCCTGCGTGGTCGAGATCGCGGGCGAGCGCAGCCTGGCCGCCTCGTGCTGCCGCAGCGTGCAGCCGGGCCAGGTGGTGCGCACCGACAGCGAGCGCGTCCAACGCGCGCAGCGCATGGTGCTGGAGCTGCTCGCGGCCGACCAGCCCGCGAAGCCGCACACCCTGCGCAGCGAACTCGCCGACTGGTGCGAGGCGATGGGCGTGCAGCGCTCGCGCTTCGAGTCGCATGCGCCGCCGCCGGCCGACCGCTCGCATCCGGCGATCGCGGTCAACCTGGACGCCTGCATCCAGTGCATGCGCTGTGTGCGCGCCTGCCGCGAGGCCCAGGTGAACGACGTGATCGCCATCGCCGGCTGGGGCGCCGACACGCGCATCGGCTTCGACTTCGACGATCCGATGGGCGAGAGCAGCTGCGTGGCCTGCGGCGAATGCGTGCAGGCCTGCCCGACCGGCGCGCTGACGCCGGCCAACGGCGCGGCGCTCGCGCACGCCGACCGCGAGGTCGACTCGGTGTGCCCGTACTGCGGGGTGGGCTGCCAGCTCACCTACCGCATCAAGGGCGAGAAGATCATCGAGGTGGTGGGCCGCGACGGCCCGGCCAACCATGGGCGGCTGTGCGTCAAGGGCCGCTACGGTTTCGACTACGTGCACCACGCGCAGCGCATCACCACGCCGCTGATCCGGCGCGAGGGCGCGCCCAAGACGCTCGACGGCTTCGACCCGGGCGCACCGCTGGCGCTGTTTCGCGAGGCCACCTGGGACGAAGCGCTGGCGCGCGCCGGCGGCGGCCTGCGCGCGATCCGCGAGCGCGACGGCGCACAGGCGCTGGCCGGCTTCGGCTCCGCCAAGGGCAGCAACGAGGAGGCCTACCTCTTCCAGAAGCTGGTGCGCACCGGCTTCGGCAGCAACAACGTCGACCACTGCACGCGGCTGTGCCATGCGTCCTCGGTGACCGCGCTGCTCGAGGGCATCGGCTCGGGTGCGGTGAGCAACCCGGTGGCCGACGTGGCCGAGGCGGACGTGATCATGATCGTCGGCGCCAACCCGACGGTGAACCACCCGGTGGCGGCGACCTTCATCAAGAACGCGGTCAAGGCCGGCAAGACGCTGATCGTGATCGACCCGCGGCGCACCGAGATCACGCGCCACGCGCAGCAGGTGCTGCAGTTCCGGCCCGGCTCGGACGTGGCGCTGTTCAACGCGATGCTGCACACCATCATCGAGGAAGGCCTGCACGACCCCGCATTCATCGCCGCGCGCACCACGCATTTCGAGGAGCTGCGCGCCAACGTCGCGCGCAGCTCGCCCGAGGCGATGGCGCCGCTGTGCGGCATCGCCGCCGAGGACATCCGCCGCGCGGCGCGCACCTACGCGAGCGCCGGCAACGCGATGATCCTGTGGGGCATGGGCGTGACCCAGCATGTGCACGGCACCGACAACGCGCGCTGCCTGATCGCGCTCGCGCTCGTCACCGGCCACATCGGGCGGCCGGGCAACGGGCTGCA
>DATFAY010000258.1:0-10229 GCA_035254085.1 Piscinibacter sp.
GGCATGCCCTCGATGCCGTTCAGCTACCGCTGCGACTTCGAGACGGCCAGCGGCAAGGTGGTGGGCGTGCAGACGCAGGAGTGAGCCGGCGCGGTCACTGATGCCGCGTCGACTTGAGCCACGCGAGCTTGGCGGCGTACAGGTCGTGGTCGTGGTGGGTGACGCTGTTCTCCATGGCCAGCGCCAGTTGTTTCCTCGCCTGGTCCAGGTCGCCGAGCCGATAGTTGGCGACGCCCAGCCAGTAGTGGAACTCGTGGTAGTAATCCGCCCGCGCCACTTCCTTGGCGAACAGATCGCGTGCCGTCCTGTAGTCGGCGCGCTGCATCGCTGCCATGCCGAGATTGAAGAAATGGAAGGGCGGGTCGGGCTCGAGCTGCGCGACCCGCTGCTCCAGCCGCGTCGCGTCGGCCAGGCGGCCCTCGGCACGAAAGACCTGCGCCAGGTTGAACATGGCGCGGGTGTTGTCGGGTTCGCGCTGCAGGACATGCGCGAGAACCTGGCGTGCCGCCGGCAGATCACCGTGATGCAGGTAGACCACGCCCAGCGTGTTGTAGGCGCTGACGAAGCCCGGGTCCTGGGCGATCGCCTCGCGCGCCCACCAGTACGCGTCGTCCACCTTCCCCTGCACCAGCGCTTCGGCCGACCGGTTGTTCATGTACATCGCCACGACCGTCGCCTCGTCGATGTGGCGAGTGCGCAGCCCGCGCAGTTCTTCGGCGGGCAGGAAATCGATCGTCAGCGAGATGGTGTCGCCGGTGCCGGCGTCGGCGAGCCGCCGCCCGAGGGTCAGGTTGACATGTCCGCTGCGCAGGTAGAAGTCTCCCGCCCGGCTCCAGGTCTCCTCGAGGAAGGCGCTCTGGTAGTCGACGGTGAGGTCCAGCTCCTTGGCGAAGGCGGCGGTCATGATGACCAGCGACAGGCAGTTGCCGGCCCGCGCCTCGAAGGCCTGCGCCGCATTGCGCGTCCTCGCGGCGTCGTATTCGAGCTTGAGCTGCCCGCGCTGGTACAGCGCCTGGACCAGCCCGCGCTGGCGTCCCTCGGAGCGCAGCTGCGCGCTGATCTCATGGCGCAGGTAATGCTTCATCGCGTCGCTGAGCGCAAACACGTCGCGCGCGTCGATGCGCTCGGAGGCCGGCGCGAAGAGCTCGTCGTGCAGCAGGTAATCGGCGCGCGGCGCGGTGGGCGCCGAGGCACAGGCGGCCAGGCAAAGGCACAGCAACCAGCAGGCCCAGCGATACATCTTCGCTCTCCTTGACGCGCGACCTCCCGGCCCGATCGGGGGCGCAGGCACAGAGGCCTAAAGGCAATGAAACCACGCTGGTGGCCGGTTGCAAGTCCGTATTTGTCCCCGTTCATGCGGACTTCACACGCTTCATCGGCGCTTCACCGGCCCGACGGACAGTCGCCGAGTGTTCCACCCGAGGCTTGCCATGTCGCAACTCATCGTCCATGGCGGCGCCGCGCTCGCGGGCCGCATCGTGCCATCGGCCAACAAGAATGCGGTGCTGCCCGTGCTGTGCGCCACGCTGCTGACACGGCGCGCGGTGCGCCTGGTCGGCGTGCCCGAGATCACCGACGTGAAGAAGCTGCTGGAGCTGTTTCGAGCGCTCGGCAGTGCCGTGTCGGTCGATTTCGCGAGCGGCGTGCTCGACCTGCAGCATCGCGACACCCGCTTCGACGCCGCACTGGACCGGCTGCCCGAGGAGATGCGCTCGTCGATCATGCTGGTGCCGCCGCTGCTGGCGCGCTTCGGCTCGGCCCGCATCGAGCGCGACGTACAGGGCTGCACGCTGGGGGCGCGCGAGATCGACCCGCATGTCGAGCTGTTCGAGCGCTTCGGCGCCCGCGTCGAACGCCGCCCGGACGCCCTGCTGCTGCGCAGCGACGGCCCGCCCGTGCTGGCGCAGCACTGGCTCGACTACGCCTCGGTCACGACCACCGAGAACTTCGTGATGTGCGCGGCGCTGGCCGGCGGCACCTCGACGCTCACCAACGCCGCGTCCGAGCCGCACGTGCAGGAGTTCTGCCGCTTCATGCAGATGCTGGGCGCGCGGATCGAGGGCATCGGCACCTCCCGGCTGACGATCCACGGCACCGACGAGCTGGGCGGCGGCGAGTTCCGCTTCGCCGAGGATTTCCACGAGGCCGTGACCTTTCTCGCGCTGGGCGCGATCACCGGCGGCGACGTGCTGGTGAAGAACTCGGCGCCCGAGCAATTCCCGCTGATCGACCGCACCTTCGCCAAGTTCGGCGTGCAGTTGCGCCACGAAGGGGGCTGGAGCCGCGCCGTGGCCGACGGGCCGCTGCGCGTGCGCGAGCCCTTCACGCAGCACATCCTGCAGAAGGTGGAGGCCGCCCCCTGGCCGTACCTGCCGGTGGACCTGCTGCCGATCTTCATCGCGCTAGGCGTGCGCGCCGAGGGCAGCGTGATGTTCTGGAACAAGGTCTACGACGGAGCGCTCGGCTGGACCTCGGAGCTGTCCAAGTTCGGCGCCCACGCGTTCCTGTCCGACCCGCACCGGCTGGTCACCTTCGGCGGCAAGCCGCTCGTGCCGGCGGAGGTGGCGAGCCCCTACATCATCCGCGTGGCGATCGCGCTGCTGATGATCGCGGCGTCGATCGACGGCCGCTCGGTCATCCGCCACGCCGCCCCGATCCGCCGCGCGCATCCGCGCTTCGTCGAGAACCTGCGCTCGCTCGGAGCGCGCATCGAGTGGCGCGAAGCACCCTGAGGCCATCGGGCCTTCGTGCGCGCAGGGACACCGGCGGGCTGCCTTGCTGCGATGATCGGCGTCCCGCTGCCAGCCGCCACCGCACCATGAGCTCCAAGGGCTTCGCCGCCGCCACGCATCCGATCCGCGAGGCGAGTGTCATCCACACCGACAGCGACGGCCTGCTCGCGGGCGAGGTGTCGATCCCGTCGGCGGACCGCAGCCTGCCGGCCTATCGCAGCGTGCCGCTCGTGCCGGGGCCGCACCCGATCGTGCTCGTGGTGCAGGAGATCTTCGGCGTGCACGAGCACATCAAGGACGTGACCCGGCGCCTGGCCAAGCTCGGTTACCTGGCGGTGGCACCCGAGCTCTACGTACGCCAGGGCGATCCGACCCGGTACGCGAGCCTGGACGAACTGCGCGAGAAGATCGTCTCGCGCGTGCCCGACGCGCAGGTTCTGGCCGACCTCGACGCCACGCTCGACTGGGCGACCCGCCACGGCGGCGACGCCGCGCGCGCCGGCATCACCGGCTTTTGCTGGGGCGGTCGCATCACCTGGCTCTACGCCGCCCACCAGCCGGCGCTGAAGGCGGCCGTCGCCTGGTACGGCAAGCTCACGGCGGCGCACACCCCGCTGCAGCCGCGCCATCCGCTGGACGTGGCGGCCACGCTGCAGGTGCCGGTGCTGGGCCTGTACGGCGGGCAGGACGCGAGCATCCCGCCCGATCAGGTCGAGCGCATGCGCGACGCGCTCCAGCAGGCGGGCAGCGCGTCGCAGCTGATCGTCTATCCGCAAGCGCCGCATGCGTTCTACGCGGACTACCGGCCGAGCTATCGCGCCCAAGAAGCCGCCGACGGCTGGCAGCGCATGCTCGACTGGTTCGGCCGGCACGGCGTGCGCCGCTGACCGGCCGAAATCCGCACGCCGCCGCAGATCTAGAAGCTGCCCAGCATCGCGATCACCGCGGCCGCCATCACCGCCGTCGCGAACCAGCCCAGCGCCTGGTGCCGGCGCGACAGCGTGTACTCGCCGAGGATGTTCTTGCGCGTGCCCAGCCACATCATCACCGCCATGATCGGCACCGCCACCACGCCGTTGACCACCGCGCTCCAGACCAGCGCCTTGATCGGGTCGAGCGCGGTGAAATCGACCAGCGTGCCCGCCAGCGTGGCGGTCAGCAGGACCGCGTAGAAGCCCTTGGCCTCGCCCAGCGTGTGGTCCATGCCCGAGCGCCACTGGAACACGTCGGCCACGGCGTAGGCCGCCGAGCCGGCGAGCACCGGCACGGCGAGCATGCCCGTGCCGATGATGCCCAGCGCGAACAGCGTGAACGCGTAGTTGCCGGCGATCGGGCGCAGCGCCTCGGCCGCCTGGCGGGTGGTCTGGATGTCGGTGATGCCGTGCTGGTTGAGGGTGATGGCGGTCGCCAGCATCACGCAGAAGGCGATCAGGTTCGAGAAGCCCATGCCGATGGTCGTGTCCAGCTTGATGCGGTACAGGTGCTCGCGCACGAAGCCCGCATGCGCCGCCAGGTCGGTCGGGTCGCGCATGCGCTGGCGCTGCTCGGCCTCCTGCGCCGCCTGCCAGAAGAAGAGATACGGGCTGATGGTGGTGCCCAGCACGCCCACGATCATCATCCAGTAGCCGTTGCTGGACTCCAGGCTGGGCACCAGGGTGCGCAGCAGCACGCGCTCCCAGTCGACATGCAGCATGAACACCACCGCCACGTAGGCGAGCAGCGCCAGGGTCAGGTACTTGAGCACCCGCACCATCGCCTCGTAGCTCAGCCATACCGGCAGCGCGGCGCACAGCACGCCGAAGACGATCGCGTGCCCGTGCTCGGGGCCGCCCACCATCAGCTGCAGCGCCTCGCCCATGGCCGAGATGTCGGCCGCGATGTTGAGCGTGTTGGCCAGCACCAGCAGCGCCACCAGCAGCAGCGCGAGCGGCCGCGGCATGACGCGGCAGATGTTGGCCGCCAACCCTTGCCCGGTCAGCCAGCCGATGCGGGCGCTGACCATCTGGATGCCGATCATCAGCGGGGTGGTGAAGGCCAGGGTCCACAGCATGCCGGCGCCGAACTGGGCGCCCGCCTGCGAATAGGTCGCCAGGCCGCTCGGATCGTCGTCCGCGGCGCCGGTGATCAGGCCAGGGCCGAGCCGGCCAGCCAGCCGCTGGGCATGGTGGAAAGGAAACATCGCGCGCGGAGCTCGGGCAAGGGGGAAGGCAAGGGCAGCTGGTGCGCGGTTCTAACAGAAATCCATGGCGCCGCTGCGCGACAGCCGCCCGGTGGCGGCCGGCACAAGATCACGCGGCGACAAGATGGGGGTCGCCAGCCGGCCGTGCGCACGCCAGAATGCCGGCCATGACGCGCTCATTCCTGCCTTGGCGGCGACGCCCCCGGCCCATTGGCGAGACGCCGCCGGACGACCTCGCGTCCAGCGAAGCGCCGCCTTCGCGCCCGCCCGCGCCGGGCTGGCGCAGCCACCCGGTCGAGCTCGCCGGCGACACGGCGCTCAACGACTTCGAAGCCAGTTCCTGGTTCGGCGACGCCCTGGGCGCGTGACTGCCGCGGCCGCCCGGCGGGAACGCCGGCGCGCGACGTGACATCCATCCCCATGTCGAAGCGCTGCAGCAGCGGCCCGCGGTGGGTCGCGGCAGGCTTCGCGTGAGGAGCCTTCCGTGAAGAAAATCCATCTCGCCGGCCTCGGTGCCATCGTCGCCGCCGCCGCATGCACCGCCTGGGCCGAGGCGCCCGGGCCCAGCGACGCGCAGATCGCCTCCATCGTCGTCACCGCCAACCAGGTCGACATCGATGCCGGCAAGCTCGCCGCCAGCAAGTCCGGCTCCAAGGATGTGCGCCAGTTCGCCCAGCTGATGGTCACCGACCACGGCGGCGTCAACCAGTCCGCCGTGGCCCTGGTGACCAAGCTCAAGGTCACGCCCGAAGACAACCCCACCAGCCGCACCCTGCAGCAAGGCGGAGACGACAACCTCGCCAAGCTGAAGACACTGCGCGGCGGCGCCTTCGACCGCGCCTATGTCGACCATGAGGTGAGCTATCACCAGGCGGTGCTCGACGCGCTCGACAAGACGCTGGTGCCCAGTGCCAGCAATGCCGAGCTGAAGGCGCTGCTGGTCAAGGTGCGGCCCGCCTTCGTCGCCCACCTCGAGCATGCCAAGCACCTGCAGGCCGCGCTCGGGCACTGACATGGCAATCCGCCGACCGGCGCGCCGCCTGACGATGGGCCTGCTGGCGCTGGCGCTCGGCGGCGCCGGCCCGGCGGTCGCGGCCGCGACGACGCACACCGTGATCATCGAGGGCATGCGCTTCGTGCCCCAGACGCTGACCGTGCACCGTGGCGACCGCGTCGTGTGGATCAACCGGGATCTCTTCCCCCACACGGCGACGGCCGGCAAGGCCTTCGACTCGCATGCCATCGCCGCCAACGCGTCGTGGACCCATGTGGCGCGCCGTGCCGGCAGCTTCGGCTACGTGTGCTCCCTGCACCCCGGCATGAAGGGCACGCTGGTGGTTCAATAGCGAAGGACAAGCCTCATGACGACGACCCTCGCCCCGCATCCCGCCGCCGCCGGTGCTCCGCGCGACGACGACCTCGCGCTCGCGCGGCGCGTCGCCGCCGGCGACCGCGGCGCCTTCGAGCAGCTGATGCGGGCGCACAACCGGCGCCTGTACCGGCTGGCGCGCGCCACGCTGCGCGACGACGCCGAGGCCGAGGACGCGCTGCAGGAGGCGTATCTGTCGGCGCACCGCGGCATTGCCCGCTTTCGCGGCGAGGCCTCGCTCGCGACCTGGCTGTCGCGCCTGGTGCTCAACGAGTGCCTGGGCCGGCTGCGCCGCCACGCACGGCGTCACAACGTGGTGCCCATCGTCGCCGACGGCGAGTACCCCGAGCAGGAGATCGACCCCATGGAGCAAGCCGCGCACGAAGCGCCGGACAAGGCGCTGGTGCGCGCCGAGACGCGCGCGCTGCTGGAGCGCAAGCTCGACGAACTGCCCGAGGCGTTTCGCGCCGTGTTCGTGATGCGAGCGGTCGAGGAAATGAGCGTCGAGGAGACCGCGCAGTGCCTGGACATTCCCGAGGCCACCGTGCGCAGCCGGCATTTCCGCGCCCGCAGCCTGCTGCGCGAATCGCTGGCGCGCGAGTTCGACCTCGCCGAGCGCGACGTGTTCGCCTTCGGCGGCCTGCATTGCGACCGGGTGGTGGCGCGCGTCATGGCGCGCCTGGACGCGCCCGAGCCGCCGCGCGACTGAGTCCCGCCGCCGGGCGGCGGCGCGCTCAGTGCTCCTTGCGCGCGCTCGACCTCTTCGACGAGGACTTCTTCGCCGGCACCTTGGCGCCGCTCTTGCGCGCCTCGGACAGGCCGATCGCGACCGCCTGCGCGCGGCTCTTCACCTTCTTGCCCGACGTGCCGCTCTTGAGCTCGCCCGTCTTGCGCTCGTGCATCGCGCGCTCGACCTTCTCGTGCGCCTTCTTGCCATACGCTGCCATGTCGGTACTCCTTGTGGTCAGAGGTCTCCATGACCGGCAAGCGGCGTACCCACGGCCGGCCCACTTGAAAGCCCAGGCGGCCGCGCTCACATGCGCAGTCTGGAGGACTCCATGGGCGCCCAAGACGCATTCCTGCTCGATGCCTATTCGCAGACCGTGTCCGGCGTGGTCGAGCGCGCCGGGCCGAGCGTCGCCTCGGTGAAGGTCAAGGGCAGCGCCGCCGACCGCGACGCGGCGCTCGGCGGCGGCTCGGGCTTCCTGTTCACTCCCGACGGCTACCTGCTGACGAATGCGCATGTCGCGCGCGCCGGCGCGGCCTCGGGCGCGCCGCCGCGGCGCCATCTCGTCTCGCTCAGCGACGGGCGGGAGTTCGAGGCGCGCTGGGTCGGCGACGACCCCGACAGCGACCTGGCCGTGCTGCGCATCGACGGCATGTCGCAGGGCTCGCTGCTGCCGCTGCCGCTGGGCCGCTCCAGCGAGCTCAGGCGCGGCGAGATCGCCATCGCGATCGGCAACCCGCTCGGCTTCGAGCACACCGTCACCGCCGGCATCGTGAGCGCGCTGGGCCGCAGCATGCGCTCGTTCACCGGCCGCCTGATTCCGGACGTGATCCAGACCGACGCGGCGCTCAACCCCGGCAACTCGGGCGGGCCGCTGCTGAACTCGCGCGGCGAGGTGGTGGGCGTCAACACGGCGATCATCCGCGGCGCGCAGTCGCTGAGCTTCGCGGTGGCGATCGACATCGCCGCCTGGGTGATCCCGCAGCTGCTGCAGCACGGGCGCGTGCGCCGCGGCCACCTGGGCGTGGGCGGCAGCACCGTCGCGCTCGACCGGCGCGTGGTGCTGGGCTTCGGCCTCGCGCAAGGCCATGCCGTGCGGGTGCTCGCGGTCGAGCCCGGCAGCCCGGCGCAGCGCGGCGGGCTGCACGAGGGCGACCTGATCGTGGGCATCGACGGCATCGCCATCGACTCGGTCGACCGCCTGCACCAGACGCTGGACGCGAGCCGCGTGCACAAGGACTGCGTGCTGAAGGTGCTGCGCGGCGGCAGCCCGCAGCCCATGTACTTCACCGTCAGGCCGCTCGAGCAGAGCGGCGGCTGAGTCCCGGCTAGACCCGCGCCAGCGCCTGCTGCAGGTCGCGGCGCAGGTCCTCGACGTCCTCCACGCCGACCGACAGCCGCACCAGGGCGTCGCCGATGCCCAGCTGCTGCCGCGTGGCCAGCGGGATGGTGGCGTGCGTCATGATCGCCGGGTGCTCGATCAGGCTTTCCACGCCGCCCAGGCTTTCGGCGAGCGAGAATATCTGCACCGCCTCGAGGAAGCGCCGCACGCCGGCCAGGTCGGTCTTGAGGTCCATCGAGATCATGCCGCCGAAGCCGTGCATCTGGCGCTTGGCCAGCGCGTGCTGCGGATGCGATTCGAGCCCGGGGTAGTGCACGCGCGCCACCTGGGGCTGCTGCTCGAGCCAGCGCGCCAGCTCGAGGGCGCTCGCGCAATGCCGCTCCATCCGCAGGGCCAGCGTCTTCACGCCGCGCAGCGTGAGGAAGCTGTCGAACGGCCCGGCGATCGCGCCCACCGCGTTCTGCAGGAAGCCCAGGCGCTCGCGAATCGGCTGCAGGCGCGCCTCGCCGCCCACCACCGCCACGCCGCCAATCACGTCGGAGTGGCCGTTGAGGTACTTGGTGGTCGAGTGCACGACGATGTCGAAGCCCAGCTCCAGCGGGCGCTGCACCCAGGGGCTGGCGAAGGTGTTGTCCGCCGCGCACAAGATGCCTCGCTCGCGGCAGATCGCCGCGATGGCGCGCAGGTCGGCCAGGCGCAGCAGCGGGTTGGTCGGGGTCTCCACCCACACGAGCTTGGTCTGCGGCGTCAGCGCGGCCAGCAGCTTGTCCGGGTCGGTGAGGTCGACGAAGCTGAAGCGGTGGCCCGCGCTCCTGCTGCGCACGCGCTCGAACAGGCGGAAGGTGCCGCCGTAGACGTCGTCGCCCGAGACGACGTGCGCGTTGGCGTCGAGCAGCTCCAGCACGGTCGAGATGGCGGCCAGACCGGAGGCGAAGGCAAACGCCTGCGCGCCGCCTTCGAGGTCGGCCACGCAGCGCTCCAGCGCCCAGCGGGTCGGGTTGTGCGAGCGGCCATAGTCCAGGCCCTTGTGCACGCCCGGGCTCTGCTGCACGAAGGTCGAGGTCGCGTAGATGGGCGGCATGATCGCGCCGGTCGAGGGGTCGGGCGCCTGTCCCGCGTGGATGACGCGGGTGGCGAAGCCGAGCTTGTTCTTCGTATCGTTGTCGTGATTCACGAGAGCGTTCTCCGCAGGTGGTTCAGCAGGTCGAAGCGGGTGATGAGGCCGTGGAAGCCGCCGGCGTCGGCGACGATCGCCACCAGGCCCTTGTCCAGCACGGCCTCCAACTGGGCCAGGCTGGCGCCGGGCGACAGCGTCTCCGGCGCATCGGTCATCGCGGTGCTGACGGCCGAGCGAAAGCGCGCCGGGTCGGCGTGCACGCTCAGCAGGAGGTCGGACTCGTCGATCACGCCGACCAGCTTGCCGGCGTCCAGCACCGGCAGCTGCGACACGTCGGCCGCGCGCATGCGCGCGAACGCGGTGAGCAGCGTGTCGCCCGGCCCCACGCTCACGACGCTGCCCTCCTCGAAACGACGCGAGATGACGTCGCGCAGGTCGCCGTAGCGCTTGCGCGCGAGCAGGCCCTGGTCGAGCATCCACTGGTCGTTGTACATCTTGGAGAGATAGCGCGTCCCGGTGTCGACCACCAGGCTCACCACGCGCTGCGGCGTCTTCTGCTCGCGGCAGTAGCGCAGCGCCGCGGCCAGCAGCGTGCCGGTCGACGAGCCGCCGAGGATGCCTTCGGTGCGCAGCAGCTCGCGCGCGGTGCGAAAGCTCTCCTCGTCGGGGATCTCGTAGGCCGCGCGCACGCCGGACAGGTCGGCGATGGTCGGGATGAAGTCCTCGCCGATGCCCTCCACGGCCCACGAGCCGGCCTCGCCGA
>DATFAY010000259.1:0-5084 GCA_035254085.1 Piscinibacter sp.
GCCTTCGCCTCGACCTACGGCGACACCTGGGGCAGCTTCATGGGCCAGCAGCACCTGGGCGGCGCGCCGCTGTTCTGGCATCAGTTCACCCACGTGTGGGTCGACTTCCGCGGCATCCAGGACGAGTTCATGCGCGCGCACGGCCTCGACTACTTCGAGAACAGCCGGCGCGCCACGCTGGCGCAGCGCGCCTACGCGATCAGCAATCCGGGCGGCTGGAAGGACTACGGCGCGAACGTCTGGGGACTCACCGCCTGCGACGGCCCGGGCACCATGACCGCGCCCGATTGGCAGGGCCGCCCGCGCCAGTTCTGGGACTACAGCGCACGTGGCGCCGGGCTTCGCCACACGCGCGACGACGGCACGATCGCGCCGACCGCCGCGGCCGGCTCGCTGCCTTTCGCGCCGGAGATCGTCATACCCGCGCTGCAGGAAATGCGGCGCCGCTTCGGCAGCGTCGTGTACGGGCGCTACGGCTTCGCCGATGCGTTCAACACCAGCTTCACCGCCACCGGCGTGCGCCTCGCGGGCGGCCAGGTGGTGCCCGGCTTCGGTTGGGTCGGCACCGACCAGCTCGGCATCGACCAGGGGCCGATCGTCGCGATGATCGCCAATCACCGCAGCGAACTGGTGTGGAACACCATGCGCCGCAACACGACGTTGCGCCGAGGGTTGCAGCGTGCCGGCTTCACCGGCGGCTGGCTGGCGGGCTGAGCATCGCATGAGACGGTCGCTGATCGCCTCCTTGCTCCTGCTGCCGCTGGCCGCGCTGCTGGCCGGCTGCACACGCACGGCTCCGCCCGAGCAGGTGATCCACCTGTGGGCGATGGGCCGCGAGGGCGAAGTCGTGGCCGAGTTGCTGCCCGAGTTCGAGCGCAGCCATCCGGGCATTCGCGTGAAAGTGCAGCAGTTGCCGTGGACCGCTGCGCACGAGAAGCTGCTCACGGCCTATGCGGGCGGCGCGATGCCGGACCTCGCGCAGATGGGCAACACCTGGCTGCCCGAGATGGCGGCGCTGCATGCGCTGGAGCCGCTCGATGCCTGGATCGCGCGCTCGCAGGTGGTCCGCCCTGCCGACTACTTCGCGGGCATCTGGTCCACCAACGTGATCGACGGCGTCGCGCAAGGCGTGCCCTGGTACGTCGACACGCGGCTGCTCTTCTATCGACGCGACCTGCTGGCGCAGGCGGGCTTCGACCATCCGCCCGCCAGCTGGGACGAGTGGCGCCGCATGATGGCCGCGATCAAGGCGCGCAGCGCAGGCCACGACCGCTGGCCCATCCTGCTGCCGCTCAACGAGTTCGAGCCGCTCCTTGCACTCGGGCTGCAGCAGGAGGAACCCCTGCTGCGCGACGGCGGGCGCCGCGGCAACTTCAGCGGCGCGGGCTTCCGGCGCGCGCTCGGCTTCTACGCCGACATGTTCGCCCAGGGCTGGGCGCCTGGCGTGACCAACACGCAGATCTCCAACGTCTGGAACGAGATCGGGCGCGGCCGCTTCGTTTTCTACATCTCCGGCCCCTGGAACATCGGCGAGTTCAAGCGCCGCCTGCCGCCCGAGAGCCAGGCCGGCTGGACGACGGCGCCGCTGCCGGGGCCGCATGGGCCCGGCGCATCGATCGCCGGCGGCTCCAGCCTCGTGATGTTTCGCAGCGCGCACCACAAGCCCGAGGCCTGGGCGCTGATCGAATACCTCTCGCGGCCCGAGACGCAGCGGCGCTTCCATGCACTCACGGGCGACCTGCCCCCGCGCCGCGCCACCTGGGCCGACCCGGCGCTGGCGACCGATCCGTACGCACGTGCCTTTCGCGACCAGCTCGAGCGCGTGGTGCCGGCGCCGGCCGTGCCCGAGTGGGAGCGCATCGCCAACGAGATGCAGCTGATGGCCGCGCGCACCGTGAGCAGCGGCGCCGACATCGGCGCGGCCACCGCGCAGTTCGACGCGCAGGTCGACGCCCTGCTCGAGAAGCGCCGCTGGATGCTGGATCGGCGCGAGAAGGCCGCGCCATGAAGCTGCAGACCGCCGCCTGGGGATTCGCCGCGCCGGCGCTGATCGTCATCGGCGCCTTCTTCGTGCTGCCGGTGCTGGCCGGCCTGGCCTTGAGCCTCACCGACTTCGACCTCTACGCGCTGGCCGACCTGCGCAACCTGCGCTTCGTCGGCCTGGACAACTACCTGCACATCCTGCAACGGCCGCTGTTCTGGAAGGCGCTGGGCAACACCTTGTATTTCGTCGTCGTGGGCGTGCCGCTGTCGATCGGCGTCTCGCTCGGCTGCGCCCTGCTCCTGCACTCGAAGCTCGCGCGCTTCAAGGGGCTGTTCCGCACGGCGCTGTTCGCGCCGGTGGTCACCACGGTCGTGGCCGTCGCGGTCATCTGGCGCTACCTCTTCCACACGCGCTACGGGCTGGTGAACTACGTGCTGGGCGGCATCGGCATCGATCCCATCGACTGGCTCGGCGACCCCCACTGGGCGATGCCGACCATCATCCTGTTCGCGGTGTGGAAGAACTTCGGCGTCAACACGATCATCTTCCTGGCCGCGCTGCAGGCCATCCCCGAGGACCTGTACGAGGCTGCGCGCCTGGACGGTGCCGGCCGCGCGCAGCAGTTGCGCCACATCACCCTGCCGGTGCTCGGGCCGACCTTGCTGATGGTGAGCATCCTCACCATGGCGGGCTACTTCCAGCTCTTTGCCGAGCCCTACGTCATGACGCAGGGCGGTCCGCTGCAGAGCACGGTGAGCGTGCTCTACCTGATGTACGAAGACGGCTTCAAGTGGTGGAACCTCGGCACCGCATCGGCCGTCGCCTTCGTGCTGTTCGCGCTGATGGCCTTGGCGACCCGGGGACTCTTGCGCCTGGCGCGGCGCAAGGCGGCGCTGTGAGCGCGATGAAGCAGCCCTTGCCCACGCTCGCGGTGAATGCGGCGCTCGCCTTCGTCGCGCTGTCGGCGCTTGCGCCGCTCGCGTGGATGGTGTCGGTGTCGCTCATGCACCCCGGCGAGGCGAGCAGCTTTCCGCCGCCGCTGTGGCCCGCCCACGCCACGCTGGCCAACTACGGCAGCCTCTTCGCGCGCGCCGGCATGGGGCGCTACCTGCTCAACAGCGTGCTGCTGGCCGGCGCGGTGACGCTGGCATCGCTGGTCTTCAACGTGATGGCGGGATACGCCTTCGCCAAGCTGAAGTTCGCCGGCCGCGAGCGCATCTTCGGCGCGATGCTGGCGGCGCTCGTCATCCCGGCGCAGGTGGCGATGATGCCGCTGTTCCTCATGCTCAAGGGCATGGGGTTGGTCAACACTTACGGCGGCGTGGTGGTGCCCGGCCTCGCGGGCATCTTCGGCATCTTCCTCGTGCGGCAGTACGCGAGCAGCCTGCCCGACGAACTGCTGGAAGCCGCGCGCATGGACGGTGCGAGCGAGTGGCGCATCTTCGTGAGCATCGTGGTGCCGCTGCTCAAGCCGGTGCTGGTCACTCTCGCGATCTTCTCGTTCCTCGGCAGCTGGAACGACTTCATGTGGCCGCTGATCGTGCTCACCGACAGCGACCTCTACACCCTGCCGGTCGCGCTGGCCGCGCTGTCGCGCGAGCACGTGCAGGACAACGAGCTGATGATGGCCGGCTCGGTGGTCACCGTGCTGCCGGTGCTGGCGCTGTTCCTGGCGCTGCAGCGCTATTACATCCAGGGCCTGCTCCTGGGCAGCGTGAAGGGATAGACGCAGTGCGATCGCTTCTCCTGCGTTGCCTGGGCGTCCTGCTGCTCGCGATCCCGTGCGCCCGGGCCGCCACGCTGCGCCACGAGGTGCTCGACGACTTCTCGAACGTCTCCGCCTGGCAGGCGAGCGCCTCGGACCAGGTGCACGCGTCGCTGCGCCGCGACACCGACGGCAGCCTCTGCCTCGACTACGACTTCGCCGGAGTGTCCGGCTACGCGGTGATGCGCCGCGCCCTGCCGGTGCACTGGCCCGAGGCGTTCGACCTGCATGCCAGCCTGAAGCGCAGCGGTGGCGTGAACGACCTGCAGATCAAGTTCGTGGACGCGAGCGGCGACAACGTCTGGTGGATCCATCGCCCCAACGCGGCCTTGCCCACCACCTTGTCGTCCTTCACGTTCAGGCCTCGCCACGTCGAATTCGCCTGGGGCCCGACCGCCGACCGGCGGCTGCGCGAGACGCAGTTCATCGAGCTCGTCGTCGTGGCGGGGCGCGACCGCGGCCGAGGCTCGCTGTGCGCGGCGCGCCTCGCGCTCGACGAGCGCGCGCCGGACCCGGCGCAATGGCCAGCCCCGCGCACCCGCCGCAGCGCGCACCGGCTGGACCTCGACTTCGGGGCCTCGCGCGAATTCAACGGCGTCGCGCTGCGCTGGCCCGTCTCCGCGCGGCCGCTCGACTACGACCTGCTCGCCTCGGACGACGAACGCCACTGGCGCACGCTGCGCCGGGTGCGCGGCAGCGACGGCGGCCTGGACACCCTCTTCCTGCCCGACAGCGAAGCGCGGCACCTGCGCGTCGCCGTGCTGCGCGGTGCGGGCCTGCCCCAGCTCACCTTGCGTAGCGCCGCCGAGTGGCCCACCCTCGATGCGATGCTCGCGACCCAGGCAGCGGCCGCCCCCCGTGGCGACCTGCCGCGGGCCTACCGCGGCGAGCAGAACTACTGGACTCTCGTCGGGGTGGACGGCGGCGGCGCGCACTCCGCGCTGATGAGCGAGGACGGCGCGATCGAGGTGGGTCGCGGCGGCTTCAGCGTGGAGCCCGTGGTGCTGCTCGACGACGGCTCGCGCGTCACCTGGGCCGACGCGACGCTCGCCCAGACCCTGCGCGAGGGCTATCTGCCGCTGCCCGCGGTGCATTGGCAGCACCCGGCGTTCCAGCTCGAGATCGAGGCTGCCGCAGACGGCGATCGCGCGCATCCCGAACTGCTCGCACGCTACACGCTGCGCAACACCGGTCCGCGCGAGCGCCGCTTCACCTTGCTGCTCGCCGTGCGGCCGTGGCAGGTCAATCCGCCGCAGCAATTCCTCGGCACGCCCGGCGGCACCAGCCCGATCCGCGACCTCGCCTGGGATGGGCGCACGCTCACCGTCAACACCG
>DATFAY010000260.1:0-4825 GCA_035254085.1 Piscinibacter sp.
CATGTGCGCCGGCGCTTCACCCTGGCGTATTGAAGGTTCACGGCGTGAATTTCATTAAGCTTTAGAACCAATCGAGCGGACGCGCCGCGGGCTTGGCAACGGCGCGCCTGCTCCCGATGTTTGCTGCAACGCAGCAGCAGACCATGATTGCGATTGGCAAGAAGGGGCACGGGTTTTCCCTCTCGAGGGGGTGAGCGATTTAGTTAAATATCGCAACCGTTTTGACGGTCACCCCATGCCGATCCCGCACCACCTTCCCGCCTCCGAATCCCTGTTGGCCCTGGATGTCCAGGGGCCCATCGCGCACCTGCGCCTGCAGCGGCCTGCCAAGCGCAACGCGCTGAGCGACGCGCTGATCGCGCAGTTGCACACCGGCTTCGCGACGCTGCCCGAGTCGGTGCGCGTCGTCGTGCTCAGCGGCGACGGGGAGCACTTCTGCGCCGGCCTCGACCTGACCGAGCTCGGGCGGCGCAACGTCGCCGAAGGCCTGATCCATTCGCGCACCTGGCACGCCGCCTTCGACCAGATCCAGTTCGGCCGCGTGCCGGTGGTCGCGGTGCTGCAAGGCGCCGTCGTCGGCGGCGGACTCGAACTCGCCAGCGCCGCGCACATCCGCGTGGCGGAAGCCTCTGCCTTCTATGCCCTGCCCGAGGGCCAGCGCGGGCTCTTCGTCGGCGGCGGCGGCGCGGCGCGCCTGCCTCGGCTGATCGGCGTGGCGCGCATGACGGACATGATGCTCACCGGCCGCGTGATCGATGCCGAGGAAGGCTTGCGCATCGGCCTGTCGCAGTACCTGGTCGAGCCGGGCCAGGGATTGGCGCGCGCGATGGCGCTGGCCGAGCGCATCGCCACCAATGCGCCGCTGTCGAACTTCGCGGTCATGCACGCCTTGCCGCGCATCGCCGATCAGTCGCAGGCCGAGGGCCTGTTCACCGAATCGCTGATGGCCGCGATCGCCCAGGGCGACGACGCGGCCAAGGGCCGCATGCGCGAGTTCCTCGACGGGCGCGCCGGCAAGGTTTCACGCCCTTCGGAATGACGCCATGACGATGCCGCGCTACCGCCCCGTGTCGCTGGGCGGCTCTCTCGCCGCCGACTTCGTGCGCCGCGCCGACGGCAGCACGCTGGTGACCGCCTGCGAGCCGCTGAAGCCCTACCCGCGCCGCCTCACCGACCGGCTGGCGCACTGGGCCGAGCAGGCGCCCGATCGCACCCTGGCGGCCAAGCGCGTGCGCGGCGGCGACTGGCGGCGCGTGAGCTACGCGCAGGCGCTGCGCAGTGCGCGAGCCATCGGGCAGGCGCTGGTCGAGCGCGGGCTGGATGCCGAGCGTCCGGTGGCCGTGCTGTCGGACAACGACCTCGAGCACCTGCTGCTCGCGCTCGGCTGCATGTGGGCGGGCGTGCCCTGTTCGCCCATCTCGCCCGCGTATTCGCTGCTGTCGCAGGACTACGGCAAGCTCAAGCACATCCTCGGCATCCTGACGCCGGGGCTGGTGTTCGCGGCGAACGGCTCGGCCTACGCGCACGCCATCGCCGCAGCGGTGCCCGGCGACGCCGAGGTGGTGCTGGGCTCGGGCGAGCTCGAGGGCCGTCGCTGGACACGCCTGGACGAACTGCTCGCCGCTGCTCCCGGCGCACGCCTCGATGCGGCGCATGCCGCGGTCGGCCCCGACACCATCGCCAAGTTCCTCTTCACCTCGGGCTCGACCCGCTCGCCCAAGGGCGTGATCTCCACGCAGCGCATGCTGTGCGCCAACCAGCAGCAGATCCTGCAGTGCTTTCCCGTGCTGGGCGAGGAGCCGCCGGTGCTGGTGGACTGGCTGCCGTGGAACCACACCTTCGGCGGCAGCCACAACGTGGGCCTCACGATCTACAACGGCGGCACGCTCTACATCGACGACGGCAAGCCGACGCCTGCGCTCATCGGCGAGACGCTGCGCAACCTGCGCGAGATCGCGCCCACCGTCTACTTCAACGTGCCCAAGGGCTTCGAGGAGATCGCCAACGCGCTCGAGGTCGATGCGCAGTTGCGCGACACGCTGTTCTCGCGCGTGAAGATGTTCTTCTTCGCCGGCGCCGGGCTCGCGCAGCCGGTGTGGGACAAGCTCGACCGCGTCGCGGAGCAGGCCTGCGGCGAACGCATCCGCATGCTGACCGGCCTGGGCATGACCGAGACCGCGCCTTTCGCGATCTGCGCCAACCAGGGCGAAGTGAAGTCCGGCCACATCGGGCTGCCCGCGCCCGGCATGGAGCTCAAGCTCGTGCCGATGGGCGACAAGGTCGAGGTGCGCTACCGCGGCCCGAACGTGACGCCGGGCTACTGGCGCGCGGCCGCGCAGACCGCCGAATCGTTCGACGAAGACGGCTTCTACTGCAGCGGCGACGCGCTGCGCCCCATCGACCCGGCGCACCCCGAGCGCGGCTTCGCCTTCGACGGGCGCATCGCCGAGGACTTCAAGCTGGCCACCGGCACCTTCGTGTCCGTGGGTCCGCTGCGCGCCAGGGTGATCGCCGCGGGCGACCCCTACCTGCTCGACGCCGTCATCACGGGCCTCAATCGCAACGAGCTCGGCCTGCTCATCTTTCCGCGGCTGGAGGCGTGCCGCCAGCTCGCGAAGCTGGAGGCCGGCGCGCCCACGGTCGACGTGCTGGCCGCCGCGCCGGTGCAGGCCTTCTTTCGCCGCCTGGTCGGCGAGCTGTGGGCCAGCGGCACCGGCAGCGCCACGCGCATCGCGCGCGCGCTGCTGCTGGTCGACCCGCCCAGCATCGACCGCGGCGAGATCACCGACAAGGGATCGATCAACCAGCGCGCGGTGCTCACTCACCGCGACGCGCTGGTCGAGCATCTGTATGCCGGCGGCGAGGGCGTGATCGTCGCCGCCGCCTGACACCGAAAGCCTCCACATGAGCTCTTTCTGCGCCCTCTTCAGCGATGTCTGGCTCCTCGACGGCGTGCGCACGCCATTCGTCGACTACAACGGCCTGTTCGGCGCGCTGTCGCCGATCGACATGGGCATCAAGGCCGGTCGCGAGGCGCTGCGCCGCGCGGGCGTCGACCCGCGCGCGGTCGACTCGGTCATCACCGGCAACATGGCGCAGGCGAGCTTCGACGCCTACATGCTGCCGCGCCACATCGGCCTGTATTCGGGCGTGCCGATCGAGGTGCCGGCGATCAACGTGCAGCGCATCTGCGGCACCGGCTTCGAGCTGCTGCGCCAGGCCGGCGACCAGATCGAGCGCGGCTACGCCACGACCGCGCTGTGCGTGGGCACCGAGTCGATGACGCGCAACCCGATCGCCGCCTATACGCACCGCGGCGGCTTCAGGCTGGGCGCTCCGGTCGAGTTCAAGGATTTCCTCTGGGAAGCGCTCGACGATCCGGCGGCCAAGGTCTCGATGATCCAGACGGCCGAGAACCTGGCGAAGAAGTACGCCATCACGCGCGAGGCCGTCGACGCCTACGCCGCTGCCAGCTTCGCGCGCGCCGTGGCGGCGCAGGAAAGCGGCTTCCTCGCTGGCGAGATCTGCACGGTCACGAGCGAGGTCTTCGAGCTCGCCGGCTACGAGCCGCGCGGCATCGAGCTGCCGCGCAAGGTCGGCGAGGTCGGGGCCGACAACCACATCCGGCCTTCGCCGCTGGAAGCGCTGGCGCGGCTGAAGCCGGTGTACGCGGGCGGCGTGCAGACGGCAGGCAACAGTTCGGCGCTCGTCGACGGCGCCGTCGGCATGGTGGTCGCCTCGGGCGCGGCCGCCCGCCGCCGCGAAGGCCGGCCCCTCGCGCGCCTGGCGGCCGCCGCGGCCGTGGGCGTGCCGCCGGAGATCATGGGCATCGGGCCGGCCCCGGCCATCCGCGCACTGCTGCAGCGCGCCGGGCTGAAGCTCGCCGACATCGGGCTCATCGAGATCAACGAGGCGCAAGGCGCGCAGACGCTCGCGGTGCTGCGCGAACTGGGGCTGGATCACGACAAGCTCAACGTCAACGGCGGAGCCATCGCGATTGGCCACCCGCTGGCGGCCACCGGGCTGCGCCTGACGCTGACGCTGGCGCGCGAGCTCAAGCGCCGCGGCCTGCGCTGGGGCATCTCGTCGGCCTGCGTGGGCGGCGGGCAAGGCATGGCCCTGCTGATCGAGAACCAGGAGTCTTGACACCATGAACATCCAAGGACAGGCGGCACTCGTCACCGGCGGCGCATCCGGGCTGGGCGCTGCCACCGCGCGCGAACTGGCGCGGCGCGGCGCGCGCGTGGCGGTGCTCGACCGCAACGGCGAGGGCGCGAAGGCGATCGCTGCGGAAATCGGCGGACTCGGACTCGCCTGCGACATCACTTCGGCCGACAGCATGATGCAGGCGCTGGCCGCCGCACGCGAGGCGCATGGCCCGGCGCGCATCCTGATGAACATCGCGGGCATCGGCACCGCGCGGCGCATCGTCGGCAAGGACGGCGCGCCCGCACCGCTGGAGGACTTCAAGCGCGTGGTCGACGTCAACCTGGTGGGCACCTACAACGTCACGCGGCTGGTCGCCGCCGAGATGGTGGCGCTCGACCCGATGGCCGACGGCGAGCGCGGCGTGGTGGTCTGCACCGCCTCGGTCGCGGCCTTCGACGGCCAGGTCGGGCAGGAGGCGTATGCGGCGTCCAAGGGCGGCATCGTCGCCATGACCTTGCCGCTGGCGCGCGACCTCTCGCAGTTCGGCGTGCGGGTCTGCACCATCGCACCGGGCCTTTTCCTCACGCCGCTGATGGCCGAACTGCCGCAGCCGGTGCAGGAGTCGCTGGCGGCCAGCATCCCGTTCCCCAAGCGGCTGGGCAAGCCGGAAGAGTTC
>DATFAY010000261.1:0-6353 GCA_035254085.1 Piscinibacter sp.
GGGCGAGATCGACGCCTACGCGCCGCTGGTGCCCGACGGCGGCAACTGGAAGGCGACGATGCTCATCGAGTATCCCGACGCCCACGAACGCAAGCGCGAGCTGGCGCGCCTCATCGGCATCGAGGACCGCATGTTCGTCGAGGTGGAGGGCCACCCACGCGTCTACGCCATCGCGGACGAGGACCTGGACCGTGAGAACGACGAGAAGACCTCGTCAGTGCACTTCCTGCGCTTCGAGCTGCCCGGCGCGGCACGCGAGGCGGTTCGTGCGGGTGCGAGCGTGAAGCTGGGCAGCGACCACACCAACTACCCCGCGCATGTCGAGATTCCGCCCGAAACCTTGGCGAGCCTGGCCGGCGACCTGACCTGACGTGATCGCGGTCGCGGCCGCGGCCCGTTCACTGGGCTGCGTCAGCGCCGATCTGGCGTGCAAGGAACTTTTCGACGCGCGACCAGAAGTCGAGGTTGGTTTCCATGCGGTGCCAACCGTGGCCCTCCCAGGGGTATTCGACGTATTCGACGTCCTTGTTGTACGGCTTGACCGCCGCGAGGAACTGTCGGCCATGGTCGAGCGGCACACGACGGTCGAGCGCCCCATAAGCGAGCAACAGCGGCTGCGTGATGCGGCTGGCCAGTTTGATGGGCGAGGTCGCATCGAGCTGCGCTTTGTCCTTGACGGGGTCGCCCACCATCACCGGCATGCCGTACTTGAGCCAGTTGTTGCCGGCGTCGCTCCAGGTGATGGAATACATGAGCTCGATGTCCGAGACGCCCACCCAATCGATGCCGCACTTGAACAATTCCGGATTCTTCGCCAAACCCATCAGCACCGCATAGCCGCCGTAGCTGGCGCCTGCGATGCAGGTGCGCTGCGGGTCTGCGATCTGTCTTGCGGCCGCCCATTTGGCCGCGTCGGCCACGTCGTCCTGCATGGCCAAGCCCCATTGCTTCCAACCGCTGCGGAACAACCGCTTGCCGTACCCGGTGGAGCCTCGAAACTCGGGCTCGATGACCACGTACCCGCGCGAGGCAAGAAATTGCGCTTCGCGCTCCCAGGCCCAATGCGTACCCCGCACATACGGCCCGCCATGCACCATCACCACGGCAGGGAACGGGCCCTTCTTGCCCGACGGCGGGTACGTGACCAGCACGGGGATGGTCAGTCCGTCGCGCGCGGTGTAGCGAGTGAACTCGGCGGTGCCCATGGCCGAAGCCTGGATCCAGGGCCGCGATTGACCGGCGCTCTCGAGCCGTTGCTTGTGCCGGTCATAGACGTAGTAGACGGCAGGCTGGCGGTCGGACCAGGACTTCACCAGGACGTATCCGGCGTCTTCGCAGCGTCCGCAGCTCAGTTCGTTGATCGTGGCGGGAAGCGACGCGTCGACGATCGCCTGGATCTTTCGCAGCCCCGGATCGAACCACAGCGTTCCCTTGCCGTCGGACTCGTAGTGCAGGCCCAGGATGCGGCCGTCCGATCCGCTGGTCTCGAAATCTCCCTCGAAGTCGTAGCCCTTCAGCGAGATCAACGGCGTCGGGTCCACGCTCTTCGTGGCGAAATCGAAGCGGTGCAGTGCGAGGGTGTCACGGCCTTCGGCCCGCGCGGTGACATACAGCGTGCCGTCGGCCGCAACGTGCTGCGGCAGGAAGCCTCCATCGCTGTAGCCATCGCGCTCTTCGAGAAGTTGCCATGGCGCGTCTTTCGACGCCTTCCAGTACACCCGCCCCCGGTTCTCCAGCCAGGTGATGGCCGCACGCGGATTGCCCAGATGATCGAGCACCCAGCCTTGCGTGGCCTCGGGCGCGCCCCCCGTGATGATCGACATCGAGCCCGTGACGGTGTTGAGGCGCCCGAGGGCGACGTCGAAGCGGGTCTGCGTGGCGTTGGAGGTCGACTTGCGCACGATCACGTCGTCGGTGTTGCCTTCGATCGTGCCGTAGAACTCCCAATCGGGGGGAAGGATGCGCGAAACGATCGAGGTGCCGGTCGTCATGGCGGCCTCGTCGGCGCTCACGAGGCGCTTGAAGCCGGAGCCGTCGCGGTTGACGGCGAACAAACCGCCCCAGATGTAGTGCTTGTCCGACAGGTCGATGGTCGTGTAGACCAAGCGGTTGTCGTTCACCCAATAGACATCGCGCACGTCGGCATCGATGAACCCGGCGACCATGCGCGACTGCTCGCGGTGTTCGAGGTCCATGATGGCCAGTTCCAGGCGTCCCGCCTTGGTGGCCACTACCGTCGCCAGGCGCAGGCCGTCGGGCGAGATCACGACACGGCTCAGTGCCGGCGCCCGAAAGAAAGACGCGATGGTTGGCGGCTGTCCCGCCCGAGCCACGGCCGACACGATGCCCATGAGCACCCATGCGCCCAGATACAGGCGCCACTGCTTCCTCATGCTATCCCCCCAAAAGTGCGTTATTTCCGGCGCCCGACAGCCTACGCGAAACCGTCGGTGCCGGGGAGCTCGGCTTCACCCCATCTGGGGGGCTTGCGAAGCGGCGCCGAGGACGACAGCGCAGTCAATCGGGTTCCAGCGCCGGCATCGGCGCGCCGCTGCTGCGCCATCCGTCGATGCTGTAGACCGCCAGCGCCAGCCAGATCAAGCCGAAGCCGACGACGCGGGCAGCCGTGAACGGCTCGTCGAACAGCCACACGCCGAGCACGAACTGGATGCTCGGCGCGAGGTACTGCAGCAGGCCGAGCGTGCTCAGCCGGATCTGGCGCGCGCCGGCGGCAAAGAGCAGCAGCGGCACGGCCGTCACCGGCCCGATGCCCACCAGCATCACGTCGACGAGGCGACTCCCGGACGGAAAACTGCCGGCCCCGTGCAGCGCCTGCACGGCCAGCAGCGCGGCGGCCGCGGGTGCCAGCAGCATCGTCTCGAGAGCCAGGCCTTCGAGGGCACCCAGAGCGGCCGTCTTGCGCATCAGGCCGTAGCCGCCGAAGGTGCAGGCCAGCACCAGCGCGATCCAAGGCAGCTGCCCGCCCTGGATGCTCAGCCAGAGCACGCCCGCGCCCGCCAGCGCCACGGCGGTCCATTGCACCGGCCGCAGGCGCTCGTGCAGGACGGTGTAGCCCAGCAGCACGTTGACCAGCGGCGTGATGAAGTAGCCCAGGCTCGCGTCGATGACGTGGTCGTGCGTCACCGCCCAGATGTAGGTCAGCCAGTTGCCCGACAGCAGCAAGGCACTGAGCGCGAATGCCGCCAGCACCTTGGGCTGCCGCGCCACCTCGCGCAGCCAGCGCCATTGCCGGCGGGCGGCCAGCACGACGAGCAGGAACGCGAGCGACCAGACGACGCGGTGGGCCAGCACGTCCAGGGCGGTGACCTGCGCGAGCTGCTTGAAGTACAGCGGGAAGAGGCCCCAGATGACATAGGCGAGGCCAGCGCTCAGGACACCAGGATGCATGGAGGACGGGGAAGGAGAAGGGCGGGGCGGACTCGGCATTGTGTCGGCCGGCGTGCCATCGCGCCGGCGCAGGGATTTGCGCGACCGGCCATCGCACCAAGGCGACCCATCGCTCCCCAGAACTTGGGGGGAGGCTTCATGCGACGCGCCGGCCGGTCAACGCGAGGTGCGGGCCATCTGTTAAGGGGCGAAGCCTTGCCCGAATCCCAGCGGCCTTGCCGCTGCGGGCCGCGGGGCCCTGGAGCAGTCATGCCGTACACCATCACCGTCGGAGCCCGATCCCTCTTCGTCACCGTCACCGCGTGGGCCTTCATCGCGCTGGGCGCGCTGGCCAGTGTGCTGGCCGTCGTGCAGCACGCGCACGTCGCGTCACTGCTGCCCGAGTGGCGTGCCGCCAGCGAGGCGCATCCGCTGCCGCTGATGTCGGGCCTGCTGATGGCGTACTTGCCCGCGGTGCTGCTGGCGGCGTTGGCGATGTCGATGGCGACGCTGGCATCGGCGATCGGGCTGCTGCTGCGCCTGGATTGGGCGCGCCGCGTGTTGATCGGCGTGCTCGCGGTCGCGATCGTGGCCAATCTCGCCGGCCTGTGGCTGCAGCACGAGGTCGTGCACTCGGTGCTGCAGGCGACCCTGGACCATGCCTCGATGCCGCGGCAAGTGGCCGATGTGCTGGGCAGCGTGGTGACCGCCGCGCGAGTGATGGCGCTGCTGGTCACGCTGGGCAGCTGCCTGTTGATGGCCTGGATCATCCGCTCGCTGATGTCGCCCCGGGTCCGGCAGGAATTCGCCTGAGCGGCGGCTTGCGCGGCGCAGTGCGGCTTCACGCGAGGTCGCCGTCCACGTAGAACCAGCGTTCGCCCTCGCGCACGAAGCGGCTGACTTCGTGCAGCCGGTGGGCGCGTCCGCCCAGCTTGCTGCGCGCGACGAATTCCACCGTGGCGTGGTCGGCATCCTGCTGGTCGTGGCGGCGCACCTGCAGTCCGAGCCACTTCAGCCCGGCAGGATCGGCCTCCAGCGTTGCCGGCCGGGTGCGGGCATGCCAGGTGTCGAGCAGGTAGTCGTGCAGGCCGAGCACGAAGGCGGTGTAGCGCGAGCGCATGAGCGTCGCGGCGTCGGGTGCGCGCAGGCGCAGCGGACCGGCATGGAATCGGCCGCAGCAGGCCGCGTAGGCCAGCCCGCTGCCGCACGGGCACGCGCCGGCGGCGAGTCGATCGGTCGGCGTGTCGCTCATGCCAGGGCCAGCTCCCATGTCTCGCCGACGAGGTCGTACCCGAAGCTGTGGTGCTTCTCGCTGGCGACCAACGTGTAGCCGGCCTTGCGGTAGATGCTCCGCGCGGCCAGCAGGTTGGCGTTGGTCCACAGCCGGATGCGGCGATAGCCCGCATGGCGCGCAAAGCGGGTGCATTCGTCGACCAGCCGCCGGCCCAGGCCCAGGCCGCGGGCCGAAGGCTCCACCAGCAGCAGCCTCAGTTGAGCCACGCCGTCGATGGGCGCCTGAGTGTGCTCGTCGCGCGCCTGCACCAGGCACACGCAGCCGACGTTGGCGCCGTCGCGCTCGGCGATCCAGCAGGCTTCGCGGCGCGCATCGAAGCGCTCGATGAAGTCGGCGGCGATGCGCGCGACCAGCGCCTCGAAGCGCATGTCCCAGTGGTATTCCTGGGCATAGAGCGCGCCGTGCCGCGAGATCAGCCAGCCCATGTCGCCGGCCCGGTGCGGGCGCAGCAGGCAGCCCGAGCGGGCGGCCCCGTCCGCAGAGTCGTCGAGCAGCGCCTGGACCCGGCCGAAGGATTGCAGCAGGGCCTGCTGCTGGTCCTCGGTCAAGGCGGACAGCAGGCGTTGCACCTCGTCCTGCGAACGCTCGTCGAGCGGCGCGAAGGCGCGGCGGCCGGCCGCGGTGAGACTCAGGTGCAGGTGGCGCGCGTCCTCCTTGGCGCGCACGGCCTTCACCAGGCCGCGCTCCTTCAGGCCTCGCAGCAGGCGGCTGAGGTAGCCGGCGTCCAGCGACAGCGAGTGGGCGAGATCGGTGGCGGTGAGGCCCTGGCCCTCGGCCCCATGGGCCAGTTCCCACAGCACGCGGCTCTCGGTCAGGCTGAACGGCGAATGCAGCAGGCTGTCGCCCAGCACGCCGATGCGGCGGGTGTAGAAGCGGTTGAAGCGGCGGACCGCCTCGATGCGCTCGGACGGTGCGATGCCGGTGGCCATGCCCGCGAGAAGAAGTGGAGGAGGGGCAGATCATGCTCCTGATAGTTGCCAAAAGCAATCTTATGATTGCCTAAGGCACGTGATCGGCTGCAGGCTGCGCCCGGCAATCCTGCACACCCGTCGGGCCGGAGATGGAAATTTGCCCCGCTCGGGTGGATACTGTATAAAAATACAGTCATCCGATGGGCGCCATGTCTTCCCTTCTTCTGCCTGCCTCTCCTGCCGGCTCTGCCGCGTCCGCCATACCCGCGAGCCGCGGGCGGCTGCGTGGCGACGCACGGCCCCCCGGCGCACAGGCCGAACAAGCGCCCCCGGTCCGATCCCCCGAAACGCTGCACCCGTCCTTGTGGCTGGGCCACCAGCTGGGGCGTCATCACGACCAGACCGTGGCCAGCGGTTTTGCACCCCTCGATGCGCAGTTGCCGGGCAGCGGCTGGCCACGGCGGGTGCTCAGCGAATTGCTGCTGCCGCATCCCGGCATCGGGGAGATCCGCCTGCTCAGTCCGTGTCTTGCGTCGATCCAGCAGGCCGGCCGGCTGGTGATGCTCTTCGACCCGCCGCAGCAGTTGTCGGCCTGCGCCCTGGCCAGGCTCGGCCTGGACCTGGTCCAGTTGCTGGTCGTTCACACGCGCTGCAAGGTGGTGGCCGGCAGCGACAGCCTGTGGGCGCTCGAGCAAGCGCTCAAGAGCGGCCATGTCGGCGCGGTCGTGGCGTGGCTGCCGCCGCGCCTGCGGGCCGAGCGC
>DATFAY010000262.1:0-10640 GCA_035254085.1 Piscinibacter sp.
TCCGACCAGCGCGGCCGCGCCGTTGGCCAGCGGTCGCCGGCGCGCGCGCGCCGCCAGGCTCGCCACGCCGATGATGAACAGCGCCGAGCTCGCGGTCAGCAGCGCGATGAGCGAGCGCGGCACGCCGAAGGCCGGCGAGTCGCTGTCGATCAACAGGACCGCGCCGAAGACGAACGCGACGACGCCTCCGAGCCCCAGCGCCCCGTAGCTGGGCACGAAGGCCTCGGCGACGAAGAAGCCGACGCCGAGCAGGATCAGCGCCAGCCCCGCATAGTTGACCGGCAGCATCTGCAGCGCGAACAGGCCGAGCAGCAGGCAGATGCCGCCGATCACGCCCGGCAGCACGAAGCCCGGATTGGCGAACTCGTAGAGCAGCCCGTAGATGCCGATCATCATCAGGATCAGCGCGAGGCTGGGGTCGGCGATCACCGACAGCAGGCGGCTGCGCCAGTCCTGATCGAACTGAAGCACCGGCGCGTGGGCGGTGGACAGGTGCACCACCGCGCCTTCGACGCGGACGTCGCGCCCATCGAGCTGGCGCAGCAGGTCGTTCGCATCGGCGGCGACCAGGTCGACCACCTTGAGCTGGTGAGCCTCCGCCGCCGACAGGCTCACCGCTTCGCGCACCGCCTTCTCGGCCCAGTCGGCGTTGCGGCCGCGCAGCTGCGCGAGGCTGCGGATGTAGGCGGCGGCGTCGGACATGCGCTTGGCGGCCATGGCGTCGCCACTCGCTTCAGGCGGCGGTGTCGCGGCGGACGACGCCGCATCGGACGCCTTGCGTGCCGGCAGGGGGTTGTCCGGATGGCTGCCCGGCATGCCGAGCGCCACGGGGGTGGCCGCGCCGAGGTTCGAGGCCGGGGCCATCGCGGCAACGTGGCTCGCGTACAGCATGTAGGTGCCGGCGCTCGCCGCCCGCGCGCCGTTGGGCGCCACGTAGGTCGCCACCGGCACGGGCGAGGCCAGGATGTCCTTGATGATGCGGCGCATCGAAGCGTCGAGGCCCCCCGGCGTGTCGATCTGCAGCACGAGCAGCTGGGCCTGGCTCTTGACGGCGAAGGCGAGCGCGCGGTGCAGGTGGTCGGCGGTGGCGGGTCCGATGGCGCCATCGACTTGCACCATCACCACCGGCCGCGCGGCGGGGGTGACCGGCTCGACGGCGGCAAAGCTGCGCGCGGCGAGCATGAGCAGGCCCAGTCCAAACAGCCAGGTGATGGCGGGCCTCATGCCATTCATTGTAGGAGCGGCCCACCGCGATTCACACCGGCACATCGGGCCGAGCGGCCCAGGCGCCCGCGCTCAGTGCGGAGTAGCCGCCAGTCCTTCGAACACCTTCAGGACCTCGGCATCGCCCATGTTGCGCGCATCCGCCAGCTCGCCTCCGGTGGTGGCCTTGACCAGCGTGCCGTCGGCGCGCAGCACGGCCACCGCCGGAATGCCCTTGCGGATGGGGTTGCCCATCTGCCGCGCGAGGTCGGTGTTCTTGTTGAAGCGCGCGACATCGACCTTGGTGACGACGTAGCGCTGCGCCACGTGCGAGGCCAGGGGCCCCTCGGCCATCTTGTGCGCCAGGTCGCGGCAGTCGGGGCACCAGTTGGCGCCGAAGACCACCAGCACGTCCTTGTGCTCGCCCTGCGCCTGCTGCAGTGCGCGGTTGAGATCGGCGCGGGCATCGGCCGACTCGTCGTAGGGCAGGGCCGGCGAGGCGGCCCGCGCCACGACGGCGGCCACGAGCATGCCCGCGGCCAGGGTGGTCAATGCGATTCGTCGCGAGGAGCGCACGATGTCGAGCCCATCGGTTGAAAGCCTCGACTCTACCGAACACAATGCCTGCCACATCAACGACGGGGACAAGACCATGGCCACCGCATCCTCCCGTGCCGCCGGCACCGACGACATCGCCAAGCTGCTGTTGCGCGTCGTGCTGGGCCTGCTGATCCTGCTGCACGGCATCGCCAAGCTCAAGGGCGGCCCGGGCTTCGTCGTCGGCGTGGTCGAGAAGGCCGGGCTGCCCTCGGCGATCGCCTACCTCGTGTACATCGGCGAAGTGCTGGCTCCGCTGCTGCTGATCATCGGCCTGTACACGCGGCTGGCCGGCCTCATCGTCGCGATCAACATGCTGTTCGCATTCGGGCTGGTGCACACGGGCCAGCTCTTCACGCTCGCGCCCACCGGCGGGTGGGCGCTCGAGCTGCAGGGCATGTACCTGGCGACCGCGGTCGTGATCGCCTTGCAGGGCGCCGGCAGCCTCAGCGTGGGCGGCGCGAACGGCCGCTGGAACTGAGCCTCACATCGCGTTGATCGCGGCGCAGCCGGCGGCGGTGCCGAGGTCGACGCCCATCTTCACGCGCGAGAGCTTGTTGCCGTAGCTCGAGCTCAGGTCGCCCAGGACGCCCTTTTCGGTCACCAGCAGGTCGTCGCCGGCGAACAGCGGCGCGCGGCCGATCTGCGTCGAGCTCGGCTGCTGCAGCGAGCCCAGGCCCGAGGCCGACCCCATGCGATAGGTGGGCAGGCCGTTGCTGTCCGCGCCGGCTGGCGCCATGTAGACGAGTCGTCCGCCGCTGTAGTCGCTGATGACCAGGCCGCCGCACTGCGGCTGGATGTCGTCCAGCAAGTCGATGCCCTGGTAGACCAGCACCTCGTTGCGCACGCTGCGCCCGTCCGGCGTGGCGAGCGCGAACGGCACGTTGCCCGCGGCATCGAACTGGTAGCGCTTGACCGCGTTGAGGTCGCTCACGAAGAGCTCGTTGCCGTTCACCCGCACGCCGTTGGGGTGGTAGATGTCGTGGGTCCCGGCGAGCCACTGCGCCTCGAAGGACGCCACGCGCGGCCGCGCGCCGCCGAAGTCGAGTGCGACGCGCGCCACGCCCGCCGCCATGAACAGGTTGAAGTCGGCGATCAGCAAGTGTCCGTCGGGCGTGACCGCCATGCCGTTCGGGATCGCCAACGCGTCCATCGGGTCGGGGCTTGCCCGCTCGACCTGCACGAAGCGCAGCGGCTGGCCGCTCACGACCCGCGCCGCCAGCAGGTGGTTGTCGACCGGGCCGAGCAGGCCCTGGGGCCGTTGCTGGCAGGCGGTGAAGATCCAGTCGCCGATCTGCGCCAGGCCGGTGTAGTTGCAGCTGCCGCTGACCTCGGCCGAGATCGACTCGGCGACGAAGCCGTTGCCCGGACGCTTGATCTCGAACACGCCGTTGCCGCCGGTGACGATCAACCGGCCGTCGGGCGTGAAGAGTTGGTTCTCGGCATCGGGGATGGTGGCGATCTTGTCCTTTTCCAGGCAGCCGCCGAGCAGGGGCAGCAGCGGGGCCAGGGCCAGCAGCGGCAGCAGGCGCAGGGATGCAAGGGTCATGGGTCGTCCTCGTGGTTCTTGTGCAAGGCCACGAGGTGTAGCCGCGCGGCGACGGCGCGACAACTGGCCGAACGAGCCAATTCCTGATCCGCAGCGGCCGTTTGCACGGTGTTGCAAGCGCCGCGCGAGCGCTGGCATGCGCGTCAGCGGCACCTCAGCGCCAGCGCCTGCACCGGCTTGCCGCTGGCCGCATCGACGACGACGAGGTCGATGCGCCGTGGATGCGCCGGGTCGGCCGCATTGCGCGGCGCGTAGGCGAACCGGTGCGCGTGGCCCGGCTCTGCGGTCCAGGCCGCGACAGGCTGCAGTTCGCGCACCACGAATTCGTGCTCGAGCGTCGCGCCCTGGTTCTCGCCGGCGCGCACGGCGGTGCGGTGAGCCGATTCGGTGACCGCCCAGAACGCGGCCAACCGCGCCGGCGCGCCCGCGCTGGCGTCGATGGTCGCGATCACGCCATCGCCCTCGCGCGCCAAGGCGATCCCGACCGGTGCAGCCGCCGCCCGCGGGGCCACGCGCGAGCGCGGCCAGTCCTTGCGGTCCTGGCCGTCGATGACGACCTGCGGCGTGTAGGCGAAGCGGGCGCCGTTCACCGCCTGCTGCTCGACCTGGCGGCGCGTGTACGCGGGATCGGCGAAGCGGTCGGACCAGCCGAGGCGGTCCCAGTAGTCGACGTGGAAGGCCAGCGCCACGACGTCGTCGCGATCCTTCAACGCGGCCAGCCAACGGTCGGCGGGCGGGCAGGAACTGCAGCCTTCCGAGGTGTAGAGCTCGACCACCGGCGTGGGCTGCAGTCCGCTGCGCGCCGCGCAGGCGGCGGGGGCAGCGGCGGCGCCGGCACTTGCCGCGGCCATCGCGACCATGCCCATCACCGCAGCCCGTGGCCAGCGCCGCACGTGTGGCCTGGGTCGCTCGCGCGAGTCGGCGGTCATGGTGGTCTCCGGTATGCGCCTCGGGGCGATTCGCGGGTGTCGTGCCGGCGGGGCGGCTTCTTACAGCCGGTACCATGCGCCCCCAACACGAGCTTCGGATTCTGCTCCCCATGATTCATTCCGCCATGCCGCGCGCGATGCGCGGCCTTTGCCGCTGGCTCACCGGCGTCGGCCTGGCGACCGGGGGCCTGGCCTGGGCGCAAGGGGGCGATCCGATGGAGATCGTGCCGGCGCAGGTCAAGCTGGGCATCGAGAAGGTCAAGCTGCCCGGCGACGAACGCATGGGCCTGGTCGGCACCTCGTACCTGATCGGCGTCGGGCATGGCCTGGCATTCGGCCCCGCGGTGTACGGCGCAGTCAGCGGCCACCGCGGCGGCCTGTTCACCGTCGGCGCCGAGGCCGCCTGGCAGCACCGCCTCGTGGGGCCGTTGACGGCCGACCTCGGCTTCTACGCGGGCGGCGGCGGCGGCGGCGCGGCGCCGGTGGGCGGCGGACTGATGCTGCGTCCGCATGCCGACCTGCTGTGGGACTTCGGGCCCTTCCTCGCCGGTTTGTCGTGGTCGCAGGTGCGCTTCGCGAACGGCGACATCAACAGCCGCCAGCTGGGCCTGGTCTGGAGCGCCAAGACCGACTTCCGCTACGTGCCGCGCGACCGCATCGGCTTGCGCTCGGACATGGGCGGCCGATCGGGCATGGGCTTCGATCGCATCCAGGCGGTGTTCGGCGCCTACAAGCCGCGCAGCGGCGCCAAGCGCGTGAGCGGCGCAGACCTGAGCTCCACCATCGGCTTCGTGGGCACGCGCGTCGAGCGCGCGATCGACGATCACCGCTACTGGGGCCTCGAAGCCTCCGGCGCGGCCAGCGGCGGCGTGGCCGGCTATGCGGAATACCTCGCCACCTACGGCACGGAGACCACGGTGTGGCCCGGCGTGCTGACCGTCGGCGCGCGCGCTTCGCTCGGCATGGGCGGCGGCGGCGACGTGGGCGTGGGCGGCGGCCTGCTGCTCAAGGGCGGCGCCTACGGCACGGTGCGCCTCACGCGCGAGCTGGGCCTGTCCATCGAAGGCGGGTACACGATGGCGCCACAGGGCAGCTTCAAGGCCTTGCACACGGCGGCGTCGCTCAACTGGATCCTCGACGACCCGAGCGACCTCACCTCGCCGCCGCGCAACACCCGCACCGAATGGGTCGGCGGCGTCGAGCGCTACCGCGCGCAGCGGCGCGACGGGTCCGAGCGGACGCTGCAAGCCGTGACGCTGAAAGGCAACCGCTTCGTCGCGCGGCACGTCTACCTGAGCGGACAGGTGCACAGCGCCTACGGCGGCGGCGCCGGCGGCTACACCGTCGGCCTGTTCGGCCTGGGCGTGCAGGCACCGCTCTTTGCTCGCGTGCACGCGGGCGCCGAGGCGCTGATCGGCGCGGCCGGCGGCGGCGGGGTCGCGACGCAGGGCGGCGCCATCATGCAGCCCAGCGCCTACCTCGGCGTCGACATCAGCCCCTCGTTGTCGGTGCGCGTGGGCGCCGGCAAGATCAAATCGCTGCGCGGCGGCGGCCTCGACGCCAACGTGGTCGACGTCGCGCTGGCCTTCACCTTCGGCGTCGCCGGCCATGGCTATCGCTGAGGCGGCATCGCGATGAACGGTGCGGCGGCGCGCACTGCCGCGGTGATCGGCGGCGGCCCGGCCGGCCTGATGGCCGCCGAGGTGCTCGCGCAGGCGGGCACGGCGGTCGATCTGTACGACGCCATGCCCTCGGTGGGTCGCAAGTTCCTGCTCGCCGGAAAGGGCGGCCTCAACCTCACGCACTCCGAAGCCTTCGAGCGCTTCGTCCAGCGCTACGGCGCGCGCCGGCCGCAGCTCGAGCCGATGTTGCGCGACTTCGGGCCCGACGCCGTGCGCGACTGGGCGCGGCAGCTCGGCGTCGAGACCTTCGTCGGCACCTCCGGGCGTGTCTTTCCCAGCGACCTGAAGGCCGCGCCACTGCTGCGCCACTGGCTGCATCGCCTGCGCGCGCAGGGCGTGCGCTTTCACATGAGGCACCGCTGGCTCGGCTGGGACGCCAACGGCGCGCTGCGCCTGCGCTCGGCCGAGGGCGAGACGGCACGGCGCTTCGATGCGGTGGTGCTCGCCCTCGGCGGCGCGAGCTGGCCGCGCCTGGGCTCGGATGCGGCCTGGGTGCCGCTGCTGGCCGAGCGCGCGGTGGCGATCGCGCCGCTCGTGCCGTCGAACTGCGGCTTCGACGTGGCCGGCTGGAGCGAGCACTTTCGCAGCCGCTTCGCCGGACACCCGCTGAAGAACGTGGCGCTGTCGTTCGCGGCCTCGGGGTTTGCGCAGCAAGGCGAGTTCATCGTCACCGACACCGGCATCGAGGGCAGCCTCGTGTATGCGGCGTCGCCCGCCTTGCGCGATCAGATCGCGGCGCATGGACAGGCCGTGGTGCACATCGATCTGCTGCCGGCTCGCTCGCCCGAATTCGTCGCCGCCGAAGTGGCGCGGCCGCGCGGCTCGCGTTCGCTGTCGACGCACCTGAAGAGTCGCCTGGGCATCGACGGCGTCAAGGCGGCGCTGCTGCACGAGCTGCTGCCGCGCGACGCATTCGCCGACGCGGCGCGTCTGGCCGCCGCGATCAAGGCCCTGCCGCTCACGCTGCAGCGACCGCGGCCGATCGAGGAAGCCATCAGCAGCGGCGGCGGAGTCCGCTTCGACGCGCTGGACGACATGCTCATGCTGCAGGCGCTGCCGGGCGTTTTCTGCGCCGGCGAGATGCTCGACTGGGAGGCGCCCACCGGCGGCTACCTGCTCACCGCCTGCTTCGCGACGGGTCGCGCGGCGGGGCGAGGCGCCTTGCGCTGGCTCGCGCGTTGACTGCGCGTTGAGGGCAGCACGAAAAGGCACGCCGGGCGCGCGAACCGCTATGGCACACTGCGCGGCTTCTCAGCAGTCCCCTGTCTTTCGCCTTGGACAAAATCCTGTTGCAACTGGCCGCCGAACTCAAGGTTCGGCCGGCCCAAGTGAATGCCGCTGTCGAACTGCTGGATGGGGGCGCGACCGTGCCCTTCATCGCGCGCTACCGCAAGGAAGCCACCGACGGACTGGACGACACGCAGCTGCGTGAGCTCGAAACGCGACTGGGCTACCTGCGCGAGCTGGAGGAGCGTCGTGCCGCGGTCCTCAAGAGCATCGACGAGCAGGGCAAGCTCACGCCCGAGCTGCGCGCCGCCATCGAGGCCGCGCCCACCAAGCAGGAGCTCGAAGACCTCTACCTGCCGTTCAAGCCGAGGCGCCGCACCAAGGGGATGATCGCGCGCGAGGCGGGGCTGGAGCCGCTGGCCGACAAGCTTTTTGCCGACCCGTCGCTCGACCCGATGGCCGAGGCGGCGGCGTTCATCAATGCCGACGCCGGCTTTGCCGATGCCTTCGCGGTGCTCGACGGCGTGCGCGACCTGCTGTCCGAGCGCTGGGCCGAGGACGCGGCGCTGGTGGGGAAGCTGCGCGAATGGCTGTGGGCCGAAGGCCTGTTTCGCTCCAAGCTGATGGACGGCAAGGACGAGAATCACCCCGACATCGCCAAGTTCCGCGACTACTTCGACTACGACGAGCCGATCCGCAGCGTGCCGTCGCACCGCGCGCTGGCGGTGTTCCGCGGCCGCACCCAGGAAGTGCTGGATGCCAAGCTGGTGCTCGACGAAGAGGCCGTGCCCGGCCAGCCGACGGGACCGAAAGGGACCCCTTCGGTGTCCGTGGCCGAGGGCCGCATCGCAATCCACCTCGGCTGGAGCCATGCCAAGCGGCCCAGCGACGACCTGATTCGCAAGACGATCGCCTGGACCTGGAAGGTCAAGCTCTCGCTCAGCCTGGAGCGCGATCTCTTCGGCCGCCTGCGCGAAGAAGCCGAGCGCGTGGCGATCAAGGTGTTCGCGGAGAACCTGCGCGACTTGCTGCTGGCCGCTCCGGCGGGCAAGCGCGTGGTGATGGGCCTGGACCCGGGCATCCGCACGGGGGTGAAGGTGGCGGTGGTGAGCGACACCGGCAAGGTGCTCGACACGGCCACCGTCTACCCGCACGAGCCGCGCAAGGATTGGGAAGGCTCGGTCCACACGCTGGGCCGCCTGTGCGCGACCCACGGCGTGAACCTGATCGCCATCGGCAACGGCACGGCGAGTCGCGAGACCGACAAGCTGGCTGCCGATCTCATCAAGCGCATCCAGCAGCTGGCTCCCGACACCCACATCGAGAAGATCGTCGTGAGCGAGGCGGGCGCCTCGGTCTATTCGGCTTCCGAGTTCGCGAGCAAGGAACTGCCGGAGCTCGACGTGAGCCTGCGCGGCGCGGTGTCGATCGCACGGCGCCTGCAGGACCCGCTGGCCGAGCTCGTGAAGATCGATCCCAAGAGCATCGGCGTGGGCCAGTACCAGCACGACGTGAACCAGAGCGAGCTGGCCAAGAGCCTGGACGCAGTCGTCGAGGACTGCGTGAACTCTGTCGGCGTGGACCTCAACACCGCGTCGGCGCCGCTGCTGTCGCGGGTGTCCGGGTTGTCCGGCGCGGTGGCTTCGAGCATCGTGCGCTGGCGCGACGCGAACGGCGCCTTCCGCAACCGCCAGCAACTGCTCGACGTGAGCGGGCTGGGCGCCAAGACCTTCGAGCAGGCCGCGGGCTTCCTGCGCATCCGCGGCGGGGACAACCCGCTCGACCAGTCGGGCGTGCACCCCGAGACCTATCCGGTGGTGCAGCGCATCCTGGGCGCGGTCGCCAAGCCGATCGCCGAGGTCATGGGCCGCAGCGACGTGATCCGAAGCCTCAAGCCCGAAGCTTTCGCCGACGAGACCTTCGGCGCCATCACGGTCAAGGACATCCTCGCCGAACTCGAGAAGCCCGGCCGCGATCCGCGCCCGGACTTCAAGGTGGCGCGCTTCAACGAGGGCGTCGAAGACATCAAGGACCTGCAGCCGGGCATGACGCTCGAAGGCACGGTCAGCAACGTCGCGCAGTTCGGCGCCTTCGTCGACCTCGGGGTGCACCAGGACGGCCTGGTCCACGTGAGCCAGCTCAGCAACAAGTTCGTCAACGACGCGCGCGAGGTCGTGAAGACCGGCGACGTGGTCAAGGTGAAGGTGCTCGAGGTCGATCTCGCCCGCAAGCGCATCTCGCTCACGATGAAGCTCGATGCCAAGCCGCCGCTGCGCGGCGAGGCCGGCGGCAACGCCTTCCGACACGCGGGCCGCAACGAGCGCATGCCGGCGGCGCGCGGCGCCGCGCCGGCCCAGGCGCCTTCGGCCATGGCGGCCGCCTTTGCGAAGCTGCAGGGCAAACGGTGAATGGGGCGCGGCGGACCGGGTGGATCCCGGCTTTCGCCGGGATGACCGTGGAAGTGTCATTCGGGCGAACGCCGGGATCGGCTCCCCGATGAAGGCACTCGCCATCCACGCCGGCCCCAAGGCACTCGAGCACCTGCGCCGCCACGGGCTGCAGCCGCAGGACGTGCGCGCCATGCCGGCGGCAGCCGGCGGGCCGAAGGGGCTGGTGCTGAGCCCGCTCGACCAGTTCATCTTCGGCGAATGGCTGGCGGCGAGCAATCACACGGTGCACCTGCTCGGCGCCTCGATCGGTGCCTGGCGCATGGCGACCGCCTGCCTCGATGATCCTGCGCTAGCCTTCGCGCAGATGGCCGAGGACTACATCGCGCAGGACTACGAGCACGCGCCCGGCCGGCCGCCGGCGCCGCGGCACGTGAGCGAGGTGTTCGGCGCCAAGCTGGCCGAGCGCTTCGGCCCGCAGGCCGAGTGGGTGCTCGCCCATCCGCGCTACCGGCTGCACGTGTTCACCAGCCGAGGGCGCCACATCATGCGGCGCGAAGGACGCCTCACCACCCCGCTGGGCTACCTCGGCGCCTTCGCGGCCAACGCGGTGAGCCGCCGCGCGATGGGCGGCTGGCTGGAGCGCGTGGTCTTCTCGGACGCGCGCGAGCCGCTGCCGCTGAGACTGCATGACTACCGCACGCAGGTCGTGCCGCTCACGGCGCACAACCTGCAGCGCAGCATCCTCGCGAGCTGCTCGATCCCGTTCTGGCTGCAGGCGGTGCACGACATTCCCGGCGCGCGGCGCGGCGCCTACTGGGACGGCGGCATCACCGACTACCACCTGCACCTGCCCTACGCCTCGCTGCGCGAGGGCCTCGTGCTGTACCCGCATTTCCAGTCGACGGTGATCCCGGGCTGGCTGGACAAGGCCTGGCGCCGGCGCCATCGCGCCACCGCGCGGCTGGACAACGTCATCGTGCTCTCGCCGCGCGCCGAATGGGTGGCGACGCTGCCCGGCGGCAAGCTGCCCGACCGCAGCGACTTCAAGCGCTACGGAGACGAT
>DATFAY010000263.1:0-4547 GCA_035254085.1 Piscinibacter sp.
GCCATGATCGCCGCGACCGAGAACAGGCTCTTGAGCGCCGCCCACAGCATCTCCGCGAAGACGATGTCGTCCAGCGCGATCGGGGCGTTCATGATGCTCTCCCAGGTCTTTTGCACCTGCATGCGCGAGAACGCCGAGTACAGGGACTCGAAGCTCGCGGCCAGCGCGCCGCTCACCGCGATGCTGCCGGAGGCCAGGTAGACGACGTAGGGCATGCCGTCGACGCGGCCGATGATCGAGCCCAGGCCGTAGCCGAAGGCGACCAGCGTGATGAGCGGCTCGGCGATGTTGCCGACGATGCTGGGTACCGCGAGCTTGCGCCAGACCAGCAGGTTGCGCAGCACCACCGGATAGAAGCGGGGCGTGAGGCGCGGGACGGCGTACAGCGGAATCGGCATGGCGGTCCTTCGGGTTCAGGCGTCGTCGCGGATCTGCCGCCCGGTCAGCTTGAGGAACAGGTCCTCGAGATTGGCCGGGCGGTGCAGGATGCGAACGCCTTGATCGCCCGCGAGCGCTTGCAGCAGCGGCCCCGGCTCGCGCAGGTAGAAGAACGCCGTCTCGCCGCTGCGCTCGACGCGCTCGGCGAGGTGGCCGTGGGTGTCGGCAACGGCCTGGGCATCCTCGCCGTACGCCTCCACCACGTCGCTCTCCAGGTGCTGGCTGATCAAGCCCCGGGGGGTGCCTTCGGCGATCTTGCGGCCGTGGTCGAGCACGATGAGGCGGCCGCACAGGCGCTCGGCCTCATCCATGAAGTGCGTGGTGAGCAGGATCGACTTGCCCTGTTGCAGCAACTGGCGCAGCCGCTCCCACATCAAATGGCGCGCCTGCGGGTCGAGGCCGGTGGTCGGCTCGTCGAGCATCAGCAGGTCGGGATCGTTGATGAGCGCGCGGGCGAGGCTCAGGCGCCGCCGCATCCCGCCGGAGAGTTCGCCGGGCCGCTCGTTGGCCTTGGCCTGCAGCGCCGCAAAGTCGAGCAACGCCGGAATGCGCGCCTCGATGGTCGCCAGCGGCAGGCCGAAGTAGCGGCCGTACACGCGCAGGTTCTCGGCACAGGTGAAGTCGGGGTCGAGGCTGTCGAACTGGGTCACCACGCCGATGCGCTTCTTCGCCTCGCGAACGCGCGCGGGAATGGGCAGCCCGAAGGCCTCGATCGTGCCGCCATCGGGCGCCGTCTGCCCCAGGCACATGCGGATGGTGGTGGTCTTGCCGGCGCCGTTCGGGCCGATCACGCCCAGGCATTCGCCAGGGGCGATCTCCAGGGACAGGTCGTTCACGGCCAGGTGGTCGCCGAACCGCTTGGACAGATGGGCAATGCGGAAGATCGGCGCGGGCATGGGCGTGGAGTGTGCCAAACACGCCGCGAGGCCTGCTTGCGCCGCGACAGACCCACAACGACGAAGGGCCGGCATGCGCCGGCCCTTCGTCGTTGTGCACCGCCGCTGGGGCAGGCGCGATTACTCGGCCTGTTCGGTCTCTTCGGCCGCAGGCTCCGGCCGATCGACCAGCTCGACGAAGGCCATCGGCGCGTTGTCGCCGACGCGGAAGCCCATCTTCAGGATGCGGGTGTAGCCGCCCGGGCGCGCCTGGTAGCGCGGGCCCAGTTCGCCGAAGAGCTTGGTCACCACGTCGCGGTCGCGCGTGCGGTCGAAGGCCAGGCGCTTGTTGGCCAGCGTCGGCTCCTTGGCCAGCGTGATCAGCGGCTCGACGACGCGGCGCAGTTCCTTGGCCTTGGGGACCGTGGTCTTGATCGCCTCGTGCGTCAGCAGCGAGTTGCACATGTTGCGCAGCATCGCTTGGCGATGCTCGCTGGTGCGGTTGAGTTTGCGAAGTCCGTGACGGTGACGCATGGTGCTGTTCCTTTCTCTGTATGAATGCCGGCAGCCGTGTCAGGTACTGCCGGGTGCACCGGGTAGATCGACCGCAACGCGGTCGTTATCCAAGGACGGCCTTCAGGCCGTCTTTCCTGTTTGCATTAACGCTTGTCCAGGCCCTGCGGAGGCCAGTTCTCCAGGCGCGCGCCGAGCGTGAGCCCGCGCGAAGCCAGCACTTCCTTGATCTCGTTGAGCGACTTGCGGCCCAGGTTCGGCGTCTTGAGCAGCTCGGTTTCGGTGCGCTGGATCAGGTCGCCGATGTAGTAGATGTTCTCGGCCTTCAGGCAGTTGGCCGAGCGCACCGTGAGCTCGAGCTCGTCGACCGGACGCAGCAGGATCGGGTCGAACTGCGTGCTGCGTTGAGCCGCGGGCTGGTCGAAGATGTCGCCGACCTGGCCTTCGAGCTGCGCGAACACCGCGAGCTGCTCGACCAGGATCTTGGCCGAGGCGCGGATGGCTTCCTCGGGCGAGATCGCGCCGTTGGTGACGATCTCCATCACCAGCTTGTCGAGGTCGGTGCGCTGCTCGACGCGGGCGCTTTCAACCGTGTAGCTCACGCGGGCCACCGGCGAGAACGAGGCGTCCAGCACGATGCGGCCGATCGACTTGGTGGGCTCGTCGCCGAAGCGGCGCAGGTTGCCCGGCACGTAGCCGCGGCCCTTCTCGACCTTGATTTGCATGTCGAGCTTGCCGCCTTGCGACAGGTGGGCGATGACATGGTCCGGATTGATGATCTCGACGTCGTGCGGCGTCTGGATGTCGCCGGCCGTGACCGGGCCTTCGCCTTCCTTGCGCAGCACGAGGGTGACCTCGTCGCGGTTGTGCAAGCGGAACACCACGCCCTTCAGGTTCAGCATGATGTGAACCACGTCTTCCTGCACGCCATCGATCGTCGAGTACTCGTGGAGCACCCCGGCGATGGTGACTTCGGTCGGCGCGTAACCCACCATCGACGACAGCAGCACACGGCGCAGGGCGTTGCCCAGCGTGTGGCCATAGCCGCGCTCGAAAGGCTCGAGCGTGACCTTGGCGCGGTTGTGACCGAGCGGCTCGACGTTGATGGCTTTGGGTTTCAGCAGATTGGTTTGCATGTAGTCCAGTTCCTCTCAATACCCTCGGCTCGTTACACCGATAAGGCTGACGGACAGTGCCGGGCGATGTGACGGAACGTCGGCCCGGCGCCCGAGCGTTCCACTGAGAAGGTGCGCGCCCATCGGCCGCACACCTGCCTTCTTGCCTGCGTCAGCGGCTGTACAACTCGACGATCAGCGCTTCCTTGATGTCCGAGCCGAATTCGTCGCGGTCCGGCGTCTTCTTGAACACGCCCTCGAGCTTGGAGGCATCCACCTGCACCCAGGCCGGCATGCCCACCGATTCGGCCAGCTTGACGGCGTCGGTGATGCGCAGCTGCTTCTTCGATTTCTCGCGCACGGCCACCACGTCGCCCACCTTCACCAGGTAGGACGCGATGTTGACCACCTGGCCGTTGACCGTGATCGCCTTGTGCGACACCAGCTGGCGCGCCTCGGCGCGGGTGGAGCCGAAGCCCATGCGGTAGACGACGTTGTCCAGGCGCGACTCCAGCAGTGTCAGCAGGTTCGCGCCGGTGTTGCCCTTGCGGCGCTCGGCTTCCTCGAAGTAGCGGCGGAACTGGCGCTCCAGCACGCCGTACATGCGCTTGACCTTCTGCTTCTCGCGCAGCTGCAGGCCGAAATCGCTGGTGCGCGAGCCGGAGGTGCGGCCGTGCTGGCCCGGCTTGCTGTCGAACTTGGCCTTGTCGCTGATGGCGCGGCGCGCGCTCTTCAGGAACAGGTCGGTGCCTTCACGGCGGGAGAGTTTGGCCTTGGGGCCGAGGTAACGTGCCACGTTGCTTTCCTTCGGTCATCTGACGCAGGCGATGAGGCTTGCGCGAGTCTGGCGAGTGTTGTTATGGGCGCTCAGACGGTGGTCTTCAATGACGACAAAGTCGGCAGACGCCGTGAGGCGACTGCCGACGCGGTGAAAAAGCGCCTTAGATGCGACGGCGCTTTTGCGGACGGCAGCCGTTGTGCGGAACCGGCGTCACGTCCGAAATCGAATTGATGCGAATGCCCAGCGAAGCCAGGGCGCGCACCGACGACTCGCGTCCCGGGCCCGGGCCCTTGATGCGCACGTCAAGGTTCTTGATCCCCTGCTCCTGGGCAGCACGGCCCGCCACTTCCGCGGCGACCTGCGCGGCGAACGGCGTGCTCTTGCGCGAGCCCTTGAAACCCACCTTGCCCGCGCTGGCCCAGCTGATGACGTTTCCGTCCATGTCGGTGATCGTGATGATCGTGTTGTTGAAGCTCGCCTGCACGTGGGCGACGCCGTTCGTGCCCACCTTGCGGTCGCGCTTCTTGGCCTTCTTTACTGCTTCCGCCACTCGAGACCTCCTGGCTGGACGCGCTCACGCGCGCCGCCGAATCAACCCTTCTTGCCCGGGACGGCCTTCTTCGTGACCCGACCCGCGGTCTTCTTCGGACCCTTGCGCGTGCGCGCGTTCGTCTTGGTGCGCTGGCCGCGCACCGGCAGGTTGCGGCGATGCCGCAGCCCGCGATAGGCGCCGATGTCCATCAGGCGCTTGATGTTCATCGCCATTTCGCTGCGCAGCGCGCCTTCCACCTTGTGCTCGCGCTCGATGAGGCTGCGCAGCTTGCC
>DATFAY010000264.1:0-2171 GCA_035254085.1 Piscinibacter sp.
GCCCGGCGCGCCGCCTCAGACACGGTCGCTGCGGCGCGCACCGAGCAGCCCTCCCGGCATGAAGAACAACACGGCGAGGATCACCACGAAGGCGATCGCGTCCTTGTAGGCCGAGGACACGAAGCCCGCGCCCAGCCCTTCCAGCAGGCCCAGCAGCAGGCCACCCATCACCGCGCCGCCGAAGCTGCCCAGCCCTCCCAGCATCGCGGCCGCGAAGCCCTTGAGGCCCAGCATGATGCCGCTGTCGTAGGAGGTGAAGGCGATCGGCGCGATCAGCACGCCGCCCAGCGCGCCAAGCGCCGCGGCGAGGCCGAAGCTCGCGAACAGCACGCCACGGGTGTTGATGCCCACCAGCTGCGCGGCGAGCCGGTTGTATGAGGTGGCGAGCATCGCCTTGCCCATCAGCGTGCGGCCGTAGAAGGCGCTCAACGCGGCCACCGCGAGCGCCGCGCCGCCCAGCACCCACAGGCTCTGCGGCAGGATCGTCGCGCCGAAGAACGCGATCGGCTGCTCGCTGGAGAACGCCGGCAGCCGGTGCACGCCCTTGTCCCACACCAGCTGGGCCAGGCCGCGCAGGAACAGCGACACCCCGATCGTGATGATGATGAGCGTGACCGTGCCGGCGTGGCGCGCCGGCTCGATCGCCATCTTCTCGACCAGCAGCGCCACCAGCACGGCCGCCGCCACCGCGAGCGGCAAGGCCGCCGCGAGCGGCAGACCCGCGCCCAGCAGCGTGACCGCGCTCATGCCGCCGATCATCACGAACTCGCCCTGCGCGAAGTTGATCGCGCCGCTGGCGTTGTAGATGATCGAGAAGCCGAGCGCGACCAGCGCATAGATCGCGCCGGCGGTCAGCCCGCTGGCGACGAACTGGAGCCAGGCGGCGTTCATGGCAGGGGCGCTGGCGCGCGACTACTTCACCAGCGACCAGTTGCCGTTCTTGATCTCCAGCATTCGGAAGGCAGTGAGGTCCAGCCCCATGTGGTCGCTGGCCGACATGTTGACCACCCCGCCGGTGCCCACGTAGGAGCGCGTGCCCTCCAGCGCGTCGCGCACCTTGGCCTTGTCGGTGGAGCCTGCCTTCTTCATCGCCTGCACCGCGAGCATCAGGCCGTCGTACGCATGGCCGCCGAAGGTGGAGACGTCGGTCTTGAACTTGTCCTCGTAGCCCTTGCGGTAGTTCACCACCACGGGCTTTTGCGAGTCGGCATCGGGCAGCAGCTCCGACACCAGCAAGGCTGCCGCGGGCAGGCGCACGCCTTCGGCTGCGGGGCCGGAGAGCTTGATGTACTCGCGCGAGGCGACCCCGTGCGACTGGTACAGCGGCAGCGCGAGGCCGACCTGCCGGTAGTTGCGCGTCACGATGGCCGGGCCCTGCCCGAAACCGGCGTTGAGCACCGCCTGCGCGGCGCTGCCCTTGATCTTGGTGAGCTGCGCGGTCATGTCGGTGTCGGCCGCGCCGTAGGTCTCGTCGGCGACGATGTCGATGCCGTACTTGGGCGCGACCTTCACGCACTCGGCATGCATCGACTTGTCGAAGCCGCCGCTGCCCGAGATCATGGCCGCCTTGGAGAGCTTGCGCGACTGCATGTCGACGAAGATCTTCTCGCACGCCATGCGATCGGTGTGCGGCGTCTTGAAGACCCACTTCTTGACCGGCTCGACGATCACCACCGCGCCGGCCAGCGAGATGAAGGGCGTCGTCGCCTGCTCGGCCAGCGGCACCGCGGCCATGGTGGTGCCGGTGGTCGAGCCGCCGACCAGGATGTCGACCTTGTCCTGCTCGATCAGGCGCTTGGCGAAGGTGCGCGCCTTCTCGGCGTCGCCGCCGTCGTCGTAGGCCACGAGCTGCAGCTTGCGCCCCAGCACGCCGCCGTCGGCGTTGAAGCGGTCGACGTACAGCTCCAGCGTCTTGAGCTCCGGGTCGCCCAGGAAGGCGGCCGGGCCGGTGACCGACAGGAAGGCGCCGATGCGGATCGGCTCCTCGGCCGCGACGGCCCCGCTGAACAAGGCACCGGCTGCTGCCAGCACCGCGAAGGCCAGGCGTCGTCCCGACGCACGCCCATTGGTGATATGCCTCATCGCTTGTCTCCTTGATGAAACCACCGAGCCGGCTTGCTGCGTCGTTGCACAGCTAGAATTCCGGGAAGTGAGCCGATTCTGGTACCGGA
>DATFAY010000265.1:0-4190 GCA_035254085.1 Piscinibacter sp.
ACCGCGGCGGCGCGGTACACCGCGGGCAGCTGCGAGTTGGAGTGCTCGGCCACGTAGAGGACCGAGAAGTCGTTGTTGAGGAAGGCGGCGGTGAGGCAGCCGAAGGCCAGCGCCACCAGTGCGAACTGCGTTTGCGCGGCCGGGCGCGCCAGCGCGATCCAGCCGGCGTTGCCGCGCTGTGCGCCGATGAGCGGCAGCACGCCCTGCACCAGGGCGACGAGCAGCGCCAGGATGAGCGCGAAGTGACCGAGTTCAGCTGTCATGGCTTTGCCTTGCCGTGGGCCACGTCGACCGCGTGCTGCGCTTCGGGCGGCATGTAGTTCTCGTCGTGCTTGGCCAGCACCTCGGTGGCCACGAACTCGCCCTTGTCGTTCATGCGGCCCTGCGCCACCGCGCCTTTGCCCTCCTTGAACAGGTCGGGCAGGATGCCGGTGTAGGCCACGGGCATGTCGCGCGCGGTGTCGGTGATGACGAAGCGCACGGTCATCTCGTTGCGCTGCAGGCTGCCCTGCTTGACCAGACCGCCGACGCGGAAGGCCCGGCCCGAGGGTGCCTCGCCGGCCTGCACCTGCGTCGGCGTGAAGAAGAACGCGACGTTGCTGTTGAGCGCGTTGAGCACGAGGGCCGCGGCGACGCCCAGGCTGCCCAGGCCGCCCAGGATGATGGCCAGTCGCTTGGTGCGCGGCTTCATTGCTCGACCTCCACTTTCAGGCTGGACCAGCGCATGGCGACGTTGTCGGCGATGCGCTGGCGCTTGAGCGCCTGCACCGCCTGGCGATGCTGGTGCTTGAGCATCAGGGGCTCCGCGATCATCGCCAGCAGGCAGGCGCCGAAGCTGCCCCACACATACAGGGCATAGCCGCCCATCGCAAGGAATTCATTGACGCTATGCCACTGCATGACGTACCCATTCGGTTTGAGCTTCGCGCTCGAGGATGATGTTGCGTACCCGCGCCAGTGCCACGGCGATCGAGTACATCCAGAAAGACAAGGCCATGACGAACATCGCCCACAGCATGGTCTGAGCCATCGACGGCGACTTCGTCATGGATACAGAGGCGCCTTGGTGCAAAGTGTTCCACCAGCGGACGGAAAAATAGATGATCGGCACGTTCACGACGCCCACCAGGGCGAGGATCGCCCCGGCCTTGTCGGCGCGGCGAGGGTCGTCGATGGCCGCCTGCAGCGCCATGAAGCCCAGATAGAGGAAGAACAGGATCAGCTCCGAGGTCAGGCGCGCGTCCCAGACCCACCAGGTGCCCCACATCGGCTTGCCCCACAGCGAGCCGGTCAGCAGCGACAGCGCGGCGAACAGCGCGCCGGTGGGTGCCAGTGCGGTCGCCATCATGGCGGCCAGGCGGATGTTGAAGGCCAGCCCCACGGCGGCCCAGAAGGCCATCACGCAGTAGATGAACATCGACATCCAGCTTGCCGGCACGTGCACGAAGATGATGCGGTAGCCCTCGCCCTGCTGCGCGTCGGTGGGGGCGACCATGAGGCCGATCCACAGGCCGATCGCGGCCAGCACCACCGCCAGCGCCATGAACAGCGGCTGGGCGCGTCCGGCCAGGGGGTAGAAGGTGGCCGGCGAGGCGAAATGAAAGGCACTGAAGCGTTGGTTCGACATGGTCATTCGAGCGCGATGCGCAGCGAGGCCGTGGTGGCCCAGGGGGCGAAGAAGCCGGCCAGGGCGAGCATCGCGCCCAGCACGGAGAGATGGCCGCGCACGCTCTGGCCGGCGGTCTGCGCCTCGACCGAGCCGGCGCCGAAGACGAGCGCGGGGATGAACAGCGGCAGCACGAGCAGCGACAGCAGCACGCCGCCGCCGCGCACGCCCAGCGTGAGCGCCGCGCCGATGGCACCGATCAGGCTCAACAGCGGCGTGCCGATGAGCAGCGACACCATCAGCACCACCAGCGCGTCGCCGTCCAGCCCGAACTGGACGCCCAGCACCGGCGCCAGCAGCACCAGCGGCAGGCCGCACAGCAGCCAGTGCGCGGCGACCTTGCCGGCCATCTGAAGCACGAAGGATTGCGAGGACAGCGCCATCTGCTCGAGCGTGCCGTCGGCATGGTCGGCAGCGAACAGGCGCGGCAGGCCGAGCAGCGTGGCCAGCAGCGCGGCGACCCACAGCACGCCGGGGCCGATGCGCCGCAACAGCGCCGGCTCCGGGCCGATGCCCAGCGGGAACAGGCTCACCACCACCACGAAGAAGAACAGGGCCGTCAGGACCTCGCTGCGGCGTCGGGCGGCGAGCAGCAGGTCACGGCGCAGGGTCACCACCATCGCGTTCACAGCACCAGCTCCCGGCCACGCGGCAGCGGCATGGTCTGGTGGCTGGTGAGCACGACGATGCCACCGAGCGCGAGGTGGTCGCCGATCATGGCGCACAGCAAGGTGATGCCGGCGGCGTCCAGGGCGGTGAACGGCTCGTCCAGCACCCACAGGTCGGCCGGACGCAGCAGCAGGCGCGCCAGCAGCACGCGGCGCTTCTGGCCGGCGGACAGCACCCGCGAGGGCAGCTCCTCGCGTCCGCCCAGGCCCATGCGGTGCAGGGCCTCGAGCAGGCGCTGGTCGTCGGTCTCGAAGCCGTCCACGGCCAGCGCCAGGCGCAGGTTCTCGATCGGCGTGAGCTCGTCCTTCAGGCCCGAGGCGTGGCCCAGGTAGATGAAGGCACGGCGGAACTCGTCGGCGCGGCGGCGCGTGTCGGCGCCGCGCCACTGCACCTCGCCCTCGTCGGCCGGCGACAGGCCGATCAGGGTGCGCAGCAGGGTGGTCTTGCCGGCGCCGTTCTCGCCCTTGATGTGCAGCCACTCGCCGCGGTCGAGCGCGAAGTTCACGCCGCCGAACAGGCGGCGTTCCCCGCGGGAGCAGGCGATGTCGGTGGCGGTGAGCATGGGCAGGCGGGAGACGGGCTAGGGGCTGGACGGATGATTGGGCCTGGACAGGCCCGAGGGGTTGACAGTAGTCAATTCTGCCGCCGCACGGCCACGGCGCGACGCCGGTCGGGCGCTTCGCGCGCGCCGCCGGTCAGGAGGCCGGGCGGGGCTTGAGGATGCAGATGGTTACGACCCATGCGTGCATCAAGGGCAGAGGTTACTACGCGCGGCGGGGTTTCCTGGACGCGGTGGGCGCCGGCGTGCGAAGCTGCCGCCCCGCGGGCCTCGGGCCGCGTTCGAACCAGGGCGGAATTCACCATGCAAAACGACGACGAACGGCAGATCCGCGAATTGCTGGCCACCTGGATGACGGCGAGCCGCGTCGGCGACGTGCAGACCGTGCTGTCGCTGATGGCCGACGACGCCGTCTTCCTGGTGCCGGGCGGGGTGGTCATGCACAAGGCCGACTTCGCCGCCCAGGCGCGCGCCCAGGCCGGCCCCGACGGTGTGCACTTCGACGGCAACAGCGAGATCGAGGAGCTCCAGGTGCTGGGCGACTGGGCCTTCATGCGCACGCGTCTCACGGTGGTCGCCACGCCGCCAGGCGGCCGGCCGGCGACGCGCGCGGGCCACACGCTCACTATCCTGAGAAAAGAGCACGGCAAATGGGTACTTGCGCGTGATGCCAACCTGCTGGCTCCCGTTCCACAATGACGCCTGGGCCCCGGCCCGGCGGGAGTCGCCGCGGTGGACGCGGCTGCGCCAGGGCTGCCCGGAGACCACCATGCGATGCCGGCTTGTCGCGTTCATCCTGTTCCTGTTCGCCGCCGCGGCGCCTTGCAGCGCCGCGCCCTTGCCGGCAGCAGCGCGCGCCGAGATCGAGGCCTTGCTCGAGCGCCTGGGCGGCTCGGCCTGCCAGTTCAACCGCAACGGCACCTGGTACGGCGCGGCCCAGGCCAAGGACCACCTGGTCAGCAAGTTCAACTACCTGGTGGACCGCGAGATGATCGCCACCGCCGAGCAGTTCATCGAGCTGGCCGCCAGCCGCAGCAGCATGTCTGGCACCGACTACCTCGTGCAATGCCGCAACGGGCCGAGCGTTCCCAGCGCGGCCTGGCTCACGGCCGAGCTGCACGCCCTGCGCAAGCACCCGGCCAAGGCCAGTCACTAGCCGCTAGAAGCCCAGGCCGAGCAGGCTCCAGCCGGCGACCACGGTGACGAGCAGCGCGCCGCCGTAGCACGCCAGCTTGGCCACCGCGCCGTTGTGCACCCCCACGTCGTGCAGGCTGTGGAAGATGCGGTGCACCGCAT
>DATFAY010000266.1:0-2697 GCA_035254085.1 Piscinibacter sp.
CCGAAGTGGACCTAACATCGCTGCTCGCAGCAGCCCGGGGACACGCTGGAGTCGCAGCCGATGCGGCTCGTGTCGCCGCAGGAACGGAAGAATGAACGCACGAAGCAATCAGCGTGGCAAGGGTCCCGCGCCGGCCCGTTCTGGGCGGAGCATCGCCGCAGGACGCGGGCGGCGTTGATGCACAAGGTCGGACTCCGGCGCCGGCTGATCTCGCTCACGGCGGCGGCCATCATCCCGCTGGCGGCGATGTCGGGCTTCGGCCTGTATGCCCTGGTGCAGCAGCAGCGCGAACAGACCGAGCGCACCAGCCTGGACCTGGCCCGCGCGATGGGCGCCGCGGTCGACGCCGAGCTGCGCAGCTCGATGGCGGTGCTGCAAGCGCTGGCCACTTCGTCGCCGCTGGACAACGGCGATGCCGACGCCTTCTATCGCGTCGCGCAACGCGTGGTCGCGACGCGGCCGCAGTGGCGCGCCGTCATCCTGCACGAGCCCAACGGCAACGTGGTGGTGCACACCGGCTACCCGCAAGGCCGTGCCGACCTCGCGATCGCCGAGCCGGGCAGCTTCGACGAACTGGTGCAGACGCACAGCGGCATCGTCGGTGCCATGCGCCGCGGCCAGCGCGGCGAGTTCGGCATCCCGGTGCGCGTGCCGGTGGTCCGCGACGGCCACCTGCGCTACGTGCTGACGGCCGTGCTCAACCCCGAGCTCATCCTCGACGTCATCACGCGCCAGCACGTGCCCGAGGACTGGGTTGTCTCGGTGTTCGATGCCAAGTCCTCGCGCGTGGCGCGTTCGCGCGCGAACGCCAAGAACCTCGGCGCGCCGCCCGCCCCGAGCCTGCAGCGGCTGATGGCCGCCGGCGGCGACGAAGGCGTCGGCTCCTCCTACGTGATCGAAGGCGACCCGGTCCTCACCGCCTTCACGCGCATCAAGCCCAGCGGCTGGACGGTGGCGATCGGCATCCCGACGGCCACCGTGGAGGCCGGTGCCTACCGGTCGGCCGCGGCCTACGGCAGCGGCATCCTGCTGTCGGCGCTGCTCGGCGGGCTGGCTGCGCTGGCCATCGCGCGCGGCATCAATCGACCGATCGGCGAGCTGCGCCGCGCTGCGCAGTCCCTGGGCCGCGGCGAGATGCCGCAGCTGCCGGCCAGCGAGATCCGCGAGATCCAGGAGGTCTCGGACGCGCTGGCCGCCTCGGCGGAGCAGCGCGCCCGCGACGAGGCCGAACGCGAGCGGCTGCTGGCGGCCGAGCGCGCCGCGCGCAGCAACGCCGAACAGGCCCGGCGCCGCCTGGAGCTGCTCGCCTCGGCCGGCGCGGTGCTGTCGCGTTCGCTGCAGCCGCATGCCACGCTGGAGGCGATCGCCTCGATCGTCGTGCCCAGCATCGCCGACTGGTGCCGTGTCGACCTGGTCGACGCCGAGGGCCATCTGCAGCACGCACTGACGCACCATTCGGACCCGCTCAAGTCGCGCTTCGGCGCCGACCTGTCGCAGCGCTTCCAGTCGTCGCCGGACACGCCCGGCTCGATGGCATGGACGGTGGCCACGGGCCGCTCGCACCTGGCGCAGTTCGACCCGCCCACCGAGTTCGACCGCATCCGCGACCGCGAGCTGCTCAGCTTCGCGCAGGCGATCGGCATGCGCGCGCACTTCGTCGTGCCGCTGGTGGCGCGCGGGCGCACGCTCGGCGCGATGGCGGCGCTGCAGTCGGAGTCGGACCGCCGCTTCAGCGAAGACGACTGCGCCCTGCTCATCGAGCTGGCGCAGCGCGCCGCGCTCGCGCTCGACAACGCGCGCCTGTACGCCGATGCGCAGGGCGCACGCAGCCAGGCCGAGACCGCCAACCGCGTGAAGGACGAGTTCCTCGCGATGCTCGGCCATGAGCTGCGCAACCCGCTGGCGCCGATCGTCACTGCCTTGCACCTGATGGCGCGCCGCGGCGGGCCCGACACCGCGATGGAGCGGCGCATCATCGAGCGCCAGGTGGCGCACCTGCTGCGTCTGGTCGACGACCTGCTCGACGTGTCGCGCATCGCGCGCGGCAAGATCCAGCTGCAAAACGAGCGCGTCGACATGAAGGCGGTGGTCGAGCGTGCGCTCGAGCTGACCCAGCCGGCGCTGGAGCGGCGCGCCCTGCCGGTGGAGGTCGATGTGCCCGAGCAGCCCCTGTACGTGTCGGGCGACGCGGTGCGCCTGGCGCAGGTGCTGGCCAATCTCCTGACCAACGCTGCCAAGTTCACGCCCGGCGACGCGCACATCGGCTTGCACCTGCGGCGCGTCGACGAGGAGGTCGAGGTGGTGGTCGAGGACGCGGGCAGCGGCATCGCGCCCGAGCTGCTGCCGAGGATCTTCGACCTCTTCACGCAGGGCGAGCAGGGCATGGACCGCCACGCCGGCGGCCTCGGGCTGGGGCTCGCGATCGTCAAGACGCTGGTGCAGCTGCACGGCGGCAGCGTGCAGGCGGCCAGCGACGGTCCCGGCGCGGGAGCGCGCTTCACCGTGCGGCTGCCCGCCGCCCAGGCGCAGCTGGCCGATCGCACCCCGCCGCCGCGCCTGCCGCCGGCGCCCTCGCGCGGCGGGCGCATCCTGCTGGTGGACGACAACGCCGATGCGGCCGAGATGCTGCGCCTGCTGCTCGAGGAGCACGGCCACCAGGTGCATTGCGAGCTGGACGGCCCGTCGGCGCTGGCCGCG
>DATFAY010000267.1:0-5121 GCA_035254085.1 Piscinibacter sp.
CTGCATGCCGAGATGGCGTGGTGCCGCTTCAAGCTCGGGCGCAGCGAGGAGGCCCTGCAGGAGGCGCGTCGCGCCGAGGCCAGCTTGATCCCCGATTGCGAGGGCGAGGACCGCGCCAGCACGCATGGTCGGCTGGCCCAAGTGTTCGGCGCGCTCGGCCTGCCGCACGACGCCCGGCCGCATGCGCAGGAAGCTGCGTCGCTCATCGCGCAACTGCGCCACGACCGCGCCCGCCTGGTCGACCTGCTGGATGCGGCCCTCGCGTCGCAGTCCGTCGCGCCGCGGCTCCGGCAAGGCCTAGAAGAGCGCCATGCTCAACTTGCGGCGGTACTGGTCGACGACCGGGTCGCTGGACGTGGCGGTCACCTTGCCCGCCACCTCGAGCGCGCCTTTGGGCGCCGCCGCTTCGGCCTTGGCCGGTGCCGGCTTGCCCATCAACTCGAGGATGGCGACGTAGTTCTTTCGCGCGGCTTCGTCATTCCATGACTTGTCGCGCATGATGATCTCGAGCAGTTCGTCCATCGCCTGCGTGAAGCGCTGCGCGGCGAAGTGCGTCTGCGCCAGTTCGAAGCGCGCCTCGAAGTCGCGCTTGTTGGCCGCGATCGCCGCGGCCAGCGTTTCGGGCGAGCGTGCGCCTGCGGCCTTCTCGCAGGCGGCGAGCCAGTGGCCGCAGGCGGCCAGGCGCGCATCGAGCATCACCTTGCCGGCCACCGGCTCGTACACGCGGCGCGCGTCCTCGATGCGGCCGGCTGCCAGCAGCGCGCGCAAGTAGTCGAAGCGTGCGCCGTCATTGCCGGGATTGATCGCGACCGCCTCCTGCAGGCGCTCCAGCGCGCTTTCGGTATCGCCCTCGGCCAGCAGTTCCTCGGCGTGCTGCACCTCCTCGTCGGCCGCCAGCTCCTCGACGCTGGGCACGTGCTTGTCGAGGAACTTGCGCACCTCGCCTTCGGGCAGTGCGCCGACGAAGCCGTCGACCGGCTGGCCACCCTTGAACAGCACGCAAAACGGGATGCTGCGCACACCGAACATCTGCGACAGCTGCCCGGCGATCTCGGGCTGTTCGTCGGAGTTGAGCTTGGCCAGCTTGAAGCGCCCGGCGTAGGCGACCTCGAGCTTCTCGAGCACCGGACCGAGGCTCTTGCACGGCCCGCACCAGGGCGCCCAGATGTCGAGCAGCACCGGCTGCTGCATCGACGAATTGATCAGGTCGGCTTCGAAGTTCTGCAGGGAAATGTCGATCATGGGTCGGTGTGAGGCGGTCGCCGGCGAACCCGGAAGGTATAGCCGTGCCGCCTACAATTCAAGGTTCTTCAAGCACCTGGAGCGAGCGAATGAGCCCCGCCCCTGTCGTGGTCGGTGTGGTGATGGGTTCCAGCAGCGACTGGGAGACCCTGCGCACGGCCACCGAGATTCTCGCCGAGTTCAATGTCCCCTTCGAGGCGCGTGTCGTCTCGGCGCACCGCATGCCCGACGACATGTTCGCCTATGCCGAAGGTGCCGCGGCGCGCGGCCTGAAGGCGATCATCGCCGGCGCCGGCGGCGCCGCGCACCTGCCCGGCATGCTGGCCGCGAAGACGACGGTGCCGGTGCTCGGCGTGCCGGTCGCAAGCCGGCATCTGCAAGGCGTGGACTCGCTGCATTCGATCGTGCAGATGCCCAAGGGGATTCCGGTCGCGACCTTCGCCATCGGCGCGGCCGGCGCGGCCAACGCGGCGCTGTTCGCGGTGGCGATGCTGGCCAACGAGGATGCCGACCTGCGCGCCCGCCTCGAGGCCTACCGCGCCCGCCAGACCGAGGCCGCCCGTGCGATGTCTGCCGAACTGAAATGACCGAGTTCATCGCGCCCGGCGCGACCCTCGGCGTGATGGGCGGCGGCCAGCTCGGCCGCATGTTCGTGCATGCGGCGCAGCAGATGGGCTACGCGACCGCCGTGCTCGACCCCGATGCCGAGAGCCCGGCCGGGCTGGTGGCGCATCGCCACATCGGCACCGGCTACCTCGATGACCAGGGTCTTGCCGAGCTCGCGCAATGCAGCGCCGCGATCACCACCGAGTTCGAGAACGTGCCGGCTGCGGCGCTCGCCCGGCTGGCCGAGCAGCGGCCGGTGGCGCCCTCGGCGAAGGCCGTGGCGGTGTGCCAGGACCGTGCGGCCGAGAAGGCGCACTTCGTCGCCTGCGGCGTCGCCTGCGCGCCGCACGCGGTGATCGAGACGCCGCAGCAGCTGGCGGCCGTGGCGAGCGACTTGCTCCCCGGCATCCTCAAGACCTCGCGGCTCGGCTACGACGGCAAGGGTCAGGTGCGCGTGCACACGCGCGATGCGCTGGCCGCCGCCTGGGCCGAACTGCAGCGCGCACCGTGCGTGCTCGAGAAGATGCTGCCGCTCGCCTTCGAGGTGAGCGTGATCGTGGCGCGCGGCGCCGACGGGCAGGTCGTGCACTTCCCGCTGCAGCAGAACCTGCATCGCGACGGCGTGCTCGCGGTGACGCAGGTGCCCGCGCCCGATGTGGATCCGGCGCTGCAACGGCGAGCCGAGCAGGCGGCCGAGCACATCGCCGCCACACTGGGCTACGTCGGCGTGCTGTGCGTCGAATTCTTCGTGCTCGCGGACGGTGCGCTGGTCGCCAACGAAATGGCGCCGCGCCCGCACAACTCCGGCCACTACAGCCTCGACGCCTGCGACGTCTCGCAGTTCGACCTGCAGGTGCGCACGATGACTGGCGCGCCGCTCGTGGCGCCGCGGCTGCATTCATGCGCCGTCATGCTGAACCTCCTGGGCGACCTGTGGCTGCGCGACGGCCGCCCCGAGGCGCCGCCCTGGCGCGAGGTGCTCGCGCTGCCCGGGGCACACCTGCACTTGTACGGCAAGACGAGTGCGCGTCCCGGCCGCAAGATGGGGCACCTCACCCTCACCGCCGCCACCGCCGAGCAGGCACGGGACACCGCCTTGCGCGCCTGCGCCCTGTTGGGCCTGCCGTCGTTCTGAGGAAGGCCTCGAACGCCGTGGTTCTCGACGGTTCCGATGCGGCGATGATCGAGCGCGCGGCGGCGGCGCTCGCGGCCGGCGAACTCGTCGCCTTCCCGACCGAGACGGTGTACGGTCTCGGCGCGCGCGCCGACGACGATGCCGCCGTGGCCAGGATCTTCGCGGCCAAGGGGCGGCCGGCGGATCACCCGCTGATCGTGCACGTGGCCGATGCGGATGGCGCGCGCAGCTTCGCCGCGCAGGTGCCGCCGGTGGCGGTGCGGCTGGTGGCCGCCTTCTGGCCCGGGCCGCTGACGATCATCGTGCCGCGCGCCGCAGGCATCGCCGCTGCTGCCGCGGGCGGGCAGGGCAGCATCGGACTGCGCTGCCCTGCGCACCCCGTCGCTCGCGCCCTGCTGGCGGCTGCGCGCCGCCTGGGCGTGCCCGGCGTGGCCGCGCCGAGCGCCAACCGCTTCGGGCGCATCAGCCCGACACGCGCCGACCATGTCGCCGCCGAGTTCGGCGAGACACTGCTGGTCCTCGACGGCGGCGCCTGCGACGTGGGCATCGAGTCGAGCATCGTCGACTGCACGAGCGGCCATCCGGTGCTGTTGCGCCCGGGGCTGCTCACCCGCGCGCAGATCGAGGCGGCGGCCGGCGAGCCGCTGCGCGAGCGTGACGCCGACTCGCCGCGTGCCTCCGGTACGCTCGAATCGCATTACGCCCCGCGCGCACGGCTGCGGCTCATGCCCGCGCGCGAGCTTCACACGGCTTTGCAAATGCTGGCCGGAGCCAGCATGAAGCTGGCGGTATATTCGAGGCCCTTGCCTGCGGGCACGGGCTCGGGCCTGCGTCATCGCGTGATGCCCGAGCGGGCCGCCGATGCAGCCCACGAGTTGTTTTCCGTGCTGCGCGAGTTCGACGACGAAGGCGCGCAGCTCATCTGGGTCGAAGAGCCGCCCGCCACCCCCGAGTGGGAAGGCGTGCGGGATCGTCTGCGCCGCGCCGCGGCGCCGTGACGACTCGATCCTCCTTCCGATTGCTTGCTGGAGAGTTCAAGATGGTGTGGCTGAATGGATTGCGCGCCGGCGTGCTGCGCGTGACGGGCGCCCTGCTGCTGGGTGCGGCGCTGGCGTCGTGCGGCGGCGGCGAGCAGGTGCAGAAGTTCGTTCCGCAGCGCATCCTGTCATTCGGCGACGAGAACAGCGTCATCGTCGACGGCGGCGATCACAACGGTGCCAAGTACACCGTCAACGCGCTGAAGGACGTGACTGCGGGCACGCTCGACTGCAAGGCCAACCCCATCTGGAACGAGTACCTCGCGACCGCCTACGCGCTGGTCTTTCCGCAATGCAATCCGGATGCGGTGACCACCACCAGCAATATCTACGCGGCACCGGGCGCCCTGGCCAACCTGGCCTCTGCGCCCAACGCCGGCGTGTCGGACGTGGCCGCGCAGGTCGACAGCTTCATCGCACAAGGCAACAGCTTCAACGGCAAGGACCTGGTCACCGTGCTGGCTGGCGGCAACGACATCTACCAGCAGTACCTGCTCATCAAGGCCGGCACCATCGACGAGGCACAGGCGGCGGCCACGCTGGAGCAAGCCGGCAGCGCGCTGGCGGCGCAGGTCAACCGCATCGCGCTGGCCGGCGGCAAGGTGCTGATCTCGACCGTCCCCGACCTGGGCACGACGCCGTTCGGCGTGAACGAGGACTTGGCCGTCTCCGGCCGGGCCGCGCTGCTCACGCGCCTCACGGCCCGGCTGAACGCGAAGCTGCGCATCGGACTGATCAACGACGGCCACATGATCGGGCTCATCCTGTCGGACGAATCCATCTCCAGCGTGATCAAGAACGTCAGCGGCTTCGTCAATGTGAAGCAAGGCGTGTGTGCGGTGGCGCTGCCCGGTTGCAAAACCACTTCGCTGATCACGCCGACCGACGGCACGACGGCCTCGGGCGACACCTGGCTGTGGGCCGACGACCTGCACCTGAGTGCCGGCGGCCACAAGATCATCGGCTCGCTGGCGGTGACGCGGGCGACGGGCAACCCGTTCTGACGCGCGCCGCGCCCGCAGGTGGCGCGTGGGCAGTCCAGCGGGGTTTCCCCGCTGCGCCTGCACCGGGCCTGGACCTATAGTGAAATCCGAAAAAGCG
>DATFAY010000268.1:0-2591 GCA_035254085.1 Piscinibacter sp.
CCCACGATGGAGATCATCAACGAGCGCTTCGCGCGCAACGTGCGCATCGGCCTGTTCAACTTCATCCGCAAGAGCCCCGAGATCTCCATCGGCCCGATCAAGGTGCAGAAGTACAGCGCCTTCCTGCGCGAGATCGTGGTGCCCACCAACTTCAACATCGTGTCGGTGCGCCCGCTGCGCGGCTCGGGCCTGATCGTGTGCGACCCGACGCTGGTGTTCTCGGTGATCGACGCGCTGTTCGGCGGCGCCGGCAAGTTTCACACCCGCATCGAAGGGCGCGACTTCTCGCCCACCGAGCAACGCATCATCACCCGCCTCGTGGAGGTGGTGACGGCCGAATACAAGAAGGCCTGGCACGGCATCTACCCGCTGGAGCTCGACTACCAGCGCTCGGAGATGCAGCCGCAGTTCGCCAACATCGCCACGCCCAGCGAGATCGTGGTGGCCACCAGCTTCACGCTGGAGATCGGCGACACGACCGGCACCATCCACTTCTGCATCCCCTATTCCACGCTGGAGCCGATCCGCGACGTGCTGTACTCGACCATCCAGGGCGACAGCAACGAGCCCGACCGGCGCTGGGTGAACCTGCTCAAGCAGCAGATCCAATCCGCCGAGGTCGACCTGGTGGCCGAGCTCGCCACCGCGCCGGCCACGGTGGAGCAGTTGCTCGCCTTCAAGCCAGGCGACTTCATCGAGCTCGACCTGCAGCCGGGCATCCAGGCCAAGGTGGCCGGCGTGCCCATCCTCGAATGCCACTACGGCACCTCCAACGGCAAGTACGCGTTGAAGATCGATCAACTGTTGTCCAGCTCCAACCTGAGCTGGCTGGGAGCCCAGAATGCCGCCTGACAATGCCGCACTGCCCAACGAGGGCATGAGCGAAGAAGACCGCATGGCGGCCGAATGGGCCGCCGCGCTGGCGGAGTCCGCGCCCGCCTCGACCGCCACCGAAGTCCAGACGCAGGCCGAGCAGGTCGCGCCGGCGTCGTTCCAGAACTTCACGCCGACCTCGAGCACCGCGGCGGGCAACGACATCAACATGATCCTGGACATCCCGGTGCAGCTCACCGTGGAGCTGGGACGCACCAGGATCCCGATCAAGCACATCCTGCAGCTCGCGCAGGGCTCGGTGGTCGAGCTCGAGGCGCTGGCCGGCGAGCCGATGGACGTGCTGGTCAACGGCTACCTGATCGCGCAGGGCGAGGTGGTGGTCGTCAACGACAAGTTCGGCATCCGCCTGACAGACATCGTGACGCCCAGCGAGCGCATGCGCCGCCTGAGCCGCGGCTGACACCGGGCTCGCGCACGCATGGTTGCTTCCGGATTGACGTCGCTGCTGTGGTTCATCGCGATCATCGCGATGATCCCGGCGGCCTTGTGGCTGCTCAAGCGCACGCCGATGGGCGGCGCGGGCAGCCACGGCCTGATGCGCAGCGTCGCGGTGCTGCCCATCTCGCCCAGCCAGCGGCTGGTGACGGTCGAAGTAGGCAGCGGCGCCGAGCGGCGCTGGCTGGTGCTGGGCGTGACGCCGCAGCAGATCACCACGCTGCACAGCATGGCGCCGCAGGACGATGCCGTCGCGCCCGCCGCGGCGAGCGCGTCGATGCCGCCGTTTGCCCAGCTGCTGTCCAGGCTGCGCCAGGACAAGGGATCGTCGGGTGAGCACTGAATCCCTCCAACGCACCGTCAGCGGTGTGCGCCGGCCGCTCGTTCTCGCCGGCCTCCTGCTTCTGCTGTCGGCACCCGAAGCAGCGTTCGCCCAGACCTCCGGCGCCACGCTGCCGCTGCTGGTCGGCCAGAGTGCCGGCAGCACCAGCTATTCGGTGCCGATCCAGACGCTGCTGTTCTTCACCGCACTGAGCTTCCTGCCGGCGGTGCTGCTGCTGATGACCGGCTTCACGCGGATCGTGATCGTGCTGAGCCTGATGCGCCAGGCGATCGGCACGCAGGCCGCGCCGCCCAACCAGGTGATCGTCGGCCTGAGCCTGTTCCTCACCTTCTTCGTGATGGGCCCGACCATCGACAAGGTCTACACCGACGCCTACCAGCCCTACGCCGAGAACAAGATCGGCTTCGAGGAAGCCTTGAAGCGCGGCGAGACGCCGATGCGCGCCTTCATGCTCAAGCAGACGCGCCAGGCCGACGTGATGCTGTTCGCCAAGCTCGCCAAGGTCGACGCGAGCGTGAAGACGGCCGACGTGCCCTTCAAGGTGCTGGTGCCCGCGTTCGTGACCAGCGAGCTCAAGAGCGCCTTCCAAATCGGCTTCCTGATCTTCATCCCGTTCCTGGTCATCGACATGATCGTGGCCAGCGTGCTGATGAGCCTGGGCATGATGATGCTGAGCCCGGTGCTCGTCGCCCTGCCCTTCAAGCTGATGCTGTTCGTGCTCGCCGATGGCTGGAACCTGCTGCTCGGCTCGCTGGCCGCCAGCTTCGCCACATGACGGACCACCCCCGAAGCGCCTTCGGCGCTCCCCCTCAAGGGGGCGCCGCCAGCGGCCCGGCAAAGCCGGATCCGCGGCAGCCGCTGGATGCGTCGTGGCATGCACTCGAGGTGCCCATTGGCACCGTGGAACACTGAACATGGA
>DATFAY010000269.1:0-6788 GCA_035254085.1 Piscinibacter sp.
AGCGTGCCGCTGATGTAGGCGAGCGAGTTCGACGCCATGATCGCGCCGTAGCCGACGCGCGAGACGCCCAGCACCTCGGTGAAGACGAAGGACGATCCGGCGAGGAAGACGAACAGCGCGCCGTAGCTGAGCGAGAGCAGCGCCGCCCAGGCGCGAAAGCCCGGATGCGAGGCGACCACCCGCCAGTTGTGCGTGAGCGTGCGCCAATGGGTGGCGCGCGGATTGCGTTCGGGCAGCGTCTCCTCGAAGCGCAGCGCGACGAAGGCGAGCGTGGCGGCGCCGAACAGCGCCAGCACCGACAGCGCCGCATGCCAGTCGATCCATTGCACCAGCACGCCGCCCACCAGCGGGCTCAGCATCGCGATGATCCCCAGCCCGCCGAGTGCGCGCGACATCATGCGCGCGCCCTCCTGCGGCTCGAACAGGTCGCGCACCATCGAGCGGGCGCAGGTCACGGCCGCCGCCATGGCCAGGCCCTGCAGCGCCCGCGCGGCGATCAGCCAGTCGATGTGCGGCGCCACGGCGGCGAGCACGCTGGCCACGCCGTACAGGCCCATGCCCGCGAGCAGCACAGGGCGCCGGCCGAAACGATCCGACAGCGGACCGCAGGCCAACTGCCCGAACCCGAAGCAGATGATGAGGGCGGACAGCGTCAGCTGCGTCGCGCTCACGCTGGCGTGCAGGTCGCGGCCGAGGGTGGGCAGGCTCGGCAGGTACAGGTCGGTGGTGATCGGCTGGATGCCGAGCAGCAGCGCCAGCATGATCACCACGACGGCGGGGCTCATCCGCGTCGGTCGGGAAGACGGCATCCCGCGAGGGTAGCAGGGCGCACAAGCTGTTGCTTCCGCGCCTCGCACGCCGGACCGGGTTTCAACCCGTGACCCATCAGCGGCGCACCTGTGGTTACGATTGGCACGCGCCGCCGGAGACAGTTGCGGCGCTGATCGAGACCAGTTCACACCGCCGAAAGGACCATCATGAAACAAACGACTCGTTGGATCGCCCCGCTCATCGCGGCCTGCCTCAGCTTTGCGGGCTTCATGCAAAGCGCCCAGGCCGCGCTCGTCACCACCGAGCAGGTCGCGGCCAGCGAAGGCGTGCACAGCGCCACCGCGCAGCGCGAGCATGTCAACGCCACCCTGGCGCGTGCCGACGTGGCCGCCGGTCTGGCCGAGCGCGGCGTGAGCGTGGAGCAGGCGCGCGCGCGCGTCGCCGCCCTGACCGACGATGAAGTGGCCGTCGTCGCCAATGCGATCGACACCGCGCCGGCCGGTGCAAGCGACGTCCTCGGCGTGCTCGTCACGATCTTCGTCGTCCTGCTGATCACCGACATCCTCGGCTTCACCAAGGTGTTCCCGTTCACCCGTTCGATCCGCTGATCGGATGCAGCCGCAGCGGCCCGCGCCCGGCGCGCCGCTGCTGCGGCCACCATTGACCTGATGTCCCTCTACTTCAAGACAGCGCGGCCCCTTTGCTGGGCCGCGTTGTTCGTTTGGGCGCTCGCTGCCACCGGTTGCGCGGTGCAGACCCGTGCCTTGCGCGAGCACCCCCCGGCCGACCTGCCGGCCAGGGCCGAGCTCGATCGCACGCCCTTCTTCCCGCAGACCGAGTACCAGTGCGGCCCGGCCGCGCTGGCCACCGCGCTCGGCGCGGCCGGCCTGGTGGCTGATCCGGCGCAACTGGGCGAGCAGGTGTTCCTGCCCGCGCGCACCGGCACGCTGCAGGTCGAGATGATCGCCGGCGCGCGCCGCCACGGCGCGGTGGCCACGCGGCTGCCCACCACGCTCGAAGCGGCGTTGCGCGAAGTGCAGGCCGGCCACCCGGTGGTGGTGCTGCAGAACCTGGGCCTGTCGTGGTACCCGGCCTGGCACTACGCGGTGCTGGTGGGCTACGACATCGCGCAAGGCGACGTGTACCTGCGCTCGGGCAAGACGCGGCGCGAGACGCTGCGCATGCGCACCTTCGAGCACACCTGGAAGCGTTCCGGCTCGTGGGCCTTCGTCGCGCTGCCGCCCGGGCAGTGGCCGGTCACGGCCGACGAGAAGGCCGTGATCGACGCGAGCGTCGGCTTCGAGCGCGTGGCCACGCCTGCGCAGGCCGCGCTCGTGTACCGCAGCGCACTGGCGCGCTGGCCCGACAGCCTCAGCCTGCGCATGGGCCTGGGGAACAGTCTTTATGCGGCAGGCGACAAGCAGGCCGCGGCCGAGGCCTTCCGCGCCGCGGCCAACCGTCACGGCAGCGCGCCCGCCTGGATCAACCTTGCCAGCACGCTGCTCGAACTGGGCGCCGTGCGCGACGCCGAGCAGGCAGCCAGGCAGGCGCTGGCGGCCAGCGACGACAACTGGCGGCCCAAGGCTCAGGCCGTGCTGGCCGACGTCGAGCGCGCGCAGGGCGGCCAAGGCGCGACGCGTCCGTAGCGGCCCGACGCGGCGATCTTCGGCGCGCAATACGACCGCGAACGGCCGGCCGCGAATGAGCGATGCGGCATCGCAGCACGCCGTACCGATCGGCGGCGATGGCATGATGGGCGCCAGCGCGAGGTTCGGTTGATGCGGCGAGGGTGGCCGCTCGCGGCCTCGGCGAGCGAGGAGTGGCAGTGATCACGCAGTTCGACATCACACTGGCCGACACTTCCGATGCCAGGCCCATCGCCGAGTTGTCGCGCGATGCAATCGAGCAGGGCCTTGCATGGCGCTGGACGGCGCGGCGCGTGTCGCGCGCGATCCGCGACCTCGCGACCAACGTCGTCGTCGCGCGCCAGAACGGTCACTTCCTCGGCTTCGCGATCATGAAGTACGAGGACGAGGCGGCGCACCTCATGCTGCTGGCCGTGCAGGCGGCGCATCGCCGCAAGGGCGTGGGCAGTGCGCTGCTCGCCTGGCTGGAACCGACGGTGCGCGTGGCGGGCATCGGCAGCGTGCAGCTCGAAACGCGTGCGCGCAACGCGGCCGCGCTGTCCTTCTATCGGCGCCACGGCTTCGACCTCGCCGGCTTGCAGCCGGGCTACTACGACGGCATGGAAGACGCGATGCGCATGGTGAAGGACATGAGCCGTGTGCCGGGCTGATCGCGCTCGCGTGCGGCGCCTGTGCAGGGCGGCGCTGGCGCTCGCCGCGGCCGCGTGCGCGCTGCCGGCCGCGGCCGCGACGCCGCTGGAGATGCCGACCCCGACGCGCGAGATCGCCGCACCCGACGTCGAGCAGCTGCGCCAGACGGTGACCCGCTTCAACGACCTGATCGGCGGCTACCCGACCCGCCTCGCGTCGCCCGCGCAGCGCGAAGCGACCTACGCGGCCTGGAGCCAGGCGCTGCAGCAGGCATGGTGGCTGCAAGCGCGCGAGCCCGATTCCGAGGACAGCCTGCTCCTGCTGTCGGAGCTCTACCGGCAGGGGCACAACATGGACGTTCGCGGCGCCGGCGAGCGCGCCGACGAGACCGTGCAGCGATGCATCCGCCTGCATCCCGATTCGATGGGCTGCCACTTCTCGGCGGCCTACTTCTACCTCTCCATCGATCCGCGCTTCGCCGCCAAGGGCGAGGCCAGCCTGCATCGCCTGCATGCCATGTACGCGCCGCAGCTCAACGCCGCGGTCGAGCGCGGGCTGGTGTTCGCCTACCTGTACCAGGGCCGCAAGGGCGACGCACGCAGGCAGCTCGACGTGGTGCTCGGCCTGCAGCCGGATGCGCCGTGGGCCCTGCGCATGCGCGACGCCCTCGACAAGGGCGAGCCGGCGGTGCTGCCGGGGCGCTGAGACGACCGCCGCCGTCAGGCCTGCACGACGATCACGCCGTCCATCTTCTCGTGGCCGCTGCCGCAGAAGATGTCGCAGGCGAACGCGAACTCGCCCGCCTTGTCGGGCGTGAAACGCAGGCGCGAGACCTGTCCCGGCACGATGTCGCTGCGCAGCCCGAGCTCGCTGCACGCGAAGCCCATCAGCACCTCGGGCGCGCTCAGCTCGAGCACCACCGGCTCGCCCTTCTTCAATGCGATGCGCGCGGGGACGAACTCGAACTTGCGCGCGACGACCGTGATGACACGCGGCGCCGCCTCGGCGCGCACGATCATCGCCAGGGCGGCTGCGGCCGCGCCGATCAGGCAGCGGCGGCGTTGTGCGTCGGCTTTCATGGCTCAAGCCTTTGACGCCGCGGGGGCGACGACGGGCAGTTCGTGGATCGCGAACTCGCCCGCCTCGGCTTCGACCTCGCGAAAGCCCAGCCCGCGGTACGGCTGCGCCGGGTCCCATGGCAGGGGCGTGCGCTTGGGCTGCGAGCCGGGCGCGGGCAGCGCGAAGATCAGCGACTTGGCCGAGTGGTGCGCGATGTGTCCGGTCATGAAGTGATGCTCCTGGTGGATGTGTCCGTAGAAGACGGTCACGTCGCGGTGCGGCATCAGAAGCGACACCGCGCGCGCGCCGTCGCGCGTGGCCCAGTCCCATGCGGGATAGAGGTCGAACAGCGGCCGGTGCGTGAACACGACGATGCGCGCGTCGAGTGGCTGGCGCGCCAGGTCACCGGCCAGCCAGGCCAGCTGCTCGTCGCCGATCTGCGCGCGCGGATCGCTCACGTTGTCCAGCGCGATGAAGTGCACGCCCCGGTGATCGAAGCTGTAGTGCGTGGCGCCGAAATACTCCTTGAAGGCGGCGCCGCCGTCGAGCGAGGCGTCGTGCTCGCCGGGCATGAAATAACGGGTCTTCACCTGCAGTCCGTCCACGATGTCGCGAAACTGCGCCATGCGCCGGCGGCGCTCCTGCGGGTCGTCGGTGGTGTGCGTGAGGTCGCCGGTGAACACGACGAACTCGGGCGGCTCGGGCAGCGCATTCACCGCCGCCACCGCCTTGTGCAGGGTGCCCTTCGCGTCGGGGTTGGGCGCACCCTCGAAGCCCCAGTGCGAATCCGACAGCTGGACGAAGTAGAAGTCGCCCCCGCTCGTGCCGCCGGCTCCCGAGGCGCAACCCGCTGCGCCGAGGAAGACTGCGCCGCCCAGGCCGGCGAGCTGGAGGAAATGCCTGCGATCGATGCTCATCGGGTGCTCCTTGGAAAGTGACGAGGAGGGCGGCCCATGCGCCCTTGAAGCACATACCGCTGGCGGGCTGCCTTCATTCGGTGGCACCTCGATCGGCACGGGCATGGAATAAACCGCTCCGCCGACCGGTATCCACACAGGTGCAGGAAGCCGACGTGAACGACGAAGAGCGCTCGCAGCGTTTCGAGCGGCTGGCCTTGCCGCATCTGGACGCGGCCTACAACCTGGCGCGCTGGTTGACGCGCAACGATCACGACGCCGAGGATGTCGTGCAGGAGGCCTGCCTGCGCGCGATGCGCTACTTCGGCAGCTTTCGCGGCGATCAGGCGCGGCCCTGGCTGCTGCAGACGGTGCGCCACACCTGCTACTCGTGGCTGAAGGAGAACCGGCCGGCGGAGCTCGTGAGCGTCGACGACGAGGATGCGCCGTCCTCGCACGAGGCCGTCGCGCCGCCGCAGGACGAACCGCACACCGCGGCGCTGCGGCGCGCCGACCGGGTGCAGGTCAACCAGGCGCTGGCGGCCCTGCCCATCGGCCTGCGCGAAGTGCTGGTGCTGCGCGAGATGGAAGACCTGTCGTACCGCGAGATCGCCGGCATCGCCGGCATTCCGGTGGGCACGGTCATGTCGCGTCTCGCGCGCGCCCGCGCCGCGATGCGCGAGGCGTTGCAGCCGGCGGCGCGCGCGGTGCTGCGTCCGGTGGCGCGAACTGCCGCAGGAGGCAAGTCATGAGGCCCGATGCCCGCGAGCTGGGTGCGTTCGTCGACGGCGAGCTCGACCTGTCGCGCCAACTCGCCCTGGAGGCCTTGCTCGCCCAGGATCCGCGCCTGCAGGCCGAGGTGGCGCAGCTGCGGCGGGTGCGCGACGCCGTGCGGGAGGATGGCCACTACCACGCGATGCCGGCCGCGCTCAAGCGACGGCTGCACGCTGCGGCGGGACGACACGACATGCCGGGCAGCGAGCACGAGGCGCCGGCAGTCGCACTCGTGCGGCCGTCTCGGTGGCGGGCTGCGCCGCCTTGGGCGACGGCAGCGGCCCTCGCCGCCTCGCTCGCCCTCGGCAGCGCGCTCACCTGGACTTCGTGGCAGCACGACCGCCAGGTGCAGGAGGCGATCGCCGGACATGTTCGCGCCACGCTGTCGCAACGCCTGGTCGACGTGGCCTCGTCCGACCGGCACACCGTCAAGCCCTGGCTGTCGGCGCGGCTGGACTTCTCGCCACCGGTGCACGAGCTGCCCGGCGCGGTGTTCGCCGGCGGCCGCGTCGACTACCTGGACGGCCGGCCCGCCGCCGCGCTGGTGTACCGCGTGCGTGCCCACGTGATCGACGTCTTCATCGAGCCCGCCGCCGCGGCCGACGAGCCGCCGCGGCTCGCGTCGCGACGCGGCTTCAACGTGGTCGAGCAGGTGCGCGCCGGCATGCGCTACTGGATCGTCTCGGACCTCAACGCGGAGGAACTGCAAGCCTTCGTGCGCTCGCTGGATGCGGCAGCGAGCGCGGGCTGAGGAGCCGGCGCGCGAAGAAGGCCAGGATCTCGTCGCGCGCGGCCAGCGTCGGGTGTCCGGCTTCGTCCACCAGGTGCGCGGTCACGACGCTGTGCGGGCAGGCGACCACCTGATCGAAGAAGGGCGGCGTGTCCGGGTTGGCCGCCTCGGCCGGCAGCACGCGCGCGACGAAGCGATCGCCCAGGGCCTCGGCGTAGGCCGCGAAACGCTGGGCGGTGCAGTAGCGGTCGCCCTCGAAGCGCAGAGCGAGCACGCTCAGGT
>DATFAY010000270.1:0-26776 GCA_035254085.1 Piscinibacter sp.
CGGTTTGTGTAAGCTGCGCGCCTTCCAACACGCCAGTCGACGAGGCCAAGACCCCATGAGCCGGATCATGCTCCGCGCGAAGCTGCATCGCGCCACGGTGACCGAGGCCGACCTGCACTACGAAGGCTCGTGCGCCATCGACGCCACGCTTCTCGAAGCGGCCGACATGCGCGAGTTCGAGCAGATCGAGCTCTACAACATCCACAACGGCGAACGCTTCTCGACCTACGCGATTCCCGCGCCGCCGGGCTCGGGCGTGATTTCCCTCAACGGCGCCGCCGCGCGCAAGGCGCAGGTGGGCGACCTGCTCATCATCTGCACCTATGCGCCGCTGGACGACGCAGAGGCTGCCACCCACAAGCCGAAGATCGTGCTGCTCGACGAGCGCAACGCGATCAAGGAGATCCGAAAACTCTAGCGGCGCACGCTGCGTGCCGGCGCCCTCGGGGTATCAGCCGTCGATCAGCGCCGGATCCCAGGCGTGGACGGTCTGCCGCTGTTCGCCCAGGCCCTCGATGCCCAGGCGCATCTCGTCGCCCGGCTTGAGGTACATCGGCGGCTTCATGCCCAGGCCCACGCCGGGCGGCGTGCCGGTGCTGATCAGGTCACCGGGGTACAGCGTCATGAAGCGGCTGAGGTAGCTCACCAGCGCGGCCACGCCGAAGACCATGGTGCGCGTGTTGCCCGCCTGCTGGCGCCGCCCGTTGAGGTCCAGCCACAGCGCGAGCGATTGCGGGTCGCCCACCTCGTCGGCGGTGACCAGCCACGGGCCGACCGGCCCGAAGGTGTCGCAGCCCTTGCCCTTGTCCCACTGGCTGCCGCGCTCCAACTGGTACTCGCGCTCGGACAGGTCGTTGACGATGCAATAGCCGGCCACGTGCGCCAGCGCCTCGGCCTGCGGCACGTAGCGCGCCTTGCGGCCGATGACGACGCCGAGCTCGACCTCCCAGTCGCTCTTCACCGAGCCTTGCGGCAGCACGACCGGATCGTTGCAGCCCATGAGCGCGCTGGTGGCCTTCATGAAGACGATCGGCTCGGTCGGCACCGCCAGGCCGGACTCCGCCGCATGATCGGCGTAGTTGAGGCCGATGCAGACGCACTTGCCGCAGCCGCTCCAGGGCACGCCGACGCGGCCCGGCGCTGCGACGAGCGGCAGTGCCGCGGGATCGATCGCGGCCAGTTGCGCGAGCCGCTCGGGGGCCAGCGTCTCGGCAGTGATGTCGGGCAGCACGCCCGACAGGTCGCGCACCTGTCCCAGCGTGTCGACCAGGCCCGGTTTCTCCGCTCCCTTGCGGCCGTAGCGGATCAGCTTCATGCGTCGTCTCCTCGATGCCCTGAGCGCCGATTGTCGCGGCTGCCGGTAGGCGCTGCGCGGCGCCGCGTCAACCTCGGCACCTGAAGCTGGATCAAGAAGCGTTCACATGGCAGGCGCCGGGCGCGCGCGGGGGTCGGCGATGGAGTGCTCGCCCTAGATGTCGCTATCGAATCCCCTGATACGGGGCCTGTCAGCCATCAGTCAGAATCGTCAACCGACCAGGAGTGAGCGAGAAGAATGGAAAAGATCTGGCTGAAGCACTACCCGAAAGGCGTGCCGGCAAACATCAACGTCGAGCAGTACCCGTCGTTGGTGGCCCTCGTCGAGGAGAGCTTCAAGAAGTACCGCGACCTGCCCGCCTACAAGTTCATGGGCAAGACGGTCACCTTCGGCCAGGTCGACGACGCCTCGCGCGCCCTCGCCGCGTGGCTGCAGGCGCAGGGCCTCGAGAAGGGCGATCGCGTCGCCATCATGATGCCCAACGTGCCGCAATACCCGGTGACGGTCGCGGCCGTGCTGCGCGCGGGCTACGTGGTGGTCAACGTCAACCCGCTGTACACGCCGCGCGAGCTCGAGCACCAGCTGAAGGACTCGGGCGCCAAGCTCATCGTGATGGTCGAGAACTTCGCCGCCACGCTGCAGCAGGTGCTGGCCAACGTGCCGACCAAGAAGGTCGTGCTGACGGCGCTGGGCGACATGCTGGGCTTCCCGAAGAGCATGATCGTCAACTACGTCGTGCGCAAGGTGAAGAAGATGGTGCCGGCGTACCAGATCCCCGGCGCCGTCAAGTTCAACGATGCCGTGAGCCAGGGCCGCGGCAAGTCGTTCAAGGCCGCGCAGGTCGGCCCCGACGACATCGCCGTGCTGCAGTACACGGGTGGCACCACCGGCGTGAGCAAGGGCGCGGTGCTGCTGCATCGCAACCTGGTGGCCAACATCCTGCAGTCCGAGGCCTGGTACCAGCCCGCGCTGAAGAAGATCCCCGCGGGCGAGCAGATCGTGACCATCTGCGCGCTGCCGCTTTATCACATCTTCGGCTTCAACACGAACATGATGCTGTCCATGCGCATGGGCGGCTGCAACATCCTGATCCCCAACCCGCGCGACCTGCCCGCGATGTTCAAGGAGCTGCAAGGCGAGAAGTTCCACAGCTTCCCCGCGGTCAACACGCTGTTCAATGCGATGGCGCATCACCCGCAGTTCCCCAGCGTCGACTGGAGCCGGCTGGTGATTTCGGTCGGGGGCGGCATGGCGGTGCAAAGCGCGACGGCCAAGCTCTGGCTCGAAAAGACCGGCTGTCCCATCGTCGAGGGCTACGGGCTGTCGGAAACCTCGCCGTCGGCCACCTGCAACCCGGTGGACAGCACGGCCTACAGCGGCAACATCGGCCTGCCCATGCCGAACACCGAGCTCACGCTGCTGGACGACGACGGGCATGAAGTGCCGATGGGCACGCCGGGCGAAATCGCCATCCGAGGTCCGCAGGTGATGGCCGGGTACTGGCAGCGTCCCGACGAGACGGCGAAGGTCATGACGGCCGACGGCTTCTTCCGCACCGGCGATATCGGCGTCGTCGACGAGCGCGGCTTCTTCAAGATCGTCGACCGCAAGAAGGACATGATCCTGGTGAGCGGCTTCAACGTCTACCCGAACGAAGTCGAGGACGTGGTCACCCAGATGCCGGGCGTGCTGGAGTGCGCGGCCGTGGGCGTGGCCGACGCCAAGGCGGGCGAGGCCGTGAAGCTGTGCATCGTCAAGAGCGACCCGGGCGTCACCGAGGCGCAGGTGCGCGCCTATTGCGAGGCCAACCTCACCGGCTACAAGCGCCCCAAGATCGTGGAGTTCCGCACCGAGCTGCCCAAGACGCCGGTGGGCAAGATCCTGCGCCGCGAGCTGCGCGACAAGGCATGAGGCAAGGCGCCCAGGTTGCGGGCGGAGACCCCGAAACCCCCCTGGGCGACGTTGACGCCGTGACAAAAGCCTCGCACGATGCGGGCCGACAGCAGTGTCGTGAAGCAGCGATGCTGCTAAATTGACAACACGCAGGGCGCTTGCGAGCCGCAGCGAGCAAGCGCTGGCAACCATCAGGAAGTCACCGGTGATCTGGGCAAAGACTGAAGCGGGCCGCGTCGAGATGCAGGCGAAAGCGCTGATCAAGGAGCGTGCCCAGCGCAACCTGCTGTTGCTGATCGACGGCCAGAAGACCGAGGAGATGCTGCTTGCCAACCTGGCCGGCATCACCGCGGACGACTTCACGGCACTCGAGGCAATGGGGCTGATCGAGCCCGTCTTGACCGCGCCCGGCCGCGCGTCTCGCCCGGCCGCGGCGCCGCCCGCTGCCGCGCCCGCAGCGGCCGCCCCGACCGAGCCGCTCGACTATGCCCACTTCACCCAGACGCTGACGCAGCTCATTTCCAAGGAACTGGGGCTGCGTGGCTTCACGCTCACGCTCGCAGTCGAAAAGGCCGGCACCATCCAGGAACTGATGGACGTGGCCAACCGGGCCATCGAGCAGATCCGCGAACGCAAGGGCGCGGCCGCGGCCGACATCGCGCGACGCTCGCTCTACGGCGGCGGCTGAGACGCCGGAGCCGTCGATGGCCGAGCGGCCGCTGGCCATCGTCAGCGCGATGCACGAGGAGTTGCGCGCGCTGCTGCCCGGCTTGCACCATCTGCAGCTGCGCCGAGTCGGCGGGCGGCACTTCCATACCGGCATCCTCGAGGGCCATCCCGTGGTGCTCGTCCTGTCGGGCATCGGCAAGGTCGCCGCGGCCACGACCGCCGCCTTGCTGCTGGGCGATTTCGACGCCCGCGCCGTGGTGTTCACCGGCGTAGCCGGTGGCCTGGGTGAGGGCGTGCGGGTCGGCGACGTGGTGGTCGCGCACCAACTGCTCCAGCACGACATGGATGCATCGCCGCTGTTTCCGCGCTACGAGGTGCCGCTGACCGGGCGCGCCCGCTTCGACACCGATACCGCGCTGAGCGACACGCTCGCCGCCGCGGTGCAGCGCTGCCTGGCGCGCGCCAGCGAGGCGATCGGTGCGACGCATCTGGCCGATTTCGGCATCGTCGCGCCGCGGCTGCACCGGGGCCTGGTGGTCAGCGGCGACCGCTTCGTCGCGACGGCGGCGGAGAGCCGTGCGCTGGCGGCGAACATCGGCGACGCGCTGGCGGTCGAGATGGAAGGCGCGGCGGTGGCGCAGGTCTGTGCCGACTTCGAGCGGCCGTTCGCGGTGCTGCGCACCATCTCGGACCGCGCCGACGATGCCGCCCACGCCGACTTCTCCCGCTTCATTGCCGAGGTCGCGAGCGTGTACACGCGGGTGGTGCTGCACGACTGGTTGCGCCACGCCGACCTGCCGCAGGCCTGAGCCGCGCGCCGGTGCGGCGCTCACGCGGTTCTACACTGCCTGCCATGCAGACCACCTCGACGAACCGACAACACCGGCCGAGCGCGGCACGCCGCGCGCTGAGGGCGCTGTGGCGCGTGCTGCGGGCGGTGCTGCTCGCGTTGGCGGCGGTGATCCTCGCGATCGAGGAATGGGGCTGGCGACCGCTCACCGCCTGGGCGGCCCGGTTGAACCGCTGGCCGCCCATCGCGCGGCTGGAGGAGCGCATCCGAGCGGCGCCGCCCAAGGTCGCGCTCGGGCTGTTCCTGGTGCCGGCCTTGATGCTGTTTCCGATCAAGGTGCTGGCACTGTGGCTGATCCACCTCGGGCGCACGTCGCTCGGGCTGATCGTCATCCTCGCGGCCAAGGCCCTGGGCACGGCGCTGGTCGGGCGCCTGTTCATCATCACCGAGCCGCAGCTCACGCAGTTCGCCTGGTTTGCGCGCTCGCTCGCGTGGTGGCGCGCGACCAAGCGGCGCGTGCACGCCGCGCTGGTGCAGCTGCCTGCGTGGCAGGCGCTCAAGCGCAAGCAGCGGCGCTGCGCGCTGTGGCTGCGCCGGCGCCTGCGCAGCGCGCGCTGAGCCCGCGCATGTCGATGCCACCGCGCCTGTATGTCGACGGCCTGCTGCATGCCTGCGACACACTCGTGTTGCCGCCGGGGCCTGCGCGTCATGTCCAGGTGCTGCGCCTGCAGCCGGGCGCGCCGCTGACGCTGTTCAACGGAGACGGCGGCGAGTGGTCCGCGCTGGTGCTGCGGATCGGCCGCAGCGAGGTGCAGGTGGAGGTGCTTGCGCGCCAGGCGGTCGATCGCGAGCTCGCCTGCCGGGTGACGCTGGCGGTCGGCATGCCGGCCAACGAGCGCATGGACATGCTGATCGAGAAGGCCACCGAGCTGGGCGTGGCGGCGGTGCAGCCGCTGCTGTGCGAGCGCTCGGTGCTGCGGCTGGCTGGGGAGCGGGCGCAGAAGAAGGTCGAGCACTGGCGCGGTGTCGCCGTGGCGGCAAGCGAACAGAGCGGGCGCACCGTGGTGCCGCGTGTCGAGCCGGTGATGACCCTGCCGGATTGGCTTGCCGCGGCGCAGCATGGCGGTGCCTCGCGTTGGGTGCTCAGCCTGCGCGACGCCGTGCCGTTTGCGCCGCGCGCCGGCGTCGCCGAATGTGTCTTCCTGAGCGGGCCCGAAGGCGGCCTGACGCCGGCGGAGGAATCAGCCGCGCGCGACGCGGGCTTCGCGCCGGCATCCCTCGGCCCGCGCGTGCTGCGCGCAGACACCGCGCCGCTGGCGGCGCTGGCCGCGCTGGCCCTGTCGGACAGGCGCTGACGCTGACGGTGAGGGCATCGCCCGCCTGCTTGCCAGTCGCGCAGGCGGACCGCAGAATGACCCGGCCACGTCACTCCCGGAGATCGTCATGGGTCTGCTCGATTCCGTGATCGGCGCACTGTCCGGCGCGCGCAGCAGCAGCGGGCGTGGCGACATGCTGGGCGTGGTGCTGCAGATGCTCGCCGACGACGCCGACGGCCTCGGCATCGAGGGGCTCGCCGAACGATTCGATGACCAGGGCATGACGGTGGTGCTCGACTCGTGGATCGGGCGGGGGCGCAACCTGCCCATCAGCGCGCAGGAGCTGGAGCGGGTGCTCGGCGCCGAGACGATGGACGAGCTCGGCCACCAGCTCGGCGTGTCGCGCTGGATCGCCGCCGAGCGGCTGTCGCAGATGCTGCCTTATGTGGTGGACAAGCTCACGCCGCTGGGGCGCGTGCCCGAGGGCGGGCTCGGCGATCTGGGCCAGCTGATGGGCCGCATGGCGCGCGGGTGAATTACGGCGCCCCGATCGCCGGATACGGCGATCGACCCTCCGAGAGGGTCGGGCCTTGCTTGGGGCGGCCCGGCGCGGCGGCCCGTGTGATCAGGGCCGCATCGTCCCCGCCACCAGGTCGAAGCGGAACAGTCGACACTCGATGGGGCCGTTCCACATCGGCACGCGCCGGCTTTCCTTCAGCCGCATGAGGCTGGGCAGCTTCATGTCGGGGCTGAGCACCCAGGCGGTCCATCCGGCCGGGTGCTGCGTGTAGCTGCGCTTCCAGTGCGCGGCCAGCCGCGCGAAGAAGTCGTGCGGGGTGTCGCGGTCCTGCGCGGAAGGGCGCGCGGCCTTGCCGCCCACTTCGATGCGCTCGCCGTAGGGCGGGTTGAGCATAAGCGTGCCCGGCAGCTGCGCGGGCAGTTCAGGGGCGGGCCGCTCGAGCGCATCGCCCCCGTGGAAGCTGATCCATTGCTCGACCCCGGCGCGCTGCGCGTTGCGGCGGGCGAAGTCGACCATCCGAAACGACACGTCGCTGGCGACGATCGGCACCGCGCTCGGGTGGATGCGCGACTGCGCGTGGCTCTTCAGGCGCTGCCATTGCGCGCGCATGTCGGCGCCGGCGAAGGGCAGCAGCCGCTCGAAGGCGAAGCGGCGCTTGAGGCCGGGCGCGATGCCGCAGGCGATCTGCGCCGCCTCGATGGCGATCGTGCCGGAGCCGCAGCACGGGTCGTGCAAGGCGCCGCCGGACTCGGGCGTGCCGCGCCAGCCGGCCGCGGCCAGCATCGCCGCCGCGAGCGTCTCCTTCAGCGGCGCATCGCCCTTGTCCTCGCGCCAGCCGCGCTTGAACAGCGGCTCGCCCGAGCTGTCGATGTACAGCGAAGCGCGCTCGGGGCCGAGGTGAAGCATCAGCGGCAGGTCCGGGCGCTGCGAGTCGACGCTGGGCCGCTCGCCCGTGGCCTCGCGCATCGCGTCGCATACCGCGTCCTTGATGCGCAGCGCGGCGAAGTTCAGGCTGCGAAGGGGGCTGCGCTGCGCGGTGGTGTCCACGCGCAGCGTGTGCGACGGCGTGATCCACTGCGTCCAGTCGACGCCGCGCGCGAGCGCGTACAGGTCGTCCTCGCTGCGGTACGGGCCCTCGGCGACCTCGACCAGCACGCGCTGCGGCAGCCGGCATTCGAGGTTCAGCGCCATCACCTCGGCGGGGCCGCCTTCGAGCGACACACCGCCGCGCGCGGCCTGCACGTCCGTGGCAGGCAGCACGCGCTTCACTTCCTCGGCAAGCAACTCCTCGACGCCTGCGGCGCAAGGAAGAAAAAGCGGCAAGCTCATGAGCGTGCGGCGCTCGCATCAAGCGGCTGCCGCGGATCCGGCTTCGCCGGGCCGCTGGGGGCGCCCCCTCGAGGGGGAGCGCCGCAGGCGCTTCGGGGGTGGTCCATCACATGGCCTTGCGCAGATTGGCGGGCGCGATCTTCAGCGCTTCGCGGTACTTCGCGACGGTGCGGCGCGCGACCTGGATGCCTTGCTCCTCCAGCATCTGCGACAGCTGGCTGTCCGACAGCGGCTTGGCCGCGTCCTCGGCCGACACCAACTGCTTGATGAGCGCGCGCACCGCGGTGCTCGACGCGTTGCCGCCGGCCTCGGTGTTGAGCGAGGAGCCGAAGAAATACTTGAGCTCGAAGGTGCCGAAGGGCGTGGCCATGTACTTGGCGGTGGTCACGCGGGAGATGGTCGACTCGTGCAGGCCCAGCTCGTCGGCGATCTCGCGCAGCACCAGCGGCTTCATCGCGATCTCGCCGTGCGTGAAGAAGCTCTTCTGCCGCTCGACGATCGCCTGCGACACGCGCTGGATGGTGTCGAAGCGCTGCTGGATGTTCTTCATGAACCAGCGCGCCTCCTGCAGTCGCGAGCTCAAGCCCGGGCCGCCGGCGGCGCCGCGCGTCTGGCGGATCGCCTGCGCGTAGAGGTCGTTGATGCGCAGCTTGGGCATCACGTCCGGGTTGAGCACGACCTTCCAGTTGCGCCCCGACTTCTGCACCACCACGTCGGGCACGATGATGTTGGCCTCGGCCCGCGCGAAGCGCCTTGCCGGCTTCGGCTCGAGCGAGGTGATGAGCGCCTGCGCTTCCTTGAGCAGCGCCTCGTCGGCGCCGGTCGCGGCCATCAGCTTCTTCAGGTCGCGCCGCGCGAGCAGGTCCAGGTGCTGCTTGCACACGATGATCGCCACCATCTGCGCCTCGCAGCGCGGGCGTTGGCGCAGCTGCAGGATCAGGCACTCCGAGAGCGAGCGCGCGCCGACGCCGGTGGGCTCCATGCTCTGCAGCCACTTGAGCGCGCACTGCAGGCGATCGAGCAGTTCCTCGCGCGCCTCGGGGTCCTCGTCGCCGGCGAGCTCGGCGGCGATCTCCTCGAGCGGGTCGGCGAGGTAGCCGTCGTCGTCCAGCGATTCGATGAGCACATGCAGCGCCATCAGGTCCTCGGGCGACAGGCGCATGCCGGGCAGCTGCTCGCGCAGGAACTCCTGCAGCGTCTGCGAAGCGGGGTTGCGGTCCTGCGGATCGAAGTCGTCGCTGTCGCCGCTGCTCGTGCCGCCGGCGCTCGGCGTCTCGCGGATGCCGTCGAAGTCGTCGCGCTCGGTGCCGTTCTCCCAGTCCTCGCGCTCGGTGGCGCCGAAGTCGGCGCTGTCCATGCCGGCGGGCTCGTCGCCGCTGGCGCTGTCGCCCGTGCTCTCGGCCGCGCGCTCGGCTTCGCGCTCGCCTGCGCGCTCGGCCGGCGAAAGCCGCTCGGCCAGCGGCTCGAAGGCGGGCGCCGTGTCCTCCTCGGCCTCGAGGAACGGGTTCTGCTCGAGCATCTGCTCGACCTCCTGGTGCAGCTCCAGTGTCGACAGCTGCAGCAGGCGGATGGACTGCTGCAGCTGCGGCGTGAGCGCCAGATGCTGCGACAGGCGGACCTGCAGGGAGGGTTTCATGCTGCCTGCCATCTACATGCGGAAGTGTTCGCCGAGGTACACCTTGCGCACGTCCGCGTTCTCGACGATCTCCACCGGCGTGCCCTCGGCCAGGACGCGGCCCTCGCTGATGATGTAGGCGCGGTCGCAGATGCCCAGCGTCTCGCGCACGTTGTGGTCGGTGATGAGCACGCCGATGCCGCGCGCCTTGAGGAAGCTGATGATGCGCTGGATCTCGATCACGGCGATGGGGTCCACGCCGGCGAAGGGCTCGTCGAGCAGGATGAAGCGCGGCTGCGTCGCCAGCGCCCGCGCGATCTCCACGCGCCGTCGCTCGCCTCCGGACAGCGACGGCGCCGGCGACTCGCGCAGCTTCTCGATGCTCAGGTCGTGCAGCAGGCCGTCGAGCAGCCCATCGATGACCTGCGGCTTGAGCGGCTTGCCGTTGGCGTCGACCTGCAGCTCGAGCACGGCGCGGATGTTCTCCTCGACGTTGAGCTTGCGAAAGATCGACGCTTCCTGCGGCAGATACGACAGGCCCAGCCGCGACCGGCGATGGATCGGCAGCCGCTCGACCGGGCGGCCGTCGATGGTGATCTCGCCGGCGTCGGCGCGCACCAGGCCGACGATCATGTAGAAGCTGGTCGTCTTGCCGGCGCCGTTCGGCCCGAGCAGGCCGACCACCTCGCCGGCGTCCACCGCGAGGTGGACATCCTTCACGACCTTGCGCGTGCCGTAGGTCTTCTGCAGGCCCTGCGCCGTCAGTCGACCCTCGTTCCTCGGCGCGACGATCGCCGCCGCGGCGCTCATGTGTGCCCCTCGACCGCCGGGTACGTCGGCCGATCCCCCGAGGGGATGCGGGCCGGCTTGGGAGCGGCCCGGCGCTCGGCCCGCCTCAGACATCCTTCCATGGGGCGGCTCACTTCTTGTCTCCCAGCGATGGGCTGGGCTTGAGCGCCGTGCCGGCCTGCGAGGCGGCTGCCGCGGCCGGCGTGCCTTCTCGCGGCGTGAGGATCGCGCGCACGCGCCCGCCCGGGCTGCCCGCGGTGGTCGAAGGCGTGCCGCCCGAAACGCTGAACACCTCGGTGGTGTTGTCGTAGGTGATCAGGCTGCCGGTGACTTCGTCGCCGATGGCCGCGCCGCGCAGGCGCCGCACGATGGCGTTGTTGATGAAGCGCACGGTGTCGGCCTTCTCGTCGTATTCGAGGCGGTCGGCCTGGCCGTCGATGTATTCGTCGACGCCGTCGCGCTTCTGGCGAAAGCTCGCCGGATGGCCCGGGCCGCCGACGGCCACGGCGGTGCGGTAGCCGTCGGGCGCTTCGCGCACCTCGACCCGGTCGGCCTTGATGACGATGCTGCCCTTGGTGATGATGACGTTGCCGCTGAAGACCACCACCTGCTTGAGCAGGTCGAATGTGCCTTGGCGGTCCGCCGCGACGTTCAGCGGCTTGGTCCGGTCGGCCTTCTCGGCCTGCGCCGGGGCCGTGAGCGCCAGTGCCAGCAGGGCGCCCGACAGGGCGCGCCACAGGGGCCGGGGAATGGGAGCAACCAGTTGTGTCATAGCGGCATGAAACTTGCAGGCCATTCTAGCCCCAAGCGTTTCATGCCAATGCACAAATCCGGCATTTCTTCCGCCGAATCCTCGGCCTGATCGGCCGGCGGCGGGCGAATCAGCCGAGCGCGTTCAACCCTTGCGCACCTTCTGGATCAGGTAATCGGCCACCAGCAGCGAGGCGTCGGGTGAACCTGCGAGCGAGCCGGAGGTGTAGTAGCGGCCCTGGATGCCGATGGCCGGCACGCCGTCGATCTTGTAGGCCTCGGACAGCCGGGCGGCCTGGCGCGCCTTGGTCTGGGTGCTGAAGGAGTTGAAGTTCTCCATGAACTTGGCGCTGTCCACGCCGTTCTTCTGCATGAAGGCCGCGATCTCGGCCGGCTTGTCCAGGCGCTGGCGCTCGCCATGGATCGCGTAGAAGACCTTGCGATGCATGGTCGGCACGAGCCCCATGGCCTCCAGCGCGTAGTAGATCTTCTGGTGCGCGACGAAGGGCTCCTCGCGAAACGCCACCGGCACGCGGCGGAAGGCCACGTCGGCGGGCAGCCGCTTCTGCCAGGCGTCCAGCGCGGGCTCGAAGGCGTTGCAGTGGGGGCAGCCGTACCAGAAGAACTCGATCACCTCGATCTTGCCCGGCGCGACCGGCAGCGGCTGGTTCAGCTTGACGTAATGCGTGCCCTCGACCGGCGTCGGGATCTGCGCCTGTGCGGCAGGCAGCCAACTGGCAGCGGTGGCGCCGGCGGCGAACAGGGCGGAAAACTCTCGACGATTCATTGTTCTTTCCTTCAGTGGCGGTGACGAATCAGCAGAGTCCGGTTCCGCGCGGCAAGTTCAACCCGGCCGGCAGGGCGCTCAACGCTGGACACGCACCAGCGAGGATTCCATGCCGCTCGCGTCGAGCTTGTCCTTGGTCGAATCGGCCTCGTCCTTGTGGTCGAAAGGCCCCACACGCACCCGGTACACCGTGCGCCCGGCCTGCTCGCGCTCCGTCACCTTGGCCGTCATGCCCAGCATCGCCAGCTTGGCACGCTGAGCCTCGGCGTCCTCGGGGCGGGCATAAGCGCCGACCTGCACGAAGTAGGAGAACGGATCAGGACCGCTCTTGGTGGACGGGGCGGCCGCGGTCGTGGTGCCGGCGCCAGGGCGATCGCCGAGGATCGCGGCCGGGTCGCGCCGGGAAACCGCCGTGCCCGTCCCCGTCCGCGCCGACGGCACGGCCGTGCTGGCCGGCGCGGGCGGCGGCAGCACCGCCACCGGCGGGTTGGTGGCCGGCGCCGGCGTCACCACGCCGCTGGCGGCGGTCGGCGGGTTCATGTTCGGACGCGCCGGGTTCTTGCCGTACAGGGGGCCGTTGGGGTCCCAGTTCTTGTTCTTCTCCGCTTCCGCGGCGTCTTGCTCGGCGGTGCGCTGGGGCACCTTGTTGACGAAGGGCACCGGCACTTTCGTGACGTACAGCGCCACCCCGAGCGCCACCGCCAGGCCGACCATCAGGCCGACGATCAGGCCCATCACGAAGCCGCCGCGTTGAAATTTCATGGAGTCTCCAGGGATCACATTCTGTCGGGCGCGCTCACGCCGAGCACGGCCAAGGCGTTCTTGATGACCTGCCGCGTCGCGCCGAGCAGGGCCAGCCGCGCGCGGGTCAGCTCGTCGTCGCCGTCGACGAGGAAGCGTTCCGCCGCGTAGTAGGTGTGGAAGGCGCTGGCCACGTCGCGCAAGTAGAAGGCGACGTCGTGGGGCGCGAGCGCCGCCGCCGCGCCGGACAGCATGTCGGGGTACTCGGCGAGCTTGAGCATCAGCGCCGTTTCGCTCGGCGCCTCCAGGCGAGCCAGGTTGGCGCGCGCCAGCGTCGCAGGGTCGCCGCCTCGGTCGACGTACTGCTGGATCACCGAGCAGATGCGCGCGTGCGCGTACTGCACGTAGAACACCGGGTTCTCGTCGTTCTGCTTGAGCGCCAGATCGACGTCGAACACGAACTCGGTGTCGGCCTTGCGGCTGATCAGGAAGAAGCGCACCGCGTCCTTGCTGGTCCAGTCGATCAGGTCGCGCAAGGTGACGTAGCTGCCGGCGCGCTTGGAGATCTTCACCTCCTCGCCGCCCTTCATCACCGTGACCATCTTGTGCAGCAAGTAGTCGGGGTAGCCCGCCGGGATGCCGACGCCGGCAGCCTGCAGGCCCGCGCGCACCCGCGCGATCGTGCCGTGGTGGTCGCTGCCCTGGATGTTGATCGCCCGGGCGAAGCCGCGCTCGAACTTGTTGACGTGGTAGGCCACGTCGGGCACGAAGTACGTGTACGTGCCGTCCGACTTCTTCATGACGCGATCCTTGTCGTCGCCATAGTCGGTGGTCTTGAGCCACAGCGCGCCTTCGTGCTCGTAGGTCTTGCCGGCCGCGATGATGCGCGCCACCGTGTCGTCGACGCGGTGGGTGGTGTACAGGCTGGACTCGAGGAAGTAGTTGTCGAAGCGCAGTCCGAAGGCGCGCAGGTCGAGGTCCTGTTCGCGGCGCAGGTAGGCCACCGCGAACTCGCGGATGCCGTCGATGTCGTCGGCATCGCCCGAGGCGGTGAAGGCGCGGTCGTCCGCCTTCACCGTCTTTTGCGCCATGAAGTCGTCGGCGATGTCCTGGATGTACTCGCCGTTGTAGGCCGCGTCGGGCCAGTCGGCGTCGCCCGGCTTGTGCCCGCGGATGCGCGCCTGAACGGACGCGGCCAGCGTGGCGATCTGCACCCCGGCGTCGTTGTAGTAGAACTCGCGTGTGACCTCGTAGCCTTGCGAGGCGAAGAGATGACAGATCGCGTCGCCCAGCGCCGCCTGCCGCGCATGCCCCAGGTGCAGCGGGCCGGTCGGGTTGGCCGAGACGAACTCCACCAGCACGTGCTCGCGCCGCGGCGGGCGCTGGCCGAAGCGATCGCCGGCCTGCGCCACCTCGGCGACGATCGCCTGCTTGGCGGCCGGCGCGAGGCGCAGGTTGATGAAGCCCGGCCCCGCGATGTCCATGCCGGCAAGAAAGCGCTGCGCAGCGGGCGTGCGGCCCAGCGCCGCGACCAGTGCCTGGGCGACCTCGCGCGGGTTCTTCTTCAGCGGCTTGGCCAACTGCATGGCGGCCGTGATGGCGAGGTCGCCATGCGCGGCCTGCTTGGGGGACTCGAACGCGGCGGACACCGTCGCGCCGGGGCTGACCTCCTGGATCGCTTCCGAGAGCGCGTCCAGCAGCGCCTGTTTCGCTTCAATCATGGGCGTGAATTCTAGTTTGAGGCTGGCACGCGGCTCGTGCGCCGGCGGACCCGATCGGGCCGCAGCGGGCGGCCGGGGCGCGGCGCCGATACAACGCGTTTCCCCGACTGCCCCAAAAAAAGGCACGATTGCCGGGTCTTTGTGGCGTTGTTTCGGCCAGCATGGCGGCGTGGACGGGTCACCATGCAGGGGCCGGCTGAACGAGAGGCCGCCCCCTCCATGTCCAACGACTCCCGTCCCGCCGACTTGGCCTTCTTTCCGGAACTGCCCGTGCAGATTGGCAAATACCGCGTGCTGCGCAAGCTGGGCGAAGGCGCGACCAGCGAAGTCTTTCTCTGCCACGACGACTTCCACGGTCGGGACGTGGCGATCAAGCGCGTGCGCGTGGTCTCGGGCGACCCGGTCGACGGACGCTACTCGGAGCGCTTCTTCAACGCCGAGGCGGCGCTGGTGGGCCGCCTGCATCACCCGAACGTGGTGCAGATCTACGACGCGGTGGTCGACCCCGAAGGCGCCTACCTCGTCATGGAGTACGTCAACGGCAGCACGCTACGCCCGTACTGCCGCGCCGACCAGCTGCTGTCGCTCGAGCTGATCGTCGAAATCGGCTTCAAGTGCGCGATGGCGCTGGGCTATGTCTATCGCCAGGGGCTGATCCACCGCGACGTGAAGCCCGCCAACCTGCTGGTGGTGCTCAATGCCGGCGCGATCACCGACGTGAAGATCACCGACTTCGGCAGCGTGCTCAACCTCGACTCGGACGTGACCCAGGTGTACCGCGTCGGCTCGCTCGCGTACATGTCGCCCGAGCAACTCGACGGCGGCACGCTGGACTGCCGCGCCGACATGTATTCGCTGGGCGCCGTGCTCTACCACCTCATCGCCGGGCGACCGCCCTTCGACGCGCAGGTGCAGTCGGCGATGATGAACCAGATCTACAACCAGGAGCCCGCGCCGTTGACCGGCCTGCGCTCCGGGCTGGCGAGCGCGGTCGACGACGTGATCCAGCGCGCGCTCGCCAAGAACCCGACGATGCGCTACACGAACTGGGAGGAGTTCGCGCAGGCGCTGTCCTCGCTGATCGCCAACCACGAGGTGCCGCGCGGACAGATCCAGGGCGTGCTCGACTCCGAGCGCTTCAACATGCTGCGCAGCCTCGATTTCTTCACCAGCTTCGGCGACGTCGAGCTCTGGGAGGTGGTGCACCGCGCGAAGTGGCAGCGCTTTTCGTTCGGCCACGCGCTGTACAGCAAAGGCGAGGAAGGGCGCGACTTCCACATCATCGCGCAAGGCGAGGTGGAGGTGTTTCGCGACGGCGTCAAGGTGGCCCAGCTGGGCGCGGGCACCTCGGTGGGCGAGATGGCCTACCTCGCGCCGAGTCCGGAGCTGCGCCGGCACAGCACCGACGTGGTGGTCACGGAAGCGGCCACGACGATCTCCTTCACGCCCGACACGCTGGCGCAGGTCAGCCCCGGCTGCCGCCACCACTTCGACGACGCATTCATCCGCGTGCTGGTGCGCCGCCTGCACGCCGCGCACGAGGCGCTCGCCCATCCGCGGCGCATCCTCTGAGGCCGGGCGTGCGCCGCGTGTGCACCACCTGGCCGGCTCTTGCGTTGTGACCCTTGCCGGACAGGCACGCCAGTGCTTCAATGCGCCCGGCTCATTCGCCAGGAACAAGGAGATTCCATGAAGAACCTGATGACGGTATTGGCCATCGCGATGGCCGCTTTCAGCGTGGCCGCCCACGCGGCGGATGCCGCAAGCGCGCCGACCAAGCAGCAAAGCAAGATGGTCACCTGCAGCGCGGACTTCAAGGCCACCGGCAAGCCCGGCAGCGAGCGCCAGGCCTTCATGAAGGACTGCCTGAAGAAGGACACCCCGCAGCAGGAAAAGATGAAGTCCTGCAATGCCGAGGCCAAGGGCAAGAAGGGCGACGAGCGCAAGGCCTTCATGAAGGAATGCCTGAAGAAGTGAGCGGCCGCGGCGCGCGCCGCCGCGTGTTCACCGAGCCCGGCGCTGCCGGGCTTTTTCATGCGCGCCTCCCGCCCGGTCAGGGGCGCGAAAGAGGCTGGCGCGACCAGTAGGCCGCGTCGCCGTAGGTGTGCTTGAGGAAGTCGATCCACAGCCGCACCCGCAGCGGCAGGTGCTTGGCATGCGGGAACACCGCGTAGATGCCGTTGGCCGGCGCCGCGAAGTCGTCCAGCACGCTGATGAGCCGACCGGCGGCCACCTCCTGCTCCACCTCCCATGTCGAGCGCCAGGCGATGCCCATGCCGGCCAGGCACCATTCGTGCAGCACCTGGCCGTCGCTGCAGTCGAGGCGCCCGCGCGGGCGCAGGTGCGTCACCGCGCCGTCGATGGTGAAGGCCCAGCCGCGCGTCTGGCTGGCGTCGCTGCTGAGCGTGAGGCACTCGTGGCGGGTCAGCTCGCCCGGATGCGCCGGCACGCCCGCGCGCTTGAGGTAGGCCGGCGTCGCCACGCACAGGCGGCGGTTCTCCGCCAGGCGCACGCTCACCAGCGAGGAGTCGGGCAGGTCGCCCACGCGCACGGCGCAGTCCACGCCTTCGTTGACGATGTCGACCAGCCGGTCGCTCAGGTTCAGCGACAGCGAGACGTCGGGGTGCCGCGCCAGGAAGCCGGGCACCAGCGGCGCGACGTGGCGGCGCCCGAAGCCGGCCGGCGCGGTGATGCGCAGATGGCCGCTGGCCTTGACGCCCCCCGCGCTGACGCTGGCCTCGGCATTGGCCAGGTCGGCGAGCAGGCGCTGGCAGTCTTCGAGGAAGGCGCTGCCCTCATGGGTGAGCGTGATGCGCCGCGTGGTGCGCACCAGGAGCTTGACCCCCAGGCGATGCTCCAGTGCGTCGATGCGGCGGCCGATGACCGCGGGCGCCACGCCCTCGGCCTGGGCGGCCGCGGTGAGGCTGCCCTTGGCGGCGACGGCGACGAAGGATTCGATTTGCTTGAGTCGGTCCACCCGCGGGAGGTTACTCCCTCGGCGCGCGATTGCACGCATCCAAGTCATGAATCATGCGCATTTTCGACCGGCAATCGGCGCCCAGGTTGCGAATACAGTGCCGGTGATGGAAAAAGCCGCCTCTCCGCGCGCCGTCGTGTTCGACGCCTACGGCACCTTGTTCGACGTCTACAGCGTCGCGCTGCTGGCCGAGCAGTTGTTCGCCGGCCGCGGGGAGGCGCTCGCCGTGCTCTGGCGCGACAAGCAGATCGAGTACACGCGCCTCACCTCGATGAGCGGCCAATACAGGCCCTTCTGGGAGCTCACCCGCGCCGGCCTGCGCTTCGCCGCGCAGCGCCTGGGGCTCGCGATGGACGCCTCGGCGGAGGAGCGGCTGATGAACCAGTACCGGCACCTGAGCGCCTTTCCGGAGAACGTCGAGGTGCTGCGCGAGTTGAAGCGCCGCGGCATCCCCACCGCCATCCTCAGCAATGGGGACCCCGACATGCTCGCCGTGGCCGTGAAGAGCGCCGGCTTCGGCGAGCTGCTCGACCATGTGCTGAGCGTGCACGCCGTGCGCAAGTACAAGACCGACCCGGCGGCGTATGCGCTGGGCCCGCAGGCACTCGGGCTGCCTGCCAAGCAGATCCTCTTCGTATCGAGCAACGGCTGGGACGCGATCGGCGCCACCTGGTACGGCTACACGACGCTGTGGGTGAACCGCCACGGCCTGCCGCTGGAGCAGCTCGACACGACACCGACGCGCATCGGCACCAGCCTGCGCGACGTCCTGGGTTTTTTCTGAGCATTCAAGAGAAAGGGAACCACCATGAGCATCGCGTTGCCGCAAGGCATGCAGATCAACGCGCCCATCCTGCCGGGCTTCGAAGACATCCTCACGCTGCCTGCGCTTGAGCTGATCGCCAAGCTGCACCGCGCCTTCGAGCCGCGCCGCCAGCAACTGCTCGCGGCGCGCGTCGAGCGCGCCAAGCGGCTGGACGCCGGCGAGCGCCCCGACTTCCTGCCGCAAACCAAGGCCATCCGCGAGGGCGACTGGAAGATCGCGCCCGTTCCGAAGGCGCTGCACTGCCGGCGCGTCGAGATCACCGGCCCGGTCGAGGCCAAGATGGTCATCAACGCGTTCAACTCGGGCGCCGACAGCTACATGACCGATTTCGAGGACAGCAATTCACCCTCGTGGTCGAATCAGATCCAGGGGCAGGTCAACCTCAAGCGCGCGATCCGCCGTCAGCTCACGCTCGAGCAGGGCGGCAAGACGTACCAGCTCAACGACAAGATCGCCACCTTGCAGGTGCGCCCGCGCGGCTGGCACCTCGACGAGAAGCACGTGACGGTCGACGGCCAGCGCGTGCACGGCGGCATCTTCGACTTCGCGCTCTTCATGTTCCACAACGCCAAGGAACAGCTGGCGCGCGGGGCGGGCCCCTACTTCTACCTGCCCAAGATGGAAAGCCACCTCGAGGCGCGGCTGTGGAACGACGTGTTCGTCATGACGCAGAACGAGCTGGGCCTGCCGCAGGGCACGATCAAGGCGACGGTGCTGATCGAGACCATCCTCGCAGCCTTCGAGATGGACGAGATCCTGTACGAGCTGCGCGAGCACAGCGCGGGCCTCAACGCCGGTCGCTGGGACTACATCTTCAGCTGCATCAAGAAGTTCAAGCTCGACAAGAACTTCTGCCTGGCCGATCGCGCCAAGGTGACGATGACCGCGCCCTTCATGCGCGCCTACGCCCTCTTGCTGCTCAAGACCTGCCACAAGCGCGGCGCGCCCGCGATCGGCGGCATGAGCGCCCTCATCCCGATCAAGAACGATCCGCAGAAGAACGCGGTCGCGATGGCCGGGATCATCGCGGACAAGCAGCGTGACGCGACCGACGGCTACGACGGTGGCTGGGTCGCCCACCCCGGCTTGGTCGAGCCCGCGATGAAGGAATTCCTCGCGGTGCTGGGCGACAAGCCCAACCAGTTCGAGAAGCAGAAGCCCGAGGTCAGCGTGACGGCCGCCGACCTCTTGAACTTCCAGCCCGAGACGCCGATCACCGAGCTCGGCCTGCGCATGAACATCAACGTGGGCATTCATTACCTGGGTGCCTGGCTGGCGGGCAACGGCTGCGTGCCGATCCACAACCTGATGGAAGACGCCGCCACCGCCGAGATCAGCCGCTCGCAGGTGTGGCAATGGATCCGCTCGCCCAAGGGCGTGCTCGAAGACGGTCGCAAGGTCACCGCCGATCTGGTGCGCTCGCTCATTCCCGAAGAGCTCGCGAAGGTGAAGGCCACCGGCGTGGACGGCAAGTTCGATCGTGCCGCCCAGATCTTCGAGAAGATGAGCACGCAGGAGGCATTCGCCGAGTTCCTGACCTTGCCGCTGTACGAAGAGATCTGAGGCAGCGCTCGGGCGCGAAGGCCTGAAGGCCCCGCGCCCGCATCGCCTCGCGCGGCGGCCACCGGGCCGCCGTTTTCATTTCCGCTTATCGCTGGACCGAGCCGTTCGCCGAGGCGTTGGCGCTCGCGTTGACCGAGCGGTTGCCCGCTGCGGCGCTGCCTTCGCCGCTGCCCGAGGCGGACGCTGTGGCCTGGTGGGTCGACGCATCGGCTTGCGCCGCCCCTTGCGCCGCCCCTTGCGCGGCGGCGGCCTTCGACAAGCCGGCGTCGCGCGCGTGACTTGCGGTGGCCGCGGCATCGGCCTTGGCGGAGGCCGCCTTCGCCGCTGCCGTGTCCTTCGCGGCGGCGGCCTTGTCGGCGGCCGCAGCCTTGGCCGCATCGCCCTTGTCCTTGGCGTGGTCGATCATCGGACGCGCCGACGGCGTCTGCAGCGCGCCCTGGCCGCTGAGCGTGCCGCTCAGGCTGCCGCCGACCGGCCCGAAGCCGCCGCCCAGACCACCGCCGAGGCCGCCGCCGCCGCCGATCAGTCCGGCGTGGGCGGGGAAGGCGGCACCGGCGAGTGCGCTGGTCAGCGCGGCCGCGGCGAGAAGATGAGCTTGCTTGATCATGGTGTGACTCCTGGGTTGGCCTGGCGCCGCGGCCCCTCCGCGGCGCTTGTGTCAGGTACAACGAGGCCCGCCGGCGCTTTCTTCCGTCGAGTCACACTTGTTTTCAATTGGGCGAGGCTGGCCTCATCGGCCGCGGGCCATGAAGGTGGCTGCATCGGTGCGCAGCGATCGCGCGACGACGCCCCAGCCGTACACGTCGTCGCGGCCCGGCGCGCCGGCATCGACCGCGGTGCGCGCCAGCGCGGCCACCGCGAGGTTCGCCGCGGCCGCATCCGGCGCCTGCAGCGAAGCGGCCAGCAGCCCCGCCACCAGCGGCGCGGCGAACGACGTGCCGCGCGCGCTGCCGAAGCGCTCGGCCCCGAGCGCGGCGACCGCCATCTGCGCGCCCGGCGCGGCAAAAGCCACGTGCGGGCCGCGGCAGGCCTCGGGCAGTACCTGCCCCCGGGCGTCGACGGCGGTCACGGCCACCACGCCCGCATACGCCGCGGGGTACAGCGGCGCGGCGGCGGGGCCGTCATTGCCGACCGCGGCGACGAGCAGCATCCCCTTGGCGCTCGCGCGATGCACGACCTGCTCCAGCGTGCGGTTGGGCGGACCCACCAGGCTGATGTTGACCACCGGCACCTGCTCCGCGGCGAGCCAGCCCAGGGCCGCGGCGACCGCTTCCACCGAGCCGCCCAGCGGATCGTTGCAGTACACATCGGCCGCGTACAGCACGGCCTTCGCCGGCGCGGCGCCGCGAAAGCCTTCGGCGTGCCCGACCAGCAGCGAGGCCACTGCGGTCCCGTGCGCACTCGGCACCTTGGTGCTGCGGCAGCCCCAGGCGCGCACCGTGGCGTCGCGCAGCAGCGGATGCAGCGTCTCGACACCGCCGTCGATCAGGCCGATCTTGACGGCCGGGCTCGTGACTGCCGCGGGCGTTCGCACTCCGGCGGTCGAGGCGGGCGCATCGGATGCGACGGGCGCGGCGACGTCGCCGCTGTCCAGATAGAGATGGTTGAAGTCGACGTCGGCCTGCGGGTCGATCTCGCGCAGGCGGCGCAGCGCGCGCGCCGTGTCCCAGCCGGGCGGCGCGCGCAGCACCACGAGCCTCATGTCCAGGCCGTCGAGCCGCTGCTCGCGCGCGAGCGTGAAGCCCGCGGCCCGGGCGGCGTCCAGCAGCGCCGGCGTGGGCGCCGTGACCAACAGGTCGCCGCGCACGATCGGCTCGCCGGCCGCATCGGCCTCGAGCAGGTCGGCGCGCCGGCGCAACAGCTCGGCGATGCGCTGGCGGCGCTGCTGCACCAGCTCGGCCACCGGTGCCGCCTCGCGGCGCAGGACCGGCGCGACCTGGCTGGGCGCGGGCAGCGCGGGAAAGCTGGGCACGCTCGGCAGGCTGGGCATCGAAGGCAGCCGCAGCTGCGCCTGAGCGAACACACTGCTCGCGCACAAGGCCATTGCGGCCAGCGATCGTGTTGCGCGGAAGAAGAGGTCGTGCATGAGGCGGCTTTCGAAGGCACCATGGTAGCCAGGCGCGCTGCATGAATCGATAACGAACGGACCATGGAAGAAAATCCGCCCCGGCATCGTTTTCAACCACAAGGCATGAATGATCCGCACGACGAGCTTCGCCGGGAGATGGTGGCCCTGCTGCCGCGCCTGCGCCGTTTCGCGCGCACGATCACGCGTCACCGCGAGGATGCCGACGACCTGGTGCAGCTCTCGGTCGAGCGCGCCTTGCTGCGCCTGGACCAATGGCGGCCGGGCACGCGACTGGACAGCTGGATGTTCATGATCATGAAGAACGCCTGGATCGACGAGGTGCGCTCGCGGGTGCGGCGCGATGCGGTCTTCCTGCCCGAAGAGGCCGGGGAGAACGTGGGCCATGCCATGGGCGACTGGCCCACCGATCGCCAACACGAGCGCATGGACGTGCACAAGGCGATGGCCCAGCTCAACGACGACCAGCGCATGGTGGTCGGCCTGGTGCTGGTCGAGGGCCTGCCCTACAAGGAGGCGGCCGAGGTGCTGGGCGTGCCCATTGGCACGCTGACCAGCCGTCTCGCCCGCGCGCGAGACACGCTGCAGGCGCTGCTATCGGCGGCGCCGGGAGTCCAACCATGAACCGGCCGATATCCGACGAGATGCTGTTCGCTTATGTCGACGGCGAGCTCGATGCCGCGGCGCGGGCCGAGGTCGAGGCCGCCATCGCCGCCGATGCCGCCCTGGCGCAGCGCGTCGAGCAGCAACGCTCGCTGCGCACGCTGCTCGGCGCAGCCTACCGGCCGGTGCTCGAAGAGGCGGTGCCGGCGCGATTGCAGGACGCGGCGAACGCGCCGTCGGCGCCGACGCGCCAGGCGCGGGTGCTCGATCTGGCGGCGGCGCGCAAGGCACGCCGCGCGGCGCCGGCGCCCCATGGATGGAACTGGCAGCACTGGGGCGGCATGGCGGCGTGCCTGCTGGTGGGCGTGATCGCCGGCCGCAGCGCCTGGCTGGCCCAGATGACCGACAACATCGCCACGCAGGACGGCCGGCTGGTCGCGCACGGCCGCCTTGCGCAGGCGCTGTCGACGCAGCTGGCGAGCACCCAGCCGGGCGATGCGCCGGTGCGGATCGGGCTCAGCTTCGTTTCGCGCGGCGACGAGTACTGCCGCAGCTTCACGCTGCCGTCCAGCGGCACCGGCGGCCTCGCGTGCCGCCAGGGCAAGGACTGGACGCTGCGGGTGCTCGCGCAGGAGCAGGCCGCCGGCGCGCAGGGCATGCAGGGCGATCGGCTTCGCATGGCCTCGTCGCCCATCGCGCCCGCGGTGCTGAAGACCATCGAGGAGCAGATGCAAGGCGGCCCCCTCGATGCGCAGGCCGAGCGCGCCGCGGCCATCAAGGACTGGCGCAGGTAGCCGGTCCCGACGCCCGTTGTGCGGTGTGCAGCCGCGCCCGCGGCGTCTGTGCGAAGACGACAGGGAATGCGGGTTTGCCCCGCTTGGTGGGCGTGCGCGTGCTTACGATGCTGCGCGTGCACCACACCGCAGGAGACTCGCATGGCCATCACGATGAAGGTGAACGGCAAGACGGTGAACGTCAAGGCCGAGCCCGATACGCCCTTGCTCTGGGTCATTCGCGAGGAGGTCGGCCTGACCGGCACCAAGTTCGGCTGCGGCGCGGGCCTGTGCGGTGCCTGCACCGTGCGCCTGGACGGGGTCGCGGTGCGCGCCTGCCAGACCCCGGTGTCGGCGGTGGCGGGCAAGTCGGTGACGACGGTGGAGAGCCTGTCGCCCAACAACAGCCACCCGCTGCAGAAGGCCTGGATCGCGCACGACGTGCCGCAATGCGGCTATTGCCAGTCGGGCCAGCTGATGAGCGCTGCGGCGCTGCTGGACAAGAACAAGAACCCGAGCGACGCCGACATCGACCAGGCGATGAGCGGCAACCTCTGCCGCTGCGGCACCTACCCGCGCATCCGCGCCGCGATCAAGACCGCGGCCGCCGAGATGCGCAAGGCCTGAACGGGGAGAACGCCATGACGACCACGATCCGCACGCCCGTCTCGCGCCGCACCTTCCTGCAGACCACCGGCGTCGCCACCGGCGGGCTGATGCTCGGCGTGAGCCTGCCCGGCGCCGATGCGCTCGCCGCGGGCACGCTGTACACGCCCAATGCCTGGGTGCACATCGCCGACGACAACACCATCACGCTGATCTCGGCGCGCTCCGAGATGGGCCAGGGGGTCTACACCTCGATGCCCATGCTCATCGCCGAGGAGCTGCACGTCGACCTGCGCCGCATCAAGGTGGCGATCGCGCCGCCCGATGCCAAGCTCTACGGCAACGCGCTGCTCGGCGGTCCGCAGCTCACCGGCGGCTCGACCTCGGTGCGCGACGGCTGGGAGAAGCTGCGCGTGGCCGGCGCGCAGGTGCGCGAGATGCTGGTCAGCGCCGCGGCCGACGAATGGAAGGTCGATCGCTCGACCCTCAAGGCCGAGAACGGATGGGTGATCGGGCCCAAGGGCAAGAAGGCGACCTACGGCCAGCTCGCCGCGGCGGCCTCGAAGCTGCCGGTGCCCGAGAAGGTGGTGCTCAAGGACCCGAAGGACTTTCGCATCGTGGGCAAGCCCACGCGGCGCCTGGACACGCCGGCCAAGGTGAACGGCACGGCCGAGTTCGGCATCGACGTGCAGCTGCCGGGCATGGTGATCGCGTCGCTCGAGCAGTGCCCGGTCATCGGCGGCAGCGTCAAGAGCTTCGACGCCAGCCGCGCCAAGGCCATGCCCGGCGTGATCGACGTGGTGCAGATCCCCGATGGCGTCGCGGTGGTGGCCGACACCTACTGGCACGCGAAGAAGGCGCGCGACGTGCTCACCGTGCAATGGGACGAGGGCCCGGGCGCGGCGCTGGACGACAAGAAGATGCTCGAGGGCATCAAGGCCGGCTCGCCCACTGACAAGCTGCTGCCGCTCAAGAGCGTGGGCGACCCCGACGCGGCGTTCAAGGCAGGCGGCAAGCTGGTGAAGGCGCAGTACACGATGCCGCTGCTGTCGCATTCGCCGATGGAGCCGATGAACTTCACCGCCTGGGTCCACGATGGCCAGGCCGAGCTGATCGGGCCGACGCAGTGGCAGGACGGTGCCGCCGGCACGGTCGCCAAGGTGATCGGCGTGCCGCTGCAGAACGTGAGCCTGCGCACCACCTTCCTCGGGGGCGGCTTCGGCCGTCGCATCGACCTCGACTTCATCGTCCAGGCCGCGCAGATCAGCAAGGCCGTGGGCAAGCCGGTCAAGCTGATCTGGAGCCGCGAGGACGACATGACCCACGACTTCTACCGCCCGCAGTCGGTGCACGACCTCGCGGCGGTGCTCGGCCCCGACGGCAAGCCGCAGGCGATGACCTTCCGCATGGTGTCGCAGTCGATCACCGGCCGCGTGTTCGGCCTGCCGCTGGAGGCGCAGGACCCGCTCATGACCGAGGCCGCGATCGCGCCCTACGAGATCCCGGCGACGCGCCACGAGATCGTGAAGCACGATGCCGGGCTGCGCGTGGGCTACTGGCGCTCGGTCAGCCACAACCTCAACGCCTTCGCCAACGAGAGCTTCGTCGACGAGCTCGCCGCGGCAGCGGGCCAGGACCCGTATGCCTACCGGCTGTCGCTGCTGCAGACCAAGCCGCGTTTCGCGCACGTGCTCAAGCTCGCCGCCGAGCGCGCGGGCTGGGGCAAGCCGCTGCCCGCCGGGCATTCGCTGGGCATCGCGCTGATGGAGGGCTACGACACCTACATGGCGCAGGTGGCCGAGATCTCCATGGACAAGGGCGCGGTCAAGGTGCACAAGGTGACGGTGGTGGCGGACCTGGGCCGCATGGTCAATCCCGACACCGTGCAGGCGCAGATCCAGTCGAGCGTCAATTTCGGCCTCACCGCGGCGCTGTACGGCGAGATCACGCTCGACAAGGGGCGGGTGCAGCAGAGCAACTTCAACCAGTACGTGATCCTGCGCATGAACGAGGCGCCGCAGATCGACATCACGCTGGTGCCCAGCACCGAGAAGCCGGGCGGCATCGGCGAGCCGGCCACCGCGCTGATCGGCCCGGCGGTGGCCAACGCGATCTTCGCGAGCACCGGCAAGCGCCTGCGCAAGATGCCGTTCACGCCGGCCAACATCGCGGCGGCGTAGCCAGGCGCGCTCCAGCGGGACGTTATCCTTGGCGGGTTTTTCCCCCGCCAGCGTCCCCATGAGTGCCATCTCCGTCGAAGCGCCCGCCACCGATCGCCTGAACACGCCGCCGCAGGCGCTGCCGGCGCGCTGCGACGTGCTCATCGTGGGCGCCGGCCCGGCCGGCAGCGCCGCGGCGATCACGCTGGCGCGAGCCGGCTTCGACGTGGTGCTGGTCGACCAGCACCCGTTCCCGCGCGACAAGGTGTGCGGCGACGGGCTCATCCCCGACGCGCACAAGGCGCTCGCCAAGCTCGGCGTGCTCGACGAGGTGATGGCGCAGGCGCAGCCCGCCACGCACGTCGGCTGCATCGGCCCGCGCGGCGGTCGCATCGACGTGCCCGGCACGCTGGCGGTGCTGCCGCGGCGCGAGCTCGACCTGATCCTGTGCCGTGCCGCGGCGCGGGCCGGCGCGCGCATGTTCGCGCCGCTGCGCTTCACCGCCGCACTCGAGGAAGGCGGTCAGGTCGTCGGCGCGCGCCTGGCTGCCGCCGACACGACGCACGAGATCCGCGCCGGCTGGACGCTGCTGGCCACCGGCGCGGTGCCGCAGGCGCTGCTGGCCGCCGGCATGTCCAGCCGCCACACGCCCAGCGGGGTGGCGCTGCGCGGCTACGTCAAGAACGAGCGCATGGTGGGGCGCATCGACAAGCTCGAGATCGTCTGGCACCGCGCGCTGAGCCCGGGCTACGGCTGGATCTTCCCGTGCCGCGACGGCGTGTTCAACATCGGCGTGGGCATCGCCGACAGCCACGACGAGCACCGCAACGGCAAGCTCACCAAGAAGGAAGGCAACCTGCGCCAGGTGTTCGACGACTTCACGCGTGTCTACGCGCCGGCGCACGAGCTGGTCGAAGGCGGCGAATGGGTGAGCCCGCTCAAGGGCGC
>DATFAY010000271.1:0-12328 GCA_035254085.1 Piscinibacter sp.
GCGCGGAACACGACGTCGCCGGCGAACAGCACCTTCTCATCCGGCAGGTAGATCACCGTGTCGTCCGGCGTGTGCGAGGGCCCCGCCGAGCGCAGCACGAAGCGCGTGCCGCCGACGGTGAGCTCGGTGTCGCCGTCGATCCAGCGGTCGGCCGGCACGAGCTGCGTCTGCGCATCGATCCACGGGGCCAGCTCCTTGCGGCTCGCGTCCAGGCGCAGCCGGGCGGTATCGGATTCGAGGTACTCCTGGCCGTGGCGGTTGGCGATGATGGTCGCGCCGGCTTCCTTGAAGACCTGCAGGCCGTACACGTGGTCGGCGTGGTAATGCGTGAGGATCAGGTGGCTCACAGGCTTGGCAGTAATGCGCCGGATCTGCGCCAGCAGCTCGCGCGCCAGCGCCGGCGAGCCCAGCGCGTCGATCACCACCACCGAGCTGTCGGTGACCACGAAGCCGGCGTTGGAGATGAAGTTCGCGTTCTTCGGCGAGCCCAGCGCCGACTGTCCCTGAACGAAGTACGCATGCGGGCTGACCTGCACCGGCGTGACGGGCGGCAAGACCGGTTGCGCCAGCGCCCCTGCGGCGAGCGCCGCCGAGCCGGCCACCGCGGCGGCGATCCTGCGGCAGATCAAGCCCAGGCCCTGCAGCTGGTGAAACCCGATGACGCCGGCTTGCTTTCTGAAATACATTCGCATAGACGAATATTAGAGCCCTGCCCGTCCCATGTCCATCGACTCCCTGCTCGACGCGCTGATCGAACACGCCGGCGATGCCGGCGCCGCCACCGCGGCCGGCGCGGCGCTGGGCCTGCTGTTCGGCTTTGCGGCGCAGCGCTCGCGCTTTTGCCTGCGCTCGGCCGTGATCGAGTTCGCGCGCGGAACCCACGAAGGCAAGCTCACCGTGTGGCTGTTCGCGTTTGCCACCGCGGTGTCGCTCACGCAGGCGTTCGTGCTGATGGGCTGGCTGGACGTGAGCACCGCCCGGCAGCTGGCCGCGCGCGGCAGCCTCTCCGGCGCGGCGGTCGGCGGTGCGCTGTTCGGCATCGGCATGGTGATGGCGCGCGGTTGCGCGAGCCGGCTGCTGGTGCTGGCGGCGCAAGGCAACCTGCGCGCGTTGCTCTCGGGGCTGGTCTTCGCGGTCACCGCGCAGGCGGCGCTGTCGGGCCTGCTCTCGCCGCTGCGCCTTTCGATTTCCAACTGGTGGACGATCGAAGGCGGCCCCGCGCGCGACCTCATCGCCAGCACCGGCATCGGCCATGTCGGCGGCCTGCTCTTCGGTGTCTTGTGGCTGAGCGGCGCCTTCGTGTGGGCGCGCCGGCAGCGGGTGCCCGTGCATCGCGCGGCCGGCGCGGTGATGGTCGGCGTCACCGTCGCGCTCGGCTGGCTGCTGACCTGGCAGATCGCTCACCGCGCGTTCGAGGTGGTGCCGATCCAGAGCCTGAGCTTCACCGGGCCGTCCTCCGACCTGCTGATGTTCGTGCTGTCGCCGCCGGGCCAGCCGTGGCGCTTCGATCTCGGGCTCGTGCCCGGCGTGTTCGTCGGCTCGTTCGCTGCCGCGGCGATCTGGCGCGAACTCAAGCTCGAGGGCTTCCAGGGCGGGCAGAGCATGCGCCGCTACATCGCGGGGGCGGTGCTGATGGGCTTCGGCGGCATGCTGGCCGGCGGTTGCGCCGTCGGAGCGGGCCTGTCGGGCGCGTCGGTGTTCACGATCACCTCGTGGATCACGCTGTCGACCATGTGGGCCGGCGCCGGCCTCACCGATGCGCTGCTCGACCGCCGCGGCGAGGCGCGCGTGCCGCCGACCGTGGAGAGCTACGCCAGCCCCTGAGCCCACGCAAGCGCCCCGCCCCGGGAGCGCCGTTCACGCCTGCGTCAGGTGGAAGGTGTTCTTGCCGGCTTCCTTGGCTCGGTACAAGGCGTGGTCGGCGCGCCGCAGCAGCGCGCCCGGCGTCACGGCGCCCGAGGCGTGGAACGCGACACCCACGCTGATCGTGACCGCCAGCGGCCCGCCCTCCGCCTCGAAGGGCGAGTCCACCCGCTGCACGATCTTGCCGGCCACGCGGCGCGCCTCCTCCTCGCTGGCCACCGCCTCGAGAATGATCACGAACTCGTCGCCGCCCAGGCGAGCGACCGTGTCGGTGGCCCGCACGCAGCCGACCAGCCGGCGCCCGAGCTCGGCCAGCACCTGGTCGCCGGCGGCGTGGCCGCGCGAATCGTTGATCGCCTTGAAGTCGTCGATGTCGAGGAACAGCAGCGCCGTGGCCGTTCCCGTGCGCTGGGCGCGCTTGAGCGCAGCCGGCAGCGCCTCGTTGAAGAAATTCCGGTTCGGCAGGCCGGTCACCGCATCGTGGCGGGCGAGCGCGACCAGCCTGCGCTCGATCTGCTTGACCCGCGAGACGTCCGTCGCCAGCGCGTAGACGCCGGCGACCTCGCCTTGCGCAGAGCGGTCGGGCACGTAGACCACGTGCAGGTGCTGGCCGCCGTCCGGCTCGCCGAGCACGATCTCGAACTCGACCGATTCGCCTTTCAGCGCCCGCTCCAGCCACGGCCGCGCGCGCTCGTACGCCGCCGGCGCCAGCACCTCTCGCAGGGGCCGTCCGAGCAGTTCCCCGGGCGCGGCCTCCAGCCATCGCTCGAAGGTGCGGTTGGCGAAGGCGAGCCGCTGTGCATCGTCGATGTACGCAATCTGCACCGGCAGGTTGTCGGCGATCGCGCGCAGCCGCTGTTCGCTTTCGGCCAGCGCCAGCTGCAGTTCGTCGGCCTTCGTCTGGCTCACGCTCAGGCGCCGCACGACCAGGGTCAGCGCCCCGATGAACAGCGCCAGGCCGAGGGTCGCCGACGCGGTGAAGCGCAACAGGGCCGCCTCGCGCTCGCGAAATCCCGCGTACACCTCGTCGTTCGCCAGGCCCGTGCCGACGATAAGCGGGTAGCCCGGGAGCCGCTCGTAGCCGATGATCCGCTCGATGCCGTCCAGGCTGCTGCGCGCTTCGTAGATGCCTTGCGGCCCCTTCTCGAGCTGCTTCACCAGCGAAGTGCGACCCGAGGTGTTGCCGTACCAGACCCGTTCGCCCGAGCGGCGTGCACGCGCCACCCAGTCGTCGCCGACCAGGATGACCAGGCCGTGCTTGTCGAACTGGCCCTCGTTGTAGAAAGTCGTGAAGTACGACGGATCGACCGACACCACGACGACGCCGGCAAAGCGGCCGTCGGCAGACTGCAGCCGGCGGCTCAGCTGGACCGCCCACTTGCCGCTGACGCGGCCCAGCACCGGCTTGCTGATGAAAAGCCCCGCGGCGCGGCCGTCGCGGTGCACCGTGAAGTGCTCCCGGTCGGCGATGTTGGCGCCGCGCGGACCGGCCGTCGAGGCCACCACGTCGCCCTTCGCATCGATCAGGTAGACGGCGATCAGGCCGGGCTCGTCCTTCAGCGCCTCGTGCAGCAGGCCTTCCAGGTCCCCGTGCCCGCCCGCGCGCTGGAACTCGAGCGCGATGAAGCGCGTCGCCTGGTCCACCTGGCGCAGGATGCGCAGGATCTCCCCGCGGTAGGCCTGCGTCAGGCCGCGCACGCGCGCATAGGCATTGGCCTGGACCTGCCGCTGCTCGGCGCGAAGCGTCTCGAGGCGGAAGGTCCACATCACCGCGCACACGAGCACGCCGAGGGCCGGCACGCCCCAGGTCAGCCAGGCGAGGCTGCGGCGACGGGAATGGACGGACGCGATCGGCATGCGTTCGAGCGAGGTTGGAACGCTGCCACTATATCGACAGGCCCCGCGGCGGCGCCGCGCGAGGCCCCGCGCCGGCGGCGCGTCAGGGCTTCACGTACGAGTAGCCGAGCTTCTGCAGCCGCGTCACGCGTACGACGCCCGAGGGCGTGAAGTCGGCTTCCTGAATGAACTGCTCCTTCTTCAGGTTGCGGTTCTTCAGCGTGATCTCGCACACCTCGAACTTCACGCCGCGCGCCACCAGCGCCGCGATCGGGCCGGCATAGGGGCTGCCGTTGCGGTCCTTGGCGCCTTCCATCAGGAAGTCGACGCCTTCGCCGTGGGCGACGACGACCAGCTTGGTGTCGGGCGCCACGTCGAGCTGGTTGCGCGCATTGCGCAGCGCGGCCAGCGCCTGCGTGTTCGCATCGGTGATGTGGTAGACGACCTGGTCCTGCGCGAACGCCGCGACCGAGCCCAACGCGAGCACCACCAGCATCAGCAGCTTCTTGAACATCGTCGTCACCTTCCGTGTCAGAGGATTCCGGGGTTGCCCTGCACGCCGATGAGGCGCGGCGTGTTGACCTGGCGCGGCGCGACCCGGCCCTTCGCCTTGAGCCAGGTCTCGATCACGTCCCACACCGGCTTGTTGCCGGCATGGCGGGCTTCCTCGGCCACCGGCGCCCAGCCGGCGACCTTGTAGGTCTTGTCGGCCTCGATCGGCTTGCCGCCCAGGCGCATGTCCTGGATGCGGCTGCCCATCTTCTCGGCCGGCGAGCAAGCATAGGTGAGACCGCCCACGCGCACCATGTCGCCGCCTTGCTGGTAGTACGGGTCGGGATTGAACAGGTTGTCGCACACGTCCTCGAGCACCGTCTTGATGGTGGCGCCGGTCATCGGCGTGACCGTGGCATAGGAATAGGTGGTCGCCACCTGGTCCATCAGCAGCTCGCGCGTGATCGCCTGGCCGGGCAGCAGCGAGGTGCCCCAACGGAAGCCCGGCGAGAAGGCGATCTCGGCGCCCTGCACGTCCATCAGCGCATCCAGGATGAGCTGGTCCCAGCTGCCGTTGAAGTTGCCGCGCCGGTAGAGCTCGCCATCGGTGGTCGCGAGCTTCTCGGCGAGCTTCGCCTCGTAGGGTGCGCGCACGTTGTCGATCAGCGACTGCATCGCGGCGTCGGCCGGCAACTGGTTGGCGAACACCGGCAGCAGGCGGTAGCGGAAGTCGCGCACCTTGCCGTCGGCGACGTCGAAGTCGAGCACGCCGAGGAACTTGCCGTTCGAGCCGGCGTTCGTGACGATGGTCTTGCCGCCGGCGTTGGACACCATCACCGGCACCGGCACGCCGTCGTGCGTATGGCCGCCCAGGATGGCATCGATGCCGCGCACGCGGCTGGCCATCTTGAGGTCGACGTCCATGCCGTTGTGCGAGAGCACGACCACCACCTTGGCGCCCTTGGCGCGCGCCTCGTCGACCATCTTCTGCAGGTTGTCGTCCTGGATGCCGAAGCTCCAGTCGGCCACCATGTAGCGCGGGTTGGCGATCGGCGTGTAGGGGAAGGCCTGGCCGACGATCGCGACCGGCACGCCGTTGATCGGGCGGATCACGTAGGGCGGGAACACCGGGTCGCCGAAGTCGGCCGTCTTGACGTTCTGCGCGATGAAGTCGGTGTGGCCGGCGAGGTCCTTCTCGACGATCTGCTTCACGCGGTCCTGGCCGTAGGTGAACTCCCAGTGGCCCGTCATCACGTCCACGCCGAGCAGCTTGCAGGCGTCGACCATGTCCTGCGCGCCGGTCCACAGCGACGTGGCCGACCCCTGCCAGGTGTCGCCGCCGTCGAGCAGCAGCGCGCCCGGGCGGCTCGCGCGCATGCGCTTGACCAGCGTGGCCAGGTGGGCGAAGCCGCCCACGCGGCCGTAGCGGCGCGCCGCCTTCTCGAAGTCCAGCGAGGTGAAGGCGTGGGCCTGCGCGCTGCCCGGCGCGATGCCGGCGCGGCGCAGCAGGTTCTCGCCCACGAGGTGCGGCAGCTGCCCGGCCATCGCGCCGATGCCCAGGTTGACGCTGGGCTCGCGAAAGTGCACCGGCAGCAGCTGCGCGTGGCAGTCGGTCATGTGCAGCAGCGAGACGTTGCCGAAGCGCGCCACGTCGTACAGCGCGTTCTCGGCCTGGGCCGCATCGGCATCGGCGTGGCGCCCGAGGGCCATGCCGGCCACCGACGCGCACGCGAGGATCTGCGCGAATTCGCGCCTCGACAGATTCATGGGAACGGCCTCGCCGGGGTTACTGATTGACGGGCGACTTCGGATCGAGCAGCAGGGCCATCAGGTCGCGCACCTGGGCTTCGCTGAGTGCGCCCGCGTGGCCGAAGCGCGGCATGGACGAGCAGGCGTTGTAGGCCTTGGCGTTCCAGATCTTGCCCCAGGTGTACTTGACGATCTCCGCCGACGCCGGGCTGGCCGGATCGGCGACGCCGCGCAGCTTGCCGTAGTTGTACAGGCTGGGCCCGATCGTGCCGAAGGAGATCTCCTGCTTGCCGATCTGGTGGCAGTTGTAGCAGTTGCCGCCCGCGGGCTGGCCGGCCGGATCGCTCCAGGTCATGCCGCGGCCGTTCTGTGCGAGAGCCTCGCCTTGCTTCCAGTCGCCGAGGAACTTGCCGTCGGCGGGCCAGCGGATGGTGGCCATCTGCTCGTCCTGCAGCTTCTTGGCGAGCGCCTCGGGCAGCGCCTCGGTGCCCGAGCAGGCCTGCTGGATCGGGTCCTGGTCCAGGCGGGCCAGCGTGGCCGGGCCCTGGGCGCGGAAGGAGTTGCGGATCATCTGCGCCGCGGCGCGGTCGGCGTCACGCGCATCGGGCGCCGAGGCGCAGCCTGCCGCCACGGCGATCAGCGCCAGCACGGCGCCGGCCGCGACGGTCATCTTGGAGCGGGGTGTCATGTCGGTCGGTCCTCAGCGCTTGATGGCGGGCGCCGTGCTGGCCGTGCCCTTGCCGTTGACGCCCATGTAGACGGCCAGCGCGATGGTCGCGTCCGAGCCGAATCCGGGATAGGGAAAGCGCTGCTGGCGGAAGCAGTCGTTGAGGCGGCGCTGCATGCCCCACAGCTCGCCGCTGGACACGCGGTACGCGGGCCATGCGCCGAAGCCGGCGCCGGCGCCGGCCTTGGTGGTGAGGTTGGGCAGGTCCTGCAGCCGGATGCGCTTGCCGTCGGCGCCGTGGCAGGTGGCGCAGGAGAAGTCGTAAGGTCCGCCGCGGTAGTTGAAGATGCGCTGCCCGGCCGCGTAGAACTCGCGCTCCTTCGGATGCGACTGCGGCAGGTCCAGCGCCATCCCGCGCGACGCGGCCGACACGTAGGCCACCAGCGACTCGAGGTTCTTCTGCTCGCCCTTGCCGAACGGCGTCTTGGCGATCTCGGCCGCGTCGAAGCCTTGCAGCGTCGCCATGCAGCTGAGCAGCCGCGACTCCAGGTCCTGCACCCTGCCCGTGTCCGCGAAGTAGCGCGGCAGCTCGACGAAGGCACCCTTGACCACGCCTGGCCCCTTGCCGAGGTCGCAGCGCTCGAGCGATGCGTTCTTCGGCCCGCGCGGCTGCTTCCACAGCTCCTCGCCCTTGGCCTCGAAGAGCTCCGCCGGATTGCCGTCGGCGAGCATTTCGCGGTACTGCGCGATGCCCTCGGCCGCGCTCTTGGTCTGCGCCTGGGCCAGCGCGCCCGCCGCGGCGAGCGCGGCCAGGACCATCATCGTCGTTGCCTTGCTCATGGCGGCGTGTCGCTCAGGACACCGTGGCTTCGTCGGTGCGGGTGTCGCCATGGTTGTCGACCCAGGTGACCGCCACCTTGTCGCCCGCCTTGGCGCCCTTCACCGTGAACTGCAGGAACGGGTTCTTCGACACCGCCGGGCCCCACTGGGCCGACAGCACCGGCTTGCCGTTGTGCTTGGCGCTCACCTGCTGGATGTACCAGGCGGGGATCACCTTGCCGGCCGCGTCCTTGCGCTGGCCGGTTTCCATCTCGTGACTCATCAACACGCGCACGGTGGCCTTGTCGCCAGCGGCCTGGGCGCGGATGCGCATCGGATCTGCCATTTTCAACTCCTTCAATTCAATTGCAAACGCCGCGATCAAGCGGCAATCGCGGATCCGGCTTTGCCGGTCCGCCGATGGCGCCCCCTCGAGGGGGCGCGCGAAGCGCGCAGGGGGTGGTCCATCAGCCGCCGCAGCCGCCGAGGGTGACCTTGATTTCCTTCTGCGCGTACAGCACGCGGCCGTCGTTCATCATCGCCACCGCGAAGACGTTGGACGACTGGCCCATCTTCACGCGGGTCGCCACCGCCGGCTCGACGGCGTCGGTGAACTCGAACATCGCGGTCAGCATGGCCGGGTTCTTCTCGACCATCAGCAGCATGCGCTTGACGCCCGGCAGCGCGGTCGACGCGCCCAGCGGCACGACCGCGCCGTTCTCGGCGATGTCCGGGCCCTGGATCGTGATGTCCTTGCTTTCGGCAGGCGCCGAGGCGCCCAGCGCCTTCATCGTGTCGGCCATGGTCTTGGCGTCGAAGGCGGCGGTGTTGTAGCCGGCAGCCTGCGCCAGCGCGAAGCGGGGCAGCAGGCCGGCGGTCATCAGCAGCGACGCGACGGTCGCGCTGTTCTTGAGCATCTGGCGGCGGGTGTTCATCGGGTGGGACTCCAATACTTCAGTGAATGCTAATAAACGGAGGAAGCTTTCGCGTCGGTGTGTTCCCTAGGGCACCGCGCGTCGGGGCGATCCTCACTTGGCCGCACCCGCGATCCATCGGGCGATCGTCTGCAGGTCCGCTTCGGGCAGCGTCTGCGGGGGCATGGGGATGGCGCCCCACACGCCGGTTCCGCCGCTGCGGATCTTGCCGGCGAGGTAGGCCGTCACGTCGGCGCGGCCTGCGTATTTCTGCGCCACGTCCTTGAACGCCGGCCCGACCAGCTTGCTGTCGACCGCGTGGCAGGCGGTGCAGCTGTGTTGCTGCAGCAGGCTCGCGGCCGAGGCCACCGGCGCAGCGGACGCGGCGCCGGCGCTCGGCTTGGGCGCCGTCTGCGCGCCGCGCTGCGCGCCGACCAGGCGGTTCTGGTCGGCCAGGTTGCCGTGCGAATTGCGGGCGAACTCCGGCAGCATCGAGCCGACCTTGGGCTCGGGCGCACAGTCCTTCATGCAGCTCGAGCCCTGCACGTCCGGCCTGGCCGCGCCGCCCAGGGCCTTGCCGGGCCACAGCGCGTGCTGCGTCGTCATGCCGTTGCGGTTGGGCAGCAGCTTCTGCACCTCGGCGATGTTCTTGTCCGACATGACGAAGTCGTCGCCGATCACGCCGCCCAGGTTGAGCAGATAGGCGGTGACGGCGTAGACCTCGTCGGCCGAAAGTGTCTTGGGGTTGGACCAGGGCATGGCGCGGTGGATGTAGTCCCACAGCGTCGAGACGGTGGACACCTTCATCAGCGTGGTGCGCCCCGGAAAGGCGCGGTCGTTCAGGCGCGCCACATGGCCGGTCTTCACGTCCTCCTTGGTGGTGCCGCCCACGAGCGGGCTGAACACCTCGTTGGAGTCGCCGAAGATGCCGTGGCACGACGCGCACTTGGCCTCCCACACGACCTGGCCCTGCGCCACCGAGCCCGAGCCCGCGGGCAGGCCCTTGAAGTCCGGGCGCACGTCGATGTCCCAGGCCGCCAGCTCCTTGGGCGTGGCGGGCCGGCCGATGCCGGGGAACTCGGCCTTCTGCGCGAAGGCCGCCGACGCGACCAGCAGCGCGCCGGCGGCGATCACGAGCCTACGACAGCTGGACATTCTTCACCTCTCCGCTTTCCTGCACGAGCCAGGTCTGGATCGAGTTGTTGTGATAGATCGAGCGCGTGCCGCGCACCGCGCGCATCTGCGCGTAGGTGGCCTGCACCTGGCCGGTCTCGTCGGTGGCGCGGCTTTGCACCAGCGCAGGACGGCCGTCCCAGACCCAGTCGATGTTGAAGCGCGTGAGGCACTTGCTCATCACCGGACCTTCGAGCCGCGCCTGGCGCCAGTTGCGCCCGCCGTCGACCGACACGTCCACTCGCTTGACCTTGCCGCGCCCCGACCAGGCGATGCCGGAGATGTTGTAGAAGCCCTTGTCGAGCAGCACCTGCCCGCCCGACGGCGTGGTCACCACGCTCTTGACCTCCTGGATCGAGCTGTACTGCCGGTGCTGTCCTCCCGGCATCAGGTCGACGTAGTGGATGGTCTCGTCCTTGGTCGCGTAGGGCTTGTCGCCGAGCTCGATGCGGCGCAGGTACTTCACCCAGCTCACGCCCTGCACGCCCGGCACCACCAGGCGCAGCGGGTAGCCCTGCTCGGGGCGCAGCATCTCCCCGTTCTGGCCGTAGGCGACCAGCACCTCGCCGCTCTCGATGAGTTCGGCCGGGACGGTGCGGGTCATCGAGGAGCCGTCGGCGCCCTCGGCCAGCACGTAGCGGCCGCGCTTCCAGTCGGCGCCGCAGAAGTCGAGCAGCGTGCGCAGCGGCACGCCGGTGAACTCGCTGCAGCTGAGCATGCCGTGGGTGTACTGGCAGGTCGGGACCGCGACGTTGCCCCACTCCATGCCCGAGTTCGCGCCGCACTCGATGAAGTGGAAGCGCGACACCGACGGCAGCCGCATGATCTCGTCGACCGTGAAGACCTTGTTGGTCTTCAGCAGCGACGGGTCCGAGCCGTTGACCATCAGGCGGTGCTTGGACGGGTCGATGTCCCACCAGCCCTGGTGATGGCGCTCGAAGTGCAGGCCGCTGGGCGTGACGATACCGAACAGCGACTGCAGCGGCGCGAACGACACCGAGGCCTGCTTGGTCTGCGTGAGGCCGGGGCTTTGCCGGCGCTGCACGTTGGACTCGTATTTCGACGGCTTGCCGTAGCCGTCGGTCGCCACCGCCTGCCCCAGGCCGGTGCTGTGCGCCGGCAGCTCGAGGATGTTGGGGTCGCCGTCGCCCACCGGGGCGCCGCCCTGCGCGAGCGCCATCGGCGCGGCGACGCCGGCGCCGGCCGCTGCAAAGGCGCGGCGCAGGAAGTCACGCCGCCCCTGCTTGGCCTCGGCCCACACGGTGCCGATGCCCTCGGGCGTCAGAAAATTCTCCGGCGCCTTGACGAGGCGGCCCGACGCGCGGTCGTTTGGATCCACGAAGCTCTCCTGCAGCGAGATTCACAATATAAGCATTCGCAAATATAAGCGAATGGCAAAATTGTCTTCTCCGTACAAACACCGACCTGCGTCAAACGGCTGCGCGCGCGCCGTCGCGCAACATTGAGCCCATGTCCACCGCCACGCTCACTCCCTTCGCCGGCACGCAGGTCGTCCTGTGGGGAGGGCTGCTGCTCGGGCTCGCGCTCGGCGCCTTGGCGCAGGCCAGCCGCTTCTGCACCATGGGCGCGCTGGCCGACTGGTTCAGCTTCGGCGGGACAGCGCGCCTGGGGATGTGGGTGCTGGCCGCGAGCGCCGCCGCCCTGGGCACCCAGGCACTGATCTCGCTGCAGGTCTTCGACGCCACCCGCGCCCTGCCCTGGAGCCCCCGGCTCGCATGGCTTTCGTGCATCGTGGGCGGGCTGCTGTTCGGCGTGGGCATGGTTCTCGCCTCCGGCTGCCCGCAGCGCAGCCTCGTGAAGGCGGGCGCGGGCAACCTGAAGGCCATCGTCACCCTGCTGGCCGCCGGACTGGCCGCGCAGATGACCTTGCGCGGCGTCTTCGCCGAGCTGCGCACCGCGTGGCTGGACCGCTGGTCGCTCGCGCTGGACCGCCCGCAGGACCTGGGCTCGCTGGTCGCGCCCGCGCTCGGCGCACCCGCCGGCGTGCTGCGCTGGGTGCTGCTGGGCATCGCACTGGCGGCGGTGGCGGCCTGGCTATGGCGCGTGCGCGGCACGCTCGACCCGGTGCACTGGATCGGCGGCCTGCTCGTCGGGCTGCTGGTGCCCCTGGCCTGGGCGCTCACCGGCCACGCCGGCTACCTGGCCGAACACCCCGAGACGCTGGAGCCGGCCTGGCTCGGCACGCAGTCGCACCGTCCCGAGGCGCTGACCTTCGCCGCACCCCTCGCCCACACGCTGGACCTGCTCACGCTGTGGTCGGACAAGAACACCACCGCGAGCTTCGGGGTGGTCGTGGTGTTGGGCGTGCTGGCCGGCAGCCTCGCCAGCGCCTTGTGGCGGCGCGAATTCCGGCTGGAGTCGTTTCGCACCCCGCAGGACCTGGCGGACCATCTGCTGGGCGGCGTGCTGATGGGCTTCGGCGGCGTGACCGCGCTGGGCTGCTCGATCGGCCAGGGCGTGAGCGGGATCTCGATGCTCTCGGCCGGCTCGGTGCTGGCGGTGGCCGGCATCGTGCTCGGCGCGCGGCTCGCGCTGCGCCTGCAGGAGCGGCGCATCGAGCGCCTGGCAACGGCCGGCGCCGCCTGAGGCGCTGCGTTCAGTCTTCCTGCAGGTGCGGCGGCGACTGGCCCTCCGCGGGCTCGCCGGTCTCGGCATCGATCCAGTCGGCGATGCCGATCTCGCGCTCGGTCTGCTGCAGCGTGTCGCCCGGCGCCACGGCCTCGTCGCCGATCGCGTCGCGGTCCATGCAGGCCTGCTCGTAGCTCTCGAAGGGGCCGAACTCCTGCTGGCCGCT
>DATFAY010000272.1:0-3603 GCA_035254085.1 Piscinibacter sp.
GGCGGATAACTGGTTGGAGATTCAGTGGGTGGTGGTGAAGCCAGCCGGGTAGGTTGGTTCCGGGGTTCCGGCCCGGGTTCCGCCCCGGGGGAGGCGGCCCGGGGTTCCGCCCCGGGGGCGGGTAACTTTCTTCTGTTGGCCCAGAAGAAAGTCACCAAAGAAGAGGGCCTGAATACGATCTGGGCAGAGCATCAGGCTAGAAATTGGCTTGGCTAATGACCCTCGTGCTTCATCGAAGCACCTGAGCAGTCCATAAGCGGAAGGGTGTGGCACCGACCGTGCCACACCCTTCCGCTTGTGGACTGCGCAGGTGCCTCGATGAAGCACGAGCGTCATTAGCCAAGCCAATTTCTAGCCTGATGCTCTGTCCAGATCGTATTCAGGCCCTCTTCTTTGGTGACTTTCTTCTGGGCCAGCAGAAGAAAGTTACCCGCCCCCCGGGGCGGAACCCGGGCCGCTACCAGGACGGAACCCCGGAACCAACCTACCCGGCTGGCTTCACCACCACCCACTGAATCTCCAACCAGTTATCCGCCCGGTGCACCACATTGACATTGGAGCGCGCCGCCCAAGGAATGAACTGCCGGTGCAGCGGAATGTGATGCACCTGCTCGTTGTGCCGCAGGAATACTTTCTTGATCAGTTCGCGCCGCTTGGCCGGATCGACCTCGCGGCTCGATGCCGCCGCCAGCGCGTCCAGTTCATCGTCCTTGTAGTTGCCGCGGTTGTACTCGCCCACCCCGCCCGCGCCGCGGTTGCGGTAGATCGGCGTGAAGGTGGTCTCCGGGTCGGTGATCGAGCCGCCCCAGCCCAGCATGTACATCGAGGTGTCGAGCTTCTCCTGCTTGGGGAAGTAGGTGGCCTTCGGCATGGCGTTGACCTTCACACGCACCTTGATCTGTGCCCACATGTTCGCCAGCGCGATGCAGATGCGCTCGTCATTGATGTAGCGGTTGTTGGGGCAATCCAGCGTCACCTCGAAGCCATCGGGGTAGCCGGCGTCGGCCATCAGCTTGCGCGCCGCCGCCAGGTCGAAGGGCAGGCGCTTCTCGACCTCCGGGTCGTTGAAGTCACCGAGCGGTGACGGCACGACCGCGCCCGTGGGCAGCGCCTGGCCGTTCATCAGCTTGTTCTTGATGGTGTCGATGTCGATCGCCTGGTAGAGCGCGCGGCGCACCCGCACGTCCTTGAACGGGTTCTTGCCCTTGACGTTGCTGTAGAGCAGCTCGTCGCGGGCCTGGTCCATGCCGATGAAGACGACGCGGTTCTCCACGCCTTCGATCACCTTCACGCCCGACGTGCGCCGCAGCCGCTCGAGATCGGTCGGGGGCGGGTCGAGGATGAAGTCGACCTCGCCCGAGATCAGCGCCGCCACGCGCGTGGGCGCGCTCGCGATCGGGGTGTAGACCACGTCCTGCACGTTGCCTTCGATCTTTCCCCAGTAGTGGGGGTTGCGCTTGAGGACCGTCTTCACGTCGGGCTGGCGGCTCACCAGCATGTACGGGCCGGTGCCGTTGGCGTTGTGCGCGGCGTAGGTCTCTTCCTTGTTGGTGAAGTCCTGCGGCTTGGTGACCTTGTGTTCCTCGCACCATGACTTGCTCATGATGTAGACGGTGTTCAGGTGCTCGAGGAAGATCGGGTCGAACTGCTGCAGGTCGAACTCGACCGTGTGGTCGTCGATCTTCTTCGCCACGCCCAGGGCATTGGCGTAGTTCGAGATCTGCGAGGTCTTTTCCTTCGAACGATTCACCGAGAAGACGACGTCGTCCGCGGTGAAGGGCCGCCCATCGTGGAACTTCACCCCCTGGCGCAGCGTGAAGATCCACTTCAGCGGGCCGTCCTGCTTCCACGAGGTGGCCAGCGACGGGACGATGTTGAGCTTCTTGTCGCGCGCGACCAGGAACTCGTAGATCTGGCCGTTCACCGAGTTCGTGAACGACTCGTTCTGCGACACCGGGTCGAGCGTCTGCACGTCGCCCTGGCTGGCCCAGCGCAGAGTCTGCGCCTGGGCCGCCGCGCCGAGCAGGAACGCAGCGCAAAGAACCGACAGCGGACGTTTCATCACGGCTCCCTCGTGGTTCGAAAAGCGCGAGTGTAGGAGCGCGTCGCGGCCCGCGTGCCGGGGAAAACGATGGGCCGCCGCGGGGTCGCCGTTTGCTGAGCGGCGGGCCGTCCCCGGGGTCGGCGTCGGGTTCAGGCGGGGGCGTAGCCCTCTTCGGCCAGGGCGCGGCGGAAGTCGTCGGCCGGACGCTGCGACTCGATCTTGACCCGGTGGCTGCCCAGGTCGATGTCGAGCCGCGCCTGGGCGTCGATCTTCTGCACGGTTTCGGTGACGGTGCGCACGCAGTGGCCGCAGGTCATGGTGGGCAGGGTGAGTTCGATCATGGTGTGCCTTCCTTCGACGTGACCCGGCAAGTATCGACCTTGCCATCGTGGCAAGGTCAAGCTGTCCGAACGGACTTTGAGCAGGATTGACCTTTCCATCATGGCAAGGTCTAAGCTGCTCCTCATGAATGCTTCCGAGACGCTTTCCCTGAACAGCCTGCAGCTGCCCGTGGCCGGCATGACCTGCGCCTCGTGCGTGAGCCGCGTGGAGCGCGCGCTGGCCAAGGTGCCGGGGGTGCGCTCGGCCAGCGTCAACCTCGCCACCGAGTCGGCCGCGGTCGAGTGGACCGCACCGGCCACCGCCGACGCGCTCGAGCAGGCGGTGCACGCGGCGGGCTACGAGGTGCCGCGCGACACCGTCGCGCTGGCGATCGACGGCATGACCTGCGCCTCGTGCGTGGCGCGTGTCGAGAAAGCCTTGCGGCGCGTGCCCGGCGTGCTCGACGCCCAGGTCAATCTGGCGACCGAGCAGGCGAGCGTGACCCGCTTGCGCGGCGCCGCCACGGCGGCCGACCTGCGTGCGGCGATCGAGAAGGCCGGCTACGTCGCGCGCGAGCTCACGCAGGCCGCGCCGCCCAAGGCCGAGCCCTGGCCGAGCGAGGGATGGCGCGTCGTGCTGGCAGCGCTGCTGTCGGCGCCGCTCGTGCTGCCGATGCTCGGCAAGCTGGCGGGCGTGCACTGGATGCTTCCGGGCTGGCTGCAACTGCTGCTGGCCACGCCGGTGCAGTTCGTGCTGGGCGCACGCTTCTATCGCGCCGGATGGAAAGCCCTGCGGGCCGGGGCCGGCAACATGGACCTGCTGGTGGCATTGGGCACCAGCGCGGCCTATGGGCTGAGCGTGGTGCTGCTGTGGGTCGACCGCTCGGCCATGCCGGCGCTGTACTTCGAGTCGTCGGCCATCGTGATCACGCTGGTCCTGCTGGGCAAGTGGCTGGAGTCGCGCGCCAAGCGCCAGACCACCGCGGCGCTGCGCGCGCTGCAGGCGCTCAAGCCCGACACCGCGCGCGTTCGCCGCGACGGCGCCGACGTCGACGTGCCGCTGGACACCGTGCGCGTGGGCGACCTGGTCGTCGTGCGGCCGGGCGAGCGCGTGCCGGTCGATGCGCGCATCGAGCAGGGCCGCAGCCACCTCGACGAATCGCTCCTGACGGGCGAGAGCCTGCCGGTGGCGCGCGGCGTGGGCGAACCGGTCATCGGCGGCGCGATCAACGGCGACGG
>DATFAY010000273.1:0-21028 GCA_035254085.1 Piscinibacter sp.
GCCCCCTGCGGCTCATCGCCCGCGGCTCGACCTCCAGGATCGCGTGCTCCAGCTGCGCAGCCGACTCGACCTTCAGCTCGTAGGGCCGTTCCCCGCACATCAACTCGTAGAAGACGACGCCGAGCGAGTAGACGTCGCAGGCCGTCGTCAAGGGCAGGCCCGTCAGCTGTTCGGGGCTCGCGTAGCGCGGCGTCATCGATCGGCCGGCCTGGCGCGTCAGCTCGGTTTCCTCGATCGCGTCGCCCGGCGTGTCCAGCAGCTTGGCGATGCCGAAGTCGAGCAGCCGCACTTCGCCCTGCGGCGTGACCAGGATGTTGGCCGGCTTCAGGTCGCGATGGATCACCAGGTTCGCGTGCGCGTGCTGCACGGCCAGCAGGACCTGCCTGAACAGCGTCACCCGCTCGCGCAACGGCAGGTGCCGCTCGTCGCAGAAGGCGGAGATGGGCTGGCCCTCGACGTACTCCAGCGCCAGCCACGCCTGCCCTTCCGGCGTGACGCCCGCGTCGTACAGGCCGGCGATGTGCGGGTGGCGCAGCGTGGCCAGGATGTCGCGCTCGCGGTCGAAGCGCGCCGCGAAGGTCTCGCGGCCGGGACGCGGATAGGGCAGCTTGATCGCCACCTGCCGCCGGAATGCACCGTCGTCGCGGTCGGCGAGCCAGACCTCGGCCATCCCGCCCTCGCCGAGCGCGCGCACGAGCCGATAAGGCCCCACGCGGCGGCCTGCGCACCAGTGGCCCGATCCGCTGCCGCTGTCGCCCAGGCGAGGCAGGGTGCCGAGGAAATCGTCGGTCTCCATCTGCGAGCGCGCTTCGAGCATGCGCCTGAGCTGAGGCAGCAGGGTGTGCCCTTGGCGTTCGAGTTGCGCCAGCCAGCCCGGCAGGGCGTGCGCGGGCAAGGCGTCGGCCTCTTCGTAGAGGGCCGACAGCGCGGACCACTGCTGCGCGGGCGTGTGGCTCATCGGTTCCCCGACCGTCCTGTGTGGGGACGCATCTTAGGCGTGCACTCCATGCTCGTGAATCCCGTGTTGCGAGGCGCCGGCCGTCGGCCTGCTGCCACGCTTCATGCGAAGTACGAATTCCGCCGCCGAAAGCGGACAATGCGCGCCATGCCGTTGCACACGCCCACCGACCTGCCGCCGATCACGCTGCTGCTGCGCCGCGCCACCGAAGGCGACCGCTCCGCGCTGGACCAGGTGTTCGAGTCGCTCTATCCGGAGCTGAGGCGGGTGGCCCGCGCCCGCCTGCACAGCCAGGGCCGCGCCGATGCCATGAACACCACGATGCTGGTGCACGAAAGCTTCATGCGGCTGGTCAACGCGAGCGGGCTGCGGCTGGAGGATCGACGCCACTTCTTCGCCTACGCCGCCAAGACCATGCGCAACGTGATCATCGACGCCGCCCGCGAGCACCGCGCGGAGCGCCACGGCGGCGGCGCCGAGCACGTCCCGCTCGACGGCACCGACGCGCCCGAAGTCCCGGACACCAGCGCCAGCGACGAGCTGCTGCGGGTCAACGACGCCCTGCTGGAGCTCGAGGCGCTGGATCCCGAACTGGTGCAGGTGGTGGAGATGCGCTACTTCGGCGGCTACAGCGAGCAGGAGATCGCCGAGTTCCAGGGCGTCACCGAGCGCACCGTGCGCCGCCGCTGGGACAAGGCGCGCGCCTGGCTGTACGTGGCGCTCGGCGGTCAAGGCACGGCGCCCTGAGTGCGCAAGCAGCCCTCCGGGGGCGGCGCTGGAGCGTCGCGCGGGTGATGCTCCAACGACTCGCAGACTTGTCCATCCGCGGGCGGTCCTTCCCGCACGAGCAGGCCGCAGCGCAGGTCGTTGCTCGAGTCGTACCAGCCCGGTCCGGTATCGAGGCCGGCGGCGGGGTCGATCGACCTCGCCGACCGCACGACCGGTAGTAGCACCGCTCTCGCCCGACGCCTGAACCCGAACACCGCCATCTCCGCTCCTGCTTGCAGTCTTGGGTCGGCAGTGTGGCGGCCGATCGCGGGCCCCACCATCGCTCGAAAGACGGCGAGGCGGCCCCTCGCAGGAGTGGGTTGCCCAATGCCCACTGGCTGTTCTAATGCGGCAGCACGGCGAAGGCGCCGCGCTACCGAGATGGCGTTTCCACGAACACGAAGCTCCATTGAAGAGGGTCACACATGAGCGATCGCCCCTGGCCCATCGCCGCGTACGCGGTCCAGTCCGCGCTCCTGGCGGCAGCAGCCGTCGTGGTGTTCTTTCCGCGGGCTCGTATCGCCTTGCTGCCGGCGGCGTTCTGGCTTTTGTTCTGGCTGGAACTCGTCGTCTTCGGTGCGCGCATCTTGCATAGGGGGCATCTCCGCACGGACCCAGCCCACTTCTTCGCCCGGCTGAGGAGCCCCGGCGGCGAGCACCACCGGATCACCACTGGAACGCTCGAACGGGCGGCCCTGGGCGCTGCGTTCGCCGCGGCAGCGGTGATGCTCTTCGCCTGACGACGTGATGATGTGCCGGGCCGTTCAGTGGCGATTCAATCGCTCGCGCGGATCTCGACGCTCACCCGCATCGCTTCGTCGCCCCCGCCGTGGCGGATGCCGCGGATCGGCAGGCACGCCGCGTAGTCCGGCCCGACGGCCAATCGCACGTGGCGCTCGTCCATCAGGCAGCCATGGGTGATGTCCAAGCTCAACCAGCGGCGCTCGGCGATGGACATGCAGACGTCGGCCCAGGCGTGGCTGGCCAGTGCGGGTGAATCGGCCGCGTAGAAATAGCCGCTGACGTAGCGCGCCGGAATGCCGTTGGCGCGGCAGGCCGAGATGAACACATGGGCCTGGTCCTGGCACACCCCTGCGCCCAACTGCAGCGCATCGAGCGCGTTGGTGTGCACCCCCGTGAGGCCCGGACGGTAGCGCACCCGTTCGCCGACGCACCGCGCCAGGGCCAGCACGCTGGATTCGTCCAGCTCCGACGAGAGGACCTGCTCGCCGAGCGCGGCCAGCGAGCCGTCGTGGGGCGTCAGCTCGGTCCCGCGCAGATAGAACCAGGGCGGCGGCAGGCCCGCTGCGTCGACCATCCACGGCGACGCATGCGTCTCCACCCGCCCCGTGGCCTGGATCGCGCCGCGCCACGGCCGCCTGGCGAGCGTCCAGGTATGGGCCTCGTTGCCATAGCCGTCGCGCTGGGAGAACAGCGTGCCGGGCGCCTTCAAGGTCCAGTGATGGACGGTCTGGTGCTCGCTGGCCTGGGGTGTGAGCCGCAGCGACTGCAGCGCGTATCGCAGCGGCGCGTTGTACTCGTAATGCGTCTCGTGCCGGATGTCGAGCTTCATCGGCCCGGTCCGTTCACGCCTGCACCGGCACGAGGAAGTCGCGACTGATGCCCACGCCCAGCGTGGCCACCCGGTCGAGGAACTGCGTGAGGAAGGCGTGCAAGCCCGTGGCGAGGATCTCGTCGATGCGTCCGTACTGCAGGTCCGAGCGCAGCCGGCCGGCGCGCCGCAGCGTTTCGTCGGACTGCTCGTTGGCGACCATCCGCAGGTTGGACACCACCTCGTTCATGCAAGCGGCCAGCGAACGCGGCATGTCGGGGCGCAGGATCAGCAACTCGGCCACCTTCTCGGGGCGGATCACGTTGCGATAGGCCTTGCGGTACACCTCGAAGCCGGACACCGAGCGCAGCACCGCGGACCAGTGATAGAAGTCGTACTCGACGTCCTTGCCCGAAGCACTGGCCGCGGCCGCGCCGAAGAACTCGCTGTCGACGGCGTGGAACTTCACGTCCAGCAGCCGCGCAGTGTTGTCGGCACGCTCGAGGAAGCTTCCGATGCGCAAGAAATGGAAGGCCTCGTCCTGCAGCATGGTGCCCACCGTCACGCCGCGCGACAGGTGAGAGCGGAACTTGACCCACTCGAAGCCAGCGCCCGGGTCCTTCTGGAACGCACCGGTGGCGACCATGCGCTGGAACTCGAGCCAGGTCTGGTTCTGGGTTTCCCACACCTCGGTGGTGACGGTGCCGCGCACCGCGCGCGCGTTCTCGCGCGCGGCCTGCAGGCAGTTGCGGATGCTCGACGGATTGTTGGCGTCGGACACCATGTAGTCCATCACGTTGCGCGCGGTGACCTCGCCGTAGCGCCTGGCAAAGTCGCCGCTCAGCTCCGAGATCGACAACAGCCCCTTCCAGCCTTTCTCGGCCGCGTCCGCGGACTGGGGCAGCAGCGCGGTCTGGTAGTTGACGTCCAGCATGCGCGCGGTGTTCTCCGCGCGCTCCATGTAGCGGGCCATCCAGAACAAGTGATCTGCCGTTCTCGACAACATGACTAGGGCCTGTTAACGCTATGGGAGGGAACGCGCCGGTGCCTGGCAGGGCGCAGGGCAAGGCGCAGCTGACGCCGTGTGCCTTTGGCACACAAGGAAGATGCAACGCGGCCCTGCGCCCTGCCAGGCACCGGCCCTTCGGGTGATCTCAGCAAAGCGGCGCCGGCCGCGTTGCAAATGCTCGCCGTAGACACCGCTACGGCTGCGCTTTGCGCCTTGCCGGCGCCGCTTTGCTGAGTCACGCGTACCCTCCCATAGCGTTAACAGGCCCTAGGCCTCCAGCACCCAGGTGTCCTTCGTGCCGCCGCCCTGCGACGAATTGACCACCAGCGAGCCTTCCTTCAAGGCCACGCGGGTCAGCCCGCCGGGCACCATCTGCACCGTCTTGCCCGACAGCACGAAGGGCCGCAGGTCGATGTGGCGCGGCGCGATGCCGCTTTCCACGAAGGTCGGGCAGGTCGACAGGGCGAGCGTGGGCTGCGCGATGTAGCCGGCGGGGTTGGCCTCGACCGCCCGGCGGAAGTCGGCGATCTCGTCGCGCGTGGCGGCCGGGCCGACCAGCATGCCGTAGCCGCCCGCGCCGTGCACCTCCTTCACGACCAGTTCGCCCAGGTGATCGAGCACGTAGTGCAGGTCGTCCGCCTGGCGGCACTGGTAGGTCGGCACGTTGTTGAGGATGGGCTTCTCGCCCAGGTAGAACTCGATCATCTTCGGCACGTAGGGGTAGATCGACTTGTCGTCCGCGATGCCGGTGCCGATCGCATTCGCCAGCGTCACGTTGCCGGCGCGGTAGACGCTCAAGAGCCCCGGGCAGCCGATGGTCGAGTCGGGACGGAACGCGAGCGGATCGAGGAAGTCGTCGTCAAGCCGGCGGTAGATCACGTCGACACGGCGCGGCCCCTGCGTGGTGCGCATGTAGACGAAGTTGTCGCGCACGAAGAGGTCCTGGCCCTCGACCAGTTCGACGCCCATCTGCTGCGCGAGGAAGGCGTGCTCGAAGTAGGCGCTGTTGTACATGCCCGGCGTGAGCAGCACCACCGTCGGCTCGTTGACCGCAGCGGGCGCGACCGCGCGCAAGGTCTCGAGCAGCAGGTCGGGATAGTGCGCGACGGGTGCCACGCGATGCCGGCTGAACAATTCGGGGAAGAGCCGCATCATCATCTTGCGGTTCTCGAGCATGTAGCTCACACCGCTGGGCACGCGCAGGTTGTCTTCCAGCACGTAGCAGGTGCCGCTGCCATCGGGGTTGGCAGCACGCACGAGGTCGATGCCGGCGACATGCGAGTAGACGCCGGCCGGCACGTCCACACCCATCATCTCGGGCCGGAACTGCGCGTTCTTGAACACCTGCTCGGCCGGCACCAGGCCGGCGCGGATGATCTCCTGCTCGTGGTAGACGTCGTGCACGAAGCGGTTGAGGGCGGTCACGCGCTGGCGCAGGCCCTTCTCCATCTCGGCCCATTCGTGCGCCGCAATGATGCGCGGGATGAGATCGAACGGAATCAGGCGCTCGGTGCCGGCGCCGTCGTCGTCCTTGGCGCCGTAGATCGCGAAGGTGATGCCCACGCGCCGAAAGATCATCTCCGCTTCTTCGCGACGCGAGCGCATCACGTCGGGCGGCTGCTCGGCGAGCCAGCGCTGGTAGCCGCAGTAGTGCTCGCGGACGTCGCCGCCGGCGGCGTGCATCTCGTCGAAGCTGGGTCTCATCGGAATGTCTCCTCCGAGGCAGGGTAGCAAAATCCAGACCAGTCGCACACCAAGGGCGCGGCGGCGCAGGCCATGTCAGTCCGAGGCATGGTGCCAGTAGCGCCTGGCGGCGTCACGCTCGCAAACACCCTGCCCGGGCGCATCGCTGCGCCAGCGCCAGGCGCCGCAGGTCGGGCTGACGAAGGTCGCGATGCCGCGCGCCACGTAGCGCGCCAGCACATCGGGCGCCGGGTGCCCGAAGCGATTGCGGTAGCCGGCCTGGAAGACGGCGACGCGCGGTCGCACCGCATCGAGGAAGGCGGCGGTCGACGAGGTCCGGCTGCCGTGATGCGGAACGACCAGCACGTCACTGGCAAGAGCACTTGCGTTCGCCGCCACCAGGGCGGCCTCCTGCTCACGCTCGATGTCCCCGGTGAGCAGCACGCTGCCCGAACCCGTGCTCACGCGCAGCACGCACGACATGGCGTTGGACTTGAGCCCCGTGCCGTAGGCTGCCGCCGGCGGCTGCAGCATTTCGAAATGCACGCCGTCCCACTGCCAATGCTGGCCTGCGCTGCAGCGTTGCTGCGAGGCAGCCAGGGCCCGCAGCGGGTGGTCGTCCTCGATGGAACTCCACATCGTGTCGACCTGCTCCGCCTGGAGCAAGGCACGCGCCCCGCCGACGTGATCGATATCGCGATGGCTGAGCAGCAGCATGTCGATGTGCCGCTCGCCGCGCGAGTGCAGCAGCGGCAGCAGCACCCGCTGGCCAGCGTCGCTGTCGCGCGAGTACTGGGGGCCGGCATCGAAGACGAGCAGGTGCTCTTTCGTGCGGACCAGGACGGCCGTGCCCTGCCCCACGTCGGCTGCCAGCAGTTCGAACTGCCCCGCCGGCGGCCGCGGCGGCACGGGCAGGAACATCGGCAGGGCCAGCGGCAGCGCCAGCACGCGCGCCCGCCAGGGCAAAGGCAAGATCAGCAGCGCCGCGGCCAGCAGGCCCGCGGCCTGTGCCCAGCCAGGCGCGACCGGCACCGTCCATACGGCGCCGGGCAGCGTCGCCAGCCAGCCGAGCCAGGCGCACAGCTGTTGCACGAACCAGGCGCCCAGCCACCACAGCGGGGTGAAGGCCGCGCCCAGCAGCGCCAGCGGCGTGACGACCAGCGTGACCAGAGGAATCGCCACCAGGTTCGCAAGGAAGCCCACGACCGACACCTGCTGGAAGAAGACCATCGACAGGGGCGTGAGGCCCAGGGTCGCGATCACCTGGCTGCGCAGTTCGCCGCGCAGGTGTGCGCCGACGGCGGCGAGCCTGCGGCGCCACGGAGAGCCGGGTGCAGCTCCGCGTGCCCCGCTGGCGGCCGGCCCGCTGTCGGAGGCCATCAGCAGTCCGACCGCGACGAAGGACAGCCAGAAGCCCGGCTGCAGCATCGCCCATGGATCGAGCGCGGTCACCACCACCGCGGCGCTCAGAAGGATCAGCGGCCACGGCCAGCGCCGGCCAAGCGCCTGCAGCACGGTGACGGCCGCCAGCATCCAGACGGTGCGCTGCGAAGGCACGCCCCAGCCGGAGAACACCGCATAGCCGATCGACGCCGCCAACCCGCACCAGCGTGCCGCCAGCGGCGCCGGCCACCACAGCGACAGCCGCGCGCTGCGCCGCCACAGCGCCGACACCGCCAGTCCCGCCAGCCAGGCGAACATGGTGATGTGCAAGCCGCTGATGGACATGAGGTGGGCCACCCCGGTGTCGCGAAAGAGATCCCAGTCGTCGTGCTCGATCGCCGACTGGTCTCCCACCGACAGGGCAGCCAGCACGCCCGAGGCACGGCGGTTGGCCACGGCGGCGTCGATGGCGTCGCGCAGGTGCTGGCGCATGCGCTCGACCGGATATGCCGCTGCGCGATCGACCAGCAGCGCCGGCGCGTCGCGCACGTAGCCGATGGCGCCGACGCCCTGTTCGAACATGGCCAGTTCGAAGTCGAACCCGTTCGGATTGAAGTTGCCGTGCGGCCGGCGCAGCCTCACCACGAAACGCCAGCGTTGGCCGGCGCGCAGTTCCTGCTGCGGCTGGGTGAGCGCGGCGTTCTCGTGGAAACCGCTGTACCAGCCGAGCGCCACGCGCTCTGGCAGCTCGACGTGGTCGCCGCGCATCCGCGCCGACTCGACGTCGAAGCGAAAGCGTAGGCCGCCGCTGCTGCGCTGGGGCAGCGTGGCGACCAGGCCTTGCACCTCGATGTCCTGACCTTCGAGCGCCGCCGGCAGCACCTGCGCGAGCCGCTCGTGCGCGCGCCAGCCCGAAGCTCCGAAAGCCAGCAGCGCGGTACCGAGCAAGGCCGGCACCAGCGCACGCGGCCAGCGCCACAAGGCGACCAGCGCGATCGCGCCGACACCGAGCGACGCCGCGTAGGCCGCCGGCGCGAGCAGGCTGCGCTCCTGCAACTGCATCGCCACGCCGGCCAGCCAGGCGAGCGCGAGCCCCGCCAGCCGCCAGCCGGTGTGGTGTCCTCCCATGGGGACGCAGTGTAGGATTTGCCCCTTCTTCGCCGCATCCCCCGAAAGCACGCCATGTCCGTCTACGACCGCCTCAAGGAGCTCGGCATCGAGCTGCCGCCGCTCGCGATCCCCGCTGCTGCCTACGTGCCCTTCGTGCGCAGCGGACACCTGGTCTTTCTCTCGGGCCACATCGCCAAGCGCGACGGCAAACCATGGGTCGGCCAGCTCGGCCGCGACCTCGACACCGCCACCGGCAAGCAGGCCGCGCGCGCAGTCGCGATCGACTTGCTGGGCACGCTGCACGCCGCGGTGGGCAACCTCGACAAGGTCGAGCGCATCGTCAAGGTGATGAGCCTCGTCAACAGCACGCCGCAATTCACCGAGCAGCACCTGGTCACCAACGGCTGCTCCGAGCTGCTCGGCGAGGTCTTTGCGGACAAGGGCGCGCATGCGCGCAGCGCCTTCGGCGTGGCGCAGATCCCGCTCGGCGCCTGCGTCGAGATCGAGCTCATCGCGCAGGTGGCCTGAGGATGGGCGTCGCCAACTGGAATGCGCGGCCCTGGCTGCTCGCGATCGCCGCCTTGTGCCTTGCGGGCGTCGCGGTGGCCCTCACCGGGCAGTATGTGTTCGACATGCGGCCCTGCCCGTGGTGCATCCTGCAGCGGGTCACCTTCATCGTGATCGCGCTGGTGTGCCTCATCGGCGCGGCGGTGCCGGCACCCGGGGCCTGGCGCGCCGCGGCAGGCCTGAGCCTGGTGCTCGCGCTGCTGGGCGTCGCCCAGGCGCTGTACCACCACTTCGTCGCGGCCAAGTCGGCCTCGTGCAACCTGACGCTGGCCGACAAGATCATCACCGCCCTCGGCCTGGAGTCGCTGGTGCCGTCGCTGTTCCAGGTCACGGGCAGTTGCGCGGAAGCAGCCACCTCGATGCTGGGCATCCCCTTCGAGATCTGGAGCCTCGCCTTGTTCTTCGCGGCCGGCGCGCTGGCGCTGCGCGCCCTGATTCGCGGGTGATAGAGGTAACCCCCGACGGGGCAGGCAATGCACCGATGCTAGATTCCTGAGCTGGAAGCGGGTCGCGAACAGCCTCTAGAGAGCTGCGGGCCGAGCGGGGGGAATCTCACTGAACCATGCACGCCATCGGCTCGCAAAGAGGCGACCGCGCGAAAGTGCATTCATCGATTGACCCTTCCCGAACGGCCTCGACGCGCCACGCCACATTGCCCGTCCCTCGTGGACCTCGGCCTACGGCCACCGTCGAATGAAAGTATTGCCGCATGAAGCTTGGTCTTGCCACCGCATTCCTCGTCTTGTCCGCCTTGTTGGGAGGCTGCGCTTCCGCGCCGCAACTGCCGGTCAGCCTGTCCAAGGACGCGATCGCGTCGAAGACCGCCAAAGTAGGTGTCGCGATGACCGCCCTTCCGAAGGTCGACACGGAGTTCCCTGGCGCGGGGTGCCTTCTGTGCCTCGCGGCCGCATCCGTAGCGAACCAGTCGCTCACGGCCCATGTGCAAACGCTGCAGCCTGAAGACCTGGCCGCGCTCAAGGGCGACGTGGCCCAGTTGCTGCGCAAGCGCGGCGTCGACGTCACCGTCATCGGGGAGCCGCTCGACCTGAAGAGCCTGCCCAGTTTTTCGTCGAAAGAGCCGAACTTCGCCAGGCTGGACTTCTCGTCCTTGAAGGCCAAGTACCACGTCGACAAGCTGGTCGTCATCCAGATCACCGCGTTGGGCGCGTGGCGCAACTACGCTTCCTACATTCCCACCGGCGACCCGAAGGCTGTCCTCAAGGGCACAGGCTACATGGTCAACCTGAGTAACAACGCGCTCGAGTGGTATTTGCCGGTCGATGTACAGAAGAGCGCCGATCAGAAATGGGATGAACCTCCCAAGTTCCCCGGCCTCACGAACGCCTACTACCAGGCCATCGAGATCGGCAAGGAGTCGTTCACCAAGCCGTTCGAGCAGTGATTCATGACGGGATTTCGCGGCATTCTCGCCAGCTTTGCCGTCGCTCTCCTGTGCAGCCAGGCCGCCGTCGCGGCCGGTGAAGAGGCGCCGGTTGCCACGCCGATTTCGCTGGCCGACCTTGGCTTCTCGCTGAAACTGCCCAAGGACGAGGTGGTTGCCTATCACGGAGTGGTGAGTTTCGACTCCGCCGGCACGGCCGGCGGAGCGTTCCTCTATCCGGCACCGGGCATCGCGGGCTTGATCGCTGCGGTCGCGACACACGGCGTGCTCGTGGAAGCCGGCAAGAACAGCCAGAAGACCCGGATGCAGGAGGAAGCCGACAAAGTGCTCGACCCGTTCAAGGACGTGCTGGCCGGCTTCTCCAATCGCGACCTGATACAGCGAGGCATGGCACAGCTCGATGGCAAGGGAACGAGGCGGTTGCTCGAAGCAGGTGACGTCGCCGCCAGCGGCTGGGTGATCGAGGCCATGCCGGTCTTTCGCATGACACAAGACCAGAGTGCATTGGTGCTGGACAATACGATCGTCGTCTATGCGGCCGACGCACCGAGCGCCGTCCGATATCAAAATGTTGTGCGGGTTGTCTCCACCCCGCGCACGGAAGCCCAGCCGCAAACCTCGTGGTCGGCGGAACAGGGGAAGGCGCTGAAGGACGAAAGCGTGGATCTCTTTGCGCATTCGCTGCGGCTCGCGCTGCAGGACATCGCCGGCGAAGCCGACACCGCAGAGGCGTCGAACCAGAAGACGATCCGCTATGTCGAGGGTCATGCCCCGAAGGTCGAGCGGGGCCACTTGATCGGCGAGACATGCGGTCGGGCCGAGCTCCGCACCCTGCGCGGCTGGATCATGTCGGTGCCTCTGCGCCAGACCGCAGGCAACGCCCTTCCGGCGGCATCCTGCCCGGCAACACAGCAGCATCCTGCTTGAGCCACAAGACCGCACACTCCGGTTGCACATAGCCACCTTGGCCCACGGCAACGCACTAGAGTTGACCGTTCGCACCGGGGCTGTCCGGTGCATCGCCAACGGAGAATCACATGCCGAGCTCGACTGCAGCGCCGTGGCCCTTCAGCGCCAAGACCTCCGACCAGCCGGTGTCCGCCGAGACGTTCTGGGGCTTCGGCCCCGCGCTCGAAGCGCAGGCCCGGCTGTGGAATCACTTTATCGACGCGAACCGCAGCCTCTGGTCGTTCTATGCGCCGTGGCTGCAGATGACGCCGTGGCTGCTCAACCGCGCGATCGCGCCGGTCGAGACCGAGGCCGGCGGCGAAGAGCCGGCGCAGACCGCGGACGGCATCCCTGACACCCTCGAGTTGCAGACTCGCTCGTGGAACCGCTTCCTCGACGCGAACCGCAGCTTCTGGACCGCGCTGAACTGGCCGGTGCCCGGCGCGCCGTGGGTGGCTGCCCCGAACGAGGCCGGCACCGACCGCAGCACCGTTGCCAAGGCGGCCAACGACCCGCATGAAGGCGCTGCAGCCCGGCCGCGCTCGCGCTCGCACGCCGGCAGCGCCAAGCCCAGCCGCGCGCGCAAGCACTGAGCGCCGAGACGGCGCGCCGCGTCAGGCCGACGGTGCCGGGAGCACCCGCATCGCCTTTTGCATCACATCCTGCTTGCGCCCCTTGCGCGCACGCTTGCCCTCGTAGGCGGCCAGCGCGGCGCCTTTGACCAGCTCGTCCTTGGCCTTGCCGCCGCGGCCCGTCCCCAGCACCTGCAGGGCGTCGCCGAAGGCCGCCACGCTGACCAGCGCATCCTTGGCATCGAGGTCGATCAGCGTCAGGCCGCGGCCGCCGTTCGGCTGGAGCTTGATCTCGTCGGCCGCGAACACCAGCATCCGTCCCTCCAGGGTCAGGCAGGCGACGCGCTTCATGCCGTCGACCAGGCTGGGCGGCAGGGGCTTGTCCTCGGCCTCGAGCGCGAGGAAGGACTTGCCGCCGCGCTGGCGCGACACCAGGTCGCCCACCCGCGCCAGCAGGCCGAAGCCGCCGGTGTTGGCCAGCAGCAGCGTCTGCTGCGCGTGGCCCGCGAAGTAATGCGACGGCTGCGTGCCGCTTTCGAGCTCGATCAGCGTCGTGATCGGCTGGCCGTCGCCGCGCCCGCCGGGCAGTTGGCTCACGCCCGTCGAATAGACCCGGCCGTTGCTGCCGAACACGAGCAGCGTGTCGACGGTGCGGCAGGCAAAGGTGCCGTACAACGCATCGCCCGCCTTGAACTGCAAGGCCGCCGCCTCGACCTCGTGCCCCTTCAAGGCGCGCACCCAACCCTTGAGGCTCACCACCACCGTCACCGGCTCGTCGATCACCTTCACTTCGGCGATCGCCTTCTTCTCGGCCTGGATGAGCGTGCGCCGCTCGTCGCCGTACTGCTTGGCGTCGGTCTCGATCTCCTTGATCACCGTGCGCTTGAGACTCGCCGGGCTGTTGAGGATGTCCTCCAGCTTGCCCTGCTCGGCACGCAGGTCCTTGAGCTCTTGCTCGATCTTGATCGCCTCCAGGCGCGCGAGCTGGCGCAGCCGGATCTCGAGGATGTCCTCGGCCTGGCGATCGCTCAGCTTGAAGCGCGCGATCAACGCCGGCTTGGGCTCGTCGGCGTTGCGGATGATGCGGATCACCTCGTCGATGTTGAGCAGCACCAGCTGCCGCCCCTCCAGCACGTGGACGCGGTCCAGCACCTTGGCCAGGCGGTGGCGCGTTCGCCGCTGCACCGTCTGCATGCGAAAGTCGACCCATTCGGCCAGCATCTCGCGCAGGCTCTTCTGCGTCGGCCGGCCGTCGGCACCCACCATGGTGAGGTTGACCGGCGCGGAACTCTCGAGGCTGGTGTGCGCCAGCAGCGTGGTGATGAGGTCCTGCTGATCGATGCGGCTGGTCTTCGGTTCGAACACGATGCGCACCGGAGCATCCTTGCTCGACTCGTCGCGCACCGCGTCGAGCACCGCGAGCACCGTCGCCTTGAGTTGCGTCTGCTCGGCGCTGAGCGTCTTCTTGCCGGCCTTGACCTTGGGGTTGCTCAGCTCCTCGATCTCCTCGAGCACCTTCTGCGCGCTCGTGCCCGGGGGCAGCTCCGTCACCACCAGCTGCCATTGGCCGCGCGCGAGGTCTTCGATCTTCCAGCGCGCGCGCACCTTCAGGCTGCCTCGCCCCGATGCGTAGGCCGCGCGGATGTCCTCGGCACTGCTGATGATCTGCCCGCCGCCCGGGTAGTCGGGGCCGGGAATCAACCCGGCCAGTTCGTCGTCGCTGAGCTTGGCGTCGCGGATCAGCGCGACCGCGGCGGCCGCCACTTCGCGCAGGTTGTGCGAGGGGACCTCGGTGGCGAGTCCGACGGCGATGCCGCTCGCGCCGTTGAGCAGCACGAAGGGCAGCCGCGCGGGCAACTGCTTCGGCTCCTCGGTCGAGCCGTCGTAGTTGGGCACGAACTCGACCGTGCCTTCGTCGATCTCGTCGAGCAGCAGGCGCGAGATCGGCGCGAGCCGCGCCTCGGTGTAGCGCATCGCCGCCGCGCCGTCGCCGTCGCGCGAGCCGAAATTGCCCTGGCCGTCGATGAGCGGGTATCGCTGCGAGAAGTCCTGCGCCATGCGCACCAGCGCGTCGTAGGCGGCCTGGTCGCCGTGCGGATGGAATCGGCCGAGCACGTCGCCGACCACGCGCGCGCTCTTCACCGGCTTGGCGCCCGCGCTGCCGCTGAAGGCCAGGCCCATGCGGTCCATCGCGTAGAGGATGCGCCGCTGCACCGGCTTCTGGCCGTCGCACACGTCGGGCAGCGCGCGGCCCTTCACCACGCTCAAGGCGTATTCGAGGTAGGCGCGCTCGGCGTAATGGGCGAGCGTGATGGCGTCGCCGTGGTCGCCGCCGTCGCCGCTGTTGAAATCGATCGTCGTCTGGGTCATCGTCGTGGAGTACCGCGAAATCCTGTCACGGCGGGCTGCTGGCGGCCGCCGAATGCATCTTCAATTGGCGGGCGCCGCGCTGCAGGTTGTTCTGCAACAGCGCCCAATACAGCTCGAGCACGAGCTGCACATGCGCCTGTGTCTCGGCGATGGGCGGCAGTTCGCCGCCGTAGCGGCGCACCGCGCCCTCGCCCGCATTCCACGCGGCGAGCGCGAGGTCGATGCGGCCGAAGCGGCGGGTCAGGTCCGCCAGCATGCGCGCGCCCGTGAGCACGTTGGTGCGCGGATCGAGCAGGCGCTGCAGCGCGGGCCGCCGCGCTTCCTGCGGCGTGGCGTAGCGGTCCCCGGTCTCGGGCGTGATCTGCATCAGGCCGAGCGCGCCGCGCGGCGACACCGCCTTCGCATCGAAGCCGGACTCGACGGCGATCACCGCCTTCAGCAGTTCCACGTCGACCCCGTGCGCGGCCGCCGCCTCGCGCAGCCACGGCAGCACGCGCTTGACCTCGGGCGCGAACTCCATCCAGGTGACCAGGCCGCCGGGATCGTCGGTCTTGCCCGGCACGCGCGGCTCGGCACCGCCGGCGTCCAGCACCGGCCGATAGCGCGAATCGACCTGCGTCGGCGCGACGTGCGCGACGCCTTCGCCGTCGACCCAGCCCCACAGCTGAGCCTGGGCGGCGTTGGCACCGAGCGCCAGTGCGGCCGCGGCGAAGAGCGCGCGTGGGCTCACGCGGCACCCCTGTCGCGCGTCTTGCGCATGGCGTCGTATTCGCTCTCGAGCATCGACATGACGATGAGCGAGTCGTAGCCGCCTTCGGTCCTCACGCTCTCGCGCAGGCGCCCTTCCTCGACGAAGCCTTCGCTGCGGTACAGCGCCTGGGCCCGCGTGTTGAGCGACTTCACGTCGAGCCAGAAGCGGTGCGCGCCCAGGTCGCGAAAGGCCATCTGCATGAGAAGCCGAACGCACGCCCGGCCCAGCCCCTGACCCTTCGGCTGCAGCACGATGCGCTTGAGCTCGACCGACCGATGCGGGTTGCGGCAGCCCTGCAGGATCACGAAGCCGGCCGACTCGTACGCCGGCCCGGCCTCGACGATGAAGTGGCGGAAGTCCGGGAAGCGCACCGCGCCCTCGTGCTGGGTCCGCTCCCAGGGCGTGATGAACGGGCGGTTCGAGGCATCCTGCTCGACCGAGATGACGAAGTCCAGGTCCGACAGCATGGTCGGGCGAAGCCGGACTTGCGGCGCGTTCATGCGAGCTGCCTGTTCCGGGTTCTCAGACATCGACCTCGACGGAATCGCCGTGCAGTTCCATCAGTTCGCGCCGGGCTTGCGCCTCGCCCTTGCCCATCAGCTTGGTGAGCGAGTCGACCGTGGCCGCGAAGTCCAGCTGGCCAAAGGCCACGGGCAGCAGGCGGCGGGTGTCGGGGTTGAGCGTCGTGTCCCACAGCTGCTCGGCGTTCATCTCGCCCAGGCCCTTGAAGCGGCTGATGCTCCACGAGCCTTCTCGCGCGCCTTCCTTGCGCAGCTTGTCCAGCGTGGCGGTGAGCTCGCCCTCGTCGAGCGCATAGATCTTGGTGGCAGGCTTCTTGCCGCGCGCCGGCGCGTCGACGCGGAACAGCGGCGGCTTGGCCACGTGGATGTGGCCGCGCTCGATCAGCTTGGGGAAGTGGCGGAAGAACAGCGTGAGCAGCAGCACCTGGATGTGCGAGCCGTCGACATCGGCGTCCGAGAGGATGCAGATCTTGCCGTAGCGCAGGCCCGTGAGGTCCGGCTCGTCGGACGCGCCATGCGGGTCGACGCCGATCGCCACCGCGATGTCGTGGATCTCGTTGTTGGCGAACAGGCGGTCGCGCTCGACCTCCCAGGCGTTGAGCACCTTGCCGCGCAGCGGCAGGATGGCTTGCGTCTCCTTGTTGCGGCCCATCTTGGCGCTGCCGCCCGCGGAATCGCCCTCGACGAGAAAGAGCTCGTTGAGCGCCAGGTCGCGGTTTTCGCAATCTGTGAGCTTGCCGGGCAGCACCGCCACGCCCGAACCCTTGCGCTTCTCCACTTTCTGGCTGGCGCGCTGGCGCGTCTGCGCCTGCTTGATCACCAGTTCGGCTAGCTTCTTGCCGAGCTCCACATGCTGGTTGAGCCACAGCTCCATCGCCGGCTTCACGTAGGTGGACACGAGGCGCAGCGCGTCACGGCTGTTCAGGCGCTCCTTGATCTGCCCCTGGAACTGCGGGTCGAGCACCTTGGCCGAGAGCACGAAGTTGGCGCGCGAGAACACGTCCTCGGGCATGAGCTTCACGCCCTTGGGCAAAAGCCCATGCAGGTCGATGAAGCCCTTGACCGCGCCGAACAGACCGTCCTTGAGGCCCGACTCGTGCGTGCCGCCGGCCACCGTGGGGATCAGGTTGACGTAGCTCTCGCGCACCGGCGCGCCGTCTTCGGTGAAGGCCACGCACCATGCGGCGCCCTCGCCTTCGGCGAAGTTCTCGGTTTCGCCACGGTCGGCGTAGTGCTCGCCTTCGAACAGGGGGATCACCGGGTCGGCCGTGAGCGTCTGCATCAGGTAGTCGCGCAGGCCGCCCTTGTAGGTCCAGCTGTGGGATTCGCCGCTCTTCTCCCCCTTGAAGGTGACCGTCGCCCCCGGCATCAGCACCGCCTTGCTGCGCAGCAGGTGCATCAGTTCGGCCTTGGGGAATTCGGCGCTCTCGAAGTACTTGGCGTCCGGCCACGCGCGCACCGTCGTGCCGCTCTTGCGGTCGCCCGGCGAGGCGCGACGCACCTTCAGCGGCTCGACCACGTCACCGCCGGCGAACGCGATGTCGGCCACCTGCCCGTCGCGCCACACCGTCACCTCCAGCCGCTTGGCGAGCGCGTTGGTGACGCTCACGCCGACGCCGTGCAGGCCGCCCGAGAAGCTGTAGGCGCCGCCCGCACCCTTGTCGAACTTGCCGCCCGCATGCAGGCGCGTGAAGACGATCTCGACCACCGGCACCTTCTCTTCCGGGTGCAGGCCGAAGGGAATGCCGCGGCCGTCGTCCTGCACGCTGACCGAGCCGTCGGCGTGCAAGGTGACGTCGATGCGCTTGCCGTGGCCCGCCAGCGCCTCGTCGGCCGCGTTGTCAATGACCTCCTGGACGATGTGCAGCGGGTTGTCGGTGCGCGTGTACATGCCCGGCCGCTGCTTGACGGGCTCGAGGCCCTTGAGGACGCGGATCGATGCTTCGCCGTAGCTGCCGGCGCCGGAACTGCTTTGCTTGGTGGCCATGGCGGCGGATTCTAGGCGGGGCGTCCGGCCGCCCCGGCGCCGCGCCGACGCGGCGCACGAGCGGCCACCATGCCTTGCAGCAGCAGTTCGATGCCCAGGTCGAAGGTCGCGTCCCAGTGCGGCTCCTTGAAGTACGGTGCCGCCTCGATGAGGTGCGGGCAGTGCCGGCCGATGAACCCGTCGTCCACCGGCTCCGCCGCCGAGGGCCCGCGCGCGTAGCCGGCCGTCTCTTCCAGCCCCGCGCCGGCCAGGTAGTAGCCCATGACCCGGAACTGCCGCGCCGCCATTTCGGGGTCGGGCTCGACCGACCGGATCAGGCGCAGGATCGACTCGATGAAGCTCACGCCCGTCCGCGTGTTCAACCGGTGCACCGCCAGCAGCGGAAAGAGCGCCGGCCAGCGCCGCGCCATCGCGCGGTACGAGTAGAGGCTGCGGCGCAGGCGCTCCAGCGCATCCGGGCCGGGCTCGGGCACCTCGATCGAGCGGATCGCATGGTCGACCAAGGCATCGAGCAGGTGCTGCTTGCTGGGGAAGTGGTGGTACAGGCTCATCGCCTCGCAGCCCAGGCGCTGGCCCAGCTTGCGCATGCTGAAGGCGACCAGGCCTTCGTCGGCGACGAGCGCGAGCGCCGCCTCCACGATGAGATCGCGCGAGAGCGCCTGGCCGCCGACCTGCGGCTTGGGCCTGCGCTTCGCCGGCGTCGCGATCGCCCTGCTTCCCGGGGGTTTCGGCATCTTGAATTCTTACGCTGTAAGGCTAGACTGTAACGACGATCTTACGCCGTAAGGTCGGCGCGGTCGGAAGCGACAAAAGAGCGGCGCCGGGGTGGCGCCTTCATGAGGAGAAGCATCATGCAAGCCGTGGACATCGTCGGGCTGCTGGTCCCGATCACCTACTTCGTCATGCTGGCCATCGAGAAGTGGCGGCCGGCACGGGTCTTTCCGCCGCGCCGCGGCTGGGCGTGGCTGGGCGTGGTCTTCCTGCTGCTGATCGGCACGGTGTCGACCATGGTGCCCCTGCTGATCGACCCCGCCTGGCTGGCGGCCCACCGCTGGATGGACGGCAGCGGCCTGGGCGTGGTCGGCGGCACGGTGGCGGGCTATGTGGTGCTGTCGGCGCTCGCGTATGCCGTCCATCGCACGCTGCACAAGGTGCCGCTGCTGTGGCGCGGGATTCATCAGCTGCACCACAGCCCGCAGCGCGTGGACATGCCCGGCTCGGTGTTCTTCCACCCATTCGAGATGGTGATGCAGGTGCTGATGCAGCTGTTCGTCACCGTGGTCGTGCTCGGGCTCGATCCGCTGGCCGCGGCGCTGACCGGCTACGTGGCCGCCTTCTACGGCATGTTCCAGCACTGGAACGTGCGCACCCCCACCTGGCTGGGCTACCTCATCCAGCGCCCCGAATCGCACTGCGAGCACCATCGAAAGGGCGTGCACGCGCACAACTACGGCGATCTGCCGATCTGGGACCTGCTGCTGGGCACCTTGCGCAATCCGGCCGGCTTCAGCGGCGAGTGCGGATTCGAGGCGCCGGCCGATCGGCGCATCGGTGCGATGCTCGCGCTGCGCGACGTGAACGAGCCGGTGTACGGTCGCGACAGCCTCGGCGCCCGGCGGCGCGACGCGACGCCGGCGTAGACCCACGCCAGCACGCGCGCCGGCGATTGGCTACAGTCACGCGATGACTTCGCCGCAAGCGCCCAAGCTCTCGATGACCCAGGTCCTGCTGTGCGGGGCGATGATCGTCACCCTGTCGATGGGCATCCGGCACGGCTTCGGGCTGTGGCTGCAGCCCATCACCATGGACCGCGGCTGGTCGCGCGAGACCTTCGCGTTCGCGATCGCGGTGCAGAACCTGGCCTGGGGCGTGGCCGGGCCCTTCGCCGGCGGGCTGGCCGATCGCTTCGGCGCATTCCGCGTGCTGATCGTCGGCAGCCTGATGTATGCGCTCGGCCTCGTTCTGATGGGCCTGTCGACCTCGGGTCTGGCCTTCACCGGCAGCGCCGGCATCCTGCTCGGCCTGGCCCAATCGGGCACGACCTACGCCGTGGTCTACGGTGTGATCGGCCGCAACGTCGCGCCCGACAAGCGCAGCTGGGCGATGGGCGTGGCGGCAGCGGCCGGCTCGTTCGGCCAGTTCCTGATGGTGCCGGTGGAGAACGGCCTCATCAACGGCCTGCATCCGTTCGACGGCGTCGTGCTCGGCGGAGTGGGCTGGCAGAAGGCACTTTTCTACCTCGGCTGCCTGTCGCTCGCGATCATCCCGCTGGCCTTCGGGCTGAAGGAGCCGCCCGCTGCCAAGACGGGAGCGGTGCACCAGAGCGTGGGCGCAGCGCTGCGCGAAGCCTTTGCGTATCCGAGCTTTCGCTGGCTGATGGCCGGGTACTTCGTCTGCGGCTTCCAGGTCGTGTTCATCGGCGTGCACATGCCGAGCTACCTCAGGGACCACGGCCTCTCCCCCAACGTGGCGACCACCGCGCTCGCGCTCATCGGCCTGTTCAACGTGGTGGGCACCTATGCGGCCGGCACCATCGGCCAGCGCCTGCAGAAGCGTCACATCCTCTCGTCGATCTATGCGCTGCGCTCGCTGGCGATCGTGATCTTCCTCAACGTGCCGCTCACGCCGACGAGCGTGTATGTCTTCTCCGCGGTGATGGGCGTGCTGTGGCTTTCCACCGTGCCGCCCACCAATGCGGTGATCGCGCAGATCTTCGGCGTGCAGTACCTGTCGATGCTGGGAGGCTTCGTGTTCCTCAGCCACCAGGTCGGCAGCTTCCTCGGCGTCTGGCTGGGCGGCAAGCTGTACGACGCCACCGGCAGCTACGACATCGTCTGGTGGATCGCGGTGGCGCTGGGCATCTTCGCGGCCATTGCCAACATGCCGGTCAAGGAGTCGGCCATCGTTCGACCGGCCCCTGCGGCGGCTTGACGTGAGCGCGCGCCGCGTCATCGCCTGGGCCGCCGCGGCGGTCGTGCTGGCCTTGGTGTTTGCCGCCTACCTGCGCCCCGATCTCGCGGTGACACTGGCGAATCAGCTCTGGGCCTGCTTCTAGCGCCTGTCAAAGCCAGGAGATCCATGAAAGTCATCGTCATCACCGGCGCCTCCGACGGCATCGGCGCCGAGATGGCGCGTCAGTGGGCGGCGCGCGACCGGCAGGCGCTCGCGCTGGTGCTGGCAGCGCGTAGCGTCGACAAGCTCGAAGCAGTGGCCGGCGAATGCCGCGCCCACGGCACTCAGGTGCTGGTGCAGCGCTGCGACGTCGGCGTGCAGGCGGACTGCGTCGCGCTCATCGATGCCACGGCGAGAGCCTTCGGCCGCATCGACACCCTGGTCAACAACGCGGGCATGTCGGCGCACGCGAACTTCGACGAGGTGTCCGATCTGGCGTGGTACGAGACGCTCATGCGGATCAACCACTGGGGCAGCGTGTGGTGCACCCACGCA
>DATFAY010000274.1:0-17549 GCA_035254085.1 Piscinibacter sp.
AGAGCCTTCGGCCGCATCGACACCCTGGTCAACAACGCGGGCATGTCGGCGCACGCGAACTTCGACGAGGTGTCCGATCTGGCGTGGTACGAGACGCTCATGCGGATCAACCACTGGGGCAGCGTGTGGTGCACCCACGCAGCGCTGCCGCACCTCAAGTCCAGCCGAGGGCGCATCGTCGCGGTCGCAAGCCTTGCCGGATTGGTGGGTGTGCCCGGTCGCACCGCGTACAGCGGCACCAAGTTCGCGATGACCGGCTTCTTCGAGGCGCTGCGCGTCGAACTGATCGCCAGCGGCGTGAGCGTCACCATCGCCTACCCCGGCGTGGTGGCCACCGAGATCCGCTACCGCGGCTTCGGCCCCGACGGGCAGCCCGCCGGCAGGAGCGGCCTCGACGAGCAGGGCGCGATGAGCGTGCAGGAATGCGCCCGCCTCATCGTCGAAGGCGCCGAGGCGCGCCGGCGCGACATCGTCATGAGCGCGAAGGGCAAGCTCGGCCGCTGGCTCAAGCTGGTCGCGCCCGCGGTAGTCGACCGCATGGCGCTCAAGGCCCTCAACCAGCACGCCCCCCGATGACCGGCCCGACGCACGCGACGCTCGCGCCGTCGGCGTGGGTGCAACGCTGGGCCCGCCTGGTGCCTGCGGGCGGCACGGTGCTCGACGTAGCCTGCGGCTCGGGCCGCCACGTCCGCTGGTTCGCCGAGCGAGGCTGGCGCGTCACCGGCGTCGATCGGGACGCCGAAGCACTGGCGCCGCTGGCGGCCGTCGCGCGGACGCTGGTGGCCGACATCGAAAACGGCCCTTGGCCCCTGGACGGCGAACGCTTCGACGCGGTGGTCGTGACCAACTACCTGTGGCGCCCACTGCTGCCGGTGCTGCGCGCGAGCGTCGCCGAGGGCGGCGTACTGATCTACGAGACCTTCGTGCGCGGCCACGAGACCGTGGGGCGGCCCTCGAATCCCGACTTCTTGCTGCGCCCGGGGGAACTGCTGGAGTCGGTGGCGGGTCTGCGCATCGTGGCGTTCGAGGACGGCTTCGTCGCGCCGCCCGAGCGCTTCGTGCAGCGCATTGCCGCGGTGCGCGAGCGCTCGGGCGGCACGGCGCCGGCGCGCTACCCGCTGTGACCTCCGGCGGCTGGCGCGAGCGGCCGGCGCCGCGGCGGCTAAAATCGACCGATTCAGAGGAAACCGCATGAACCCGATCATTGGCAGCATCGTGGCGCTCATCACGCCGATGCATGAAGACGGCAGCGTCGACTACGACGCCCTGCGTCGTCTGATCGACTGGCACATTGCCGAGGGCACCGACTGCGTCGGCGTGGTCGGCACCACCGGCGAATCGCCCACCGTGTCGGTCGAGGAGCACTGCGAGATCATCCGCGTCGCGGTCGAGCACGCCAAAGGGCGCGTACCCATCATGGCGGGCGCCGGCGGCAATTCCACCCGCGAGGCGATCGAGCTGTCGCGCTACGCGAAGAAGGTCGGCGCCGACTGCACGCTGTCGGTCGTTCCCTACTACAACAAGCCCTCGCAGGAAGGCATCTACCAGCACTTCAAGTCGATCGCCGAGGCCGTCGACATCCCCATGGTGCTTTACAACGTGCCCGGACGCACCGTGGCGGACATGCAGGTCGACACCGTCGTTCGACTCGCGCAGGTGCCCGGCATCGTCGGCATCAAGGAAGCCACCGGCGAGATCGACCGGGCGGCCTGGCTCATCAAGCGCGCCCCCAAGAGCTTCTCCATCTATTCCGGCGACGACAGCACCGCGATCGCGCTGATGCTGCTCGGCGGTCACGGCAACGTGAGCGTCACCGCCAACGTCGCGCCGCGCCTGATGCACGAGATGTGCATCGCCGCGGTCGAGGGCCGCGCACGCGAGGCGACAGCGATCCACTTGAAGCTGCTGCCGCTGCACAAGAACCTGTTCATCGAACCCAGCCCCTGCCCCACCAAGTGGGCCATGAAGCAGCTGGGCTTGTGCGGCGAGTCGCTGCGCCTGCCGATCACGCCGCTCACCGCGGCCGGCCAGGCCGTGGTCGGCCAGTCGCTGCGCGACGCCGGGCTGCTGTAATCCATTTCGACCTCTCTTTGCCAACACCGGGCCCGGCCCGCACGCCGCGAAGGAATTCCTTCGTGACTGCATGGGCCGCATCCCTCCGGAGACCCCTCACGTGACCGTTTCGCATCGCTTTACCGCCGTCCGCATCGCCTGCCTGCTGCTGACCGCCGGCCTCGCCTCCTGCTCCTCGGTGGAGAATTTCCTCGGCGGCGACAAGATCGACTACCGCACTGCCGGTGCAACGCGTCAGCAGAGCCTCGAGGTGCCGCCCGACCTGAGCCAGCTCGGCCGCAATTCCGGCCAGCCCACGGGCGGCAGCGTGAGCGCCGCCGCCTTCCAGGCCAACGCGGCCGGCGCGGCCGCCTCGGCGGCGACCAGCAGCGTGGCGCCCAAGGACCTGGGCGGCGTGAAGCTGGTGCGTGAAGGCAATCAGCGCTGGCTGGTCGTGCCGATGGCGCCCGAACAGCTGTGGCCGCAGCTGCAAGGCTTCTGGAAGGACAACGGCTTCACGTTGATCGTGGACCAGCCCGGCGCCGGCGTGATGGAGACCGACTGGGCGGAGAACCGCGCCAAGCTGCCCAGCGACCCGATCCGCAACACCATCGGCAAGGTGTTCGACTCGTTCTACTCGACCGGCCTGCGCGACAAGTTCCGGACCCGCGTGGAGCGGACGCCCAACGGCAGCGAGATCTACCTGACGCACCGTGGCCTCGAAGAGGTCTACAGCGGCCTCGACAAGGAGACCACGGTGTGGCAGCCGCGCGCCAACGACCCGCAGCTCGAGGCCGCCATGCTGCAACGCATGCTGCTGCGCCTTGGAATGAAGGAAGAACAGGCCAAGGCCGTGGTGGCCGCGACCAACGCAGTGCCGGCTCACGCGCGCGTGGTCGAAGGCCAGCCGGCCGCCACCTTGCAGGTCGACGACGGCTTCGACCGCGCGTGGCGCCGCGTCGGCCTGGCGCTCGACCGCAGCGGCTTCACCGTCGAGGACCGCGACCGCGCGCAAGGGTTGTATTTCGTGCGCTACGTCGATCCGGCGCAGGCCGGCAAGGAAGAGCCCAACTTCCTGAGCCGCCTGTTCAGCTTCGGCCGCAAGAGCGATCTCAGCGGCCCGGTCAAGTACCGCGTGTCGGTCAAGGGCGAAGGCGATCACAGCACCGTGACGGTGCTCAACGCGCAGGGCCAGCCCGAGAACGGCGAGGCCGGCAAGCGCATCATCAACCTGCTGGTCGAAGACCTGAAGTGAGCTGACGATGCTTCGCTTCTGCAGTCTGGGAAGCGGAAGCAGCGGCAATGCCACGCTGGTCGAGGCGCGCAGCGGCACGACGACGAGCCGCGTGCTGGTCGACTGCGGCTTCACGCAGCGCGAACTCAACGCGCGGCTGGCCCGCGCCGGGCTGGCCGCGCACGACATCGACGCGATCTTCGTCACGCACGAGCATGGCGACCACATCGGCTGCGCCCTGCCCTTCGCGCGACGGCACGGCATCGAACTGTGGATGAGCCGAGGCACCTGGCGCGCCATCGGCGCCACGGAGGAGGTGGTCCCCGAGCAGCTGCGCTTCGCGCGCGACGGCGAACCGATCACCATCGGCGACTTGCAGCTCTCGCCCTACACCGTGCCGCACGATGCGCAGGAGCCGCTGCAGCTTTGCTTCAGCGACGGTGCCTCGCGCCTGGGCGTTCTCACCGACGTCGGCTCGGTCACGGCGCACCTGCTGGAGCACTTGCGCGGCTGCCATGCGCTGCTGCTCGAATGCAACCATGACCGCGAACTGCTTGCCGCCTCGCGCTATCCGGCGTCCCTCAAGTCGCGCATCGGCGGCCGCTACGGGCACCTGAGCAACGACACCGCAGCGCAGATCCTGGCCTCATGCCTTCACGACGGCTTGCGCCATGTCGTGGCTGCGCACCTCAGCCGAGAGAACAACCGACCGGAGCTGGCCCTGGCCGCGCTGGCGGCCGTCAGCGGCGCCGACGAATGCGATCTGCGCGCAGCAGGTCCGCAGTGGGGCTTCGACTGGCTCGAGCTGCGCTGAGGCGCATCGGCCTGCGCATCCGCCGGCCGATCGGAAAAAAGAAAAGCCGCCCGAAGGCGGCTTGTCGTGCAGCGCTGTTCGATTACTGCGACGCGGCGGAAGCGGCCGGCATCGCGGCGGAAGCCGACATGTCGGCAGCCGAGGCGGCAGCGGCGGGCTCGGAAGCGGCGGGCGCCGGGGTCGCGACAGGGGCGGGGGCCGGCGGCGTGACGGTGGTCTCTTCCTTCTTGCTGCAGGCAGCGAGAGCGACGGAAGCGAACAGGGCAGCCAACAGAAGCGACTTTTTCATATTTGTCCTCAATCAAAAGGTCGAACAATTACCGGTAATTGTGGGACCCCTCCAATTCCACAGAGCCCCAACGCTCAAGAGGTCATGAGAGCTCGAGCATCCGCATGACCTAGCCTGCCATTATATGGGGAACTTCCCTATAGTCCCAGGGTCGTCGCTGGGAAGGCGGCCACCGAGCGTTGCGAAACCGCATCAATCAACTCGCGATAGCGGATCGAGTCCGCCGGATCGTGCGAGAGCGCGCCGCGGTGATGCACCGGATCGAAGAGCATCACGCTGACCAATCCAGTCGCCAGCAACAAGGTCGGTATCTCGCCGGCCTCCGCGTCCTCGAAGGCGCGGCACTCGACCACGTGCGACCACTGCCGTCGCCACTCGACCCAGCGCGCATGTCGGCGCACCACCTCGTCGAAGTGGCGCGCCACCACGGTCAGGCGGCGATGCGAATGTGCCCACTGGGTGAGCTGATCCACCACCGCCGCTTCGCCGAGCGGCCAGTCGCCGAAGTCCTCGTCGGCGAGCCACAGCTCGCGGCACCCGACGCGCGCGACCTCGGCGAAGGCGTCGCGCAGCGCGTCGTGAAACTCGAGCCGTGTGCCGATGAGGCGATGCGCGGTGTCGTTCATGCGTCCTCCGAGGTGTCATCGCGGGCATGCAGCCAGCCGGCATGCGCCCATTCCTCGATCAAGGCGCGGGCCTGCGTGCTGGCACGCTGCAGTTGCTGGCCGGAGAGGCGACGACGGTCGGCCAGCTGCCGCACCACCGTCGCATCGGTCCCGCCGGTGCGGTACGCCTCGCCGTTGATGAAGACGTGATCGTCGTCGTAGAGCATGCGGGTGCGCCGGTCGAGCACGATGCCGCCGTCCGGCGGCAGCGCCTGCCCTTCGTCGAACGCCACCAGCGGCTTGGGCTCGCTCAGCCACTCGCCGAGCGCACAGGCCAGCGACTTGCTGTTCTCGACCAGCCGCGCCACCGCCTCGCCAGTGAAGGCCTGCAGGGTCGACGGAATGCGCGCGGGCGTGTCGGTGGCCGGCTGCGACGGATCCCGATACAGGGTCGGCGCGGCGCTCGGCTCCTCGCCGTCGAGCAGGCGCTGCAGGACCTCGCGCCCGACCTCGTCGCGCGCCGGCACGCGAAAGCCGATCGAGCAGGTCATGCATTCGCCCTCGGCCACGCCATCGTGCGCCCACCGCGGCGGCAGGTACAGCATGTCGCCGGGTTCGAGCAGGTGCTCCTCCTCGGGCTCGAAGCGGGCCAGGATCTTCAGCGGCACGTCGGCGACCAAGGTCGTGTCGGCAGCGCGGCCGATGCGCCAGCGCCGCTTGCCGTGGACCTGCAGCAGGAAGACGTCGTAGGAATCGAAATGGGGGCCGACACCGCCGCCGTCGGTGGCGTACGAAATCATCAGGTCGTCCAGGCGCGCGTCGGGCACGAAGCGAAAGCGCGACAGCAACTCGTGGGCACGCTCGTCGTGCAGATCGACGCCCTGCACCAGCAATGTCCACGCCGCCTGCTTCAGGCTTGGCAGCTGCCGCTTGCTGAACGGGCCGTGGCGCAGCGTCCAGTCGGCGCCGCAGTGCTCGATGAGGCGCGACTCCACCTCCTCGCGGGAGGCCAGCGCGAACAGCTCATTGCGGTTGAGCGGCGGCTGCACGCCGGGCACGGCCTGGCGGATCAGCAGCGGCTGCTTCTGCCAATGGCGGCGCATGAAGACTTGCGGGGTGAGCCCGCCCAGCAGCGGTGATGCGGCGGCGATGTCCATGGAACCGGATTGTGGCCTGTGCGATCATCTTTCGAATGAATCGGCCTGCACTCGTTTTCGCCCCACGCTGCCCGGGGACCCTCATCGCCCGTGGAGCGCACGGGAGGGCATCGACATGAACATCACCGCACCCTGTGTCGTCAGTCTCACCTGGAGGCTGGAGGACACTCAAGGCCAACTGATCGACGAGTTGAAGGACCCGGTGGAGTTCTTCTTCGGCGGAGACGATCTGCTCGCCAAGGTCGAGGAAGCCTTGGCCGACCAGGAGATCGGCTTCGAGACGCACCTGCACCTCGAGCCCGAGCACGCGTTCGGCGAATACGACCCGGACCTGGTCTTCTTCGAGGAGCGTTCGATCTTTCCCGAGGAGGTCACCGCCGGCATGCAGTTCGACGGCGTCCCCGAGGGCGCGGCCACCGAAGGCATGCCCGAAGACGCGATCTACACCGTGACCGAGGTCTATCCGACCCACGTCGTGCTCGACGGCAATCATCCGCTGGCCGGCATCGCCCTGCGGCTGGACCTCAAGGTGCGCGACGTGCGCGAAGCCACCGACGAGGAGATCGAGGCAGGCAGCGTCGGCCAGCCGGTGTTCACGGTGATGAACAGCGCCCCGCCCGGCTCGTCGCTGCACTGACCCGGCCGCCGGCGCCTCACTGCGGCGGCTGCGCCGCCTGGTCGAGCACCGCCGTGAGCCGCTCGCCCTTCGCGACCGTCTCGTCCCACTCTGCCGCCGGCCGCGAATCGGCGACGATGCCGGCTCCGAGCTGGACCATCGCGCGAGCGTCGGCCACCACGGCGCTGCGAATCACCACCGACAGGTCCATGCCGCCGCGGCAATCGAGGTAGCCGATGGAGCCGGCATAGAAGCCTCGCCGCAGCGGTTCCAGCGACTCGATCATCTGCATGGCCTTGAGCTTGGGCGCGCCGGTCATCGAGCCCGGCGGCCAGCACGCGCGCAAAAGGTCCGCAGCGCCGGCGTCGCCGCGCAGCCGGGCCTGCACGGTGGACACCATCTGCCACACGCTGGCGTACGGTTCCAGCGCGAAGAGCTCGGGAACCTGCACGCTGCCCAAGCGCGCCACGCGGCCCAGGTCGTTGCGCATCAGGTCCACGATCATCAGGTTCTCGGCGCGGTCCTTCTCGCTCGCGGCCAGCCATGCGCGATTCGCTTCGTCCTCTTGCGGCGTGCGGCCGCGCGCGACCGTGCCCTTGATCGGACGCGCCTGCACCGCATCCCCTGCGAGCCGCAGGAAGCGTTCGGGGGAGGCGCTGGCGATGGCGAAGCCCTCGGCCTCGAGGTACGCCGAGAAGGGCGCGGGATGCGCGCGCATCAGCGCCTCGTACAGCGACCACGGGTCGCCTTCGAAGCGTGCATCCTCGCGACGCGTCAGGTTCACCTGCAGCACCTCACCCGCGGCGATGCGCTCGCGGATGTGCGTCACGCCGTCTTCGAACGCGGCGCGCTCCATGCGCCGCACGCGCGCCGCGGCGTGCCAGGGACGGCTCGGCGGCACGGCCTCGCACGCGCGCCGCAGCGTGTCGTCCCAGACGGCAGGTCGTCCGGCATCGCTCCAGGGCCAGTGCGCAGACGGCCCGTGCACGCGGCTTCGCCACCAACGGCCACTGGGATGATGGAAGGCGAGCACCTGATCAACCGCCATCCACCACATCGCCGGCAAGGGCGGCTCGGCCTCGGCGCGCACAGGCAACCAGTGCAGCTCGCGTGCGAGGTCATAGCCGAGCGCGCCGATCCAGCCGCCGACGAAGCCCATGCCGGCAGGCACCTCGCCGCTCGTGTGCACCAGGGCGTTCCGGTCGCCGGCGATCGAGTGCAGCGCGTCGAACGCGTCGTGCCAGTGCGCAGCGTCCAGGCGTTCGCGCCGCAAATGCGTGCCCGAGTCGTCTGTGTACAGTGTGGCCAGCGCCGGGCCGGCGACATACGACCATTCGGCCCGACCGGGCGCCACGAGCGCACTTTCGAGCAGTGCATAGCGGCCGTGACGCCGCAACGTCGCCATGGTGTCGCGCGGCCCATGCGGCAGCTCGATCGGCTCGATCTCCACTTCAAATTCACTCATGTCGTCCAGCCTTCGTCCTGCGTTTCGTCGCCAAGCCTTCTTCACGCCCGATGCTGCGCCGGCCCAGGCGGCGCTGGAGCGGCACATCTTGCGGCTGCTGCTCGCGCAGGACGGCTCGACGACACGGCTGTGCGAGGCGGTGGCCGGCGGCGCGGTGCACCTGGAGGTGCTGCACCAGCAGGCCACCGAGGACGTCCCCGCGCTCGTGCGCGAGCAACTGCCCGGTGGGCGCTTCATCGAGCGCGTCACGTACCTGGCCGCCCACGGCGAGGTGCTGATGGACAACCTCAGCTATATCGCGCTGCATGCGCTGGAGCCGGCCGCCGAGCGCGACCTGCTGGCCGGCACGATGCCGATCGGCCACCTGCTGTCGCGCTGGTGGGTGCGCCGACAGGCGGTCGCCGACGACGGCACGCTCGCCGCGCGGCTGTCGCAGGCGGTGGGCCTGCCCGACGCGCCGGCCACCCGCAGCTATCGCATCGACTCCCCCGAAGGACCGCGCATGCTGATCGCCGAAACCTACCGCCGCGGCATGCTGATGGATCGACACGATGGGACAACGCGCTGAAGGCAATCGAGAAGTGGCCGCGATTGTCCGGCAAGGCCGCGCGAACGCATGGTGTACATTGCGCGCCGCTTTTGCATTGAGCCGATGACCAACTCCCGCAACGACGAATTGCTGCGCCGAAGCCGTGCCGCCGTGTGGCACCCCTGCACGCAGATGAAGCACCACGAGTCGCAGCCGCTGGTTCCCATCGTGCGTGGCGAGGGCGCGTGGCTGATCGACGCCGACGGCCGCCGCTACCTCGACTCCGTGAGCTCGTGGTGGGTGAACCTGTTCGGACATAACCATCCGCACATCAAGGCCGCATTGCGCGACCAGCTCGACCGGCTCGACCACGTGATGCTCGCGGGCCTGACGCACGAGCCGGTGATCGAGCTGTCGGAGCGCCTGGCCGCTTGGACCGGCCTGGGCCACGCCTTCTACGGCAGCGACGGCGCCAGCGCCACCGAGATCGCGCTCAAGATGAGCGCCCACGCCTGGCGCAACCTCGGGCGACCGCGCAAGAACGGGTTCGTGAGCCTGGCCCACGGCTACCACGGCGAAACCGTGGGCGCGCTCGGCGTCACCGACATCCCGCTGTTTCGCAGTGCCTATGCGCCGCTGCTGCGCCCGTCGACAGTCGTGCCCAGCCCGGATGCGCGCCTGGCCGCGCCGGGCGTCGATGCGCAGGCCCACGCGGAGCAGGCGGCGCAGGCCCTCGAAAGCTGGCTCGAGAGGCACGCCGACGAGACCGCGGCGCTGATCGTCGAGCCGCTGGTGCAGTGCGCGGCGGGCATGGCGATGCACCACCCGCATTACCTGCAGCGTGCGCGCGCGCTGTGCGATCGGCACCAGGTGCACCTCATCGCCGACGAGATCGCCACCGGCTTCGGCCGCACCGGCGAGCGCTTCGCATGCCAGGTCGCGGGCGTGCGACCCGACTTCATCTGCCTGTCCAAGGGACTCACCGGCGGCACGCTGCCGCTGTCGGCGGTTCTCACCACCGATGCGGTCTACGCGGCCTTCTACGACGACGACAGCGCACGCGGTTTCCTGCATTCGCATTCGTACACCGGCAACCCGCTCGCCTGTCGCGCGGCGCTTGCGACGCTGGACCTGCTCGACGACGCGGCGCTCGCGCGCAACCGCGCCACGGCCGAGCGCCTCAGCGCCGCGGCGCGCGTGCTCGACGAGCATCGGCGCCTCGCCCACGCACGCCGGCTCGGCATGATCTGGGCCTGGGACGTGCAGACCGAAGACCCGCTGTTCGCGCGCCGCTGCCATCGCGCGGCCCTCGACGAGGGGCTGCTGCTGCGACCCATCGGCCGCACGCTGTACTTCATGCCGCCCTACGTCATCGACGACGAGGCCATCGAACATCTGGTCGGCGGGGCCATTCGCGCGGTCGAGCGCGCACTGGCGCAGTCGCCCAGCGGCGGCGGCGCCGCCGCGGAGGCTCTCCCGTGACGGCCTGGTTCGTCGTCGGCACCGACACCGGCGTCGGCAAGACGCTGGCGGCCACCGCCCTGCTGCACCGTCTGCGCACGCGGCATGCACGCGTCGCCGGCATGAAGCCGATCGCCGCGGGCGCCGAGCAGCAAGCCGACGGCCGCTGGACCAACGCGGACGTGCTCGCCCTGCAGGCCGCGGCTTCGGTGCGCGCCCCAGACGCGCTGGTCAATCCGTACCTGCTGAAGACGCCCGCGTCGCCTCACATCGCAGCGCGGCACGATGGCATCACGATCGAGATCGAACGCATCGTGAGCGCCTTCCAGCAGCTGCGCGCGCAAGCCGATGCGGTGATCGTCGAGGGCGCCGGCGGCCTGCTGGTGCCGCTCGATGACGAACACGACGGCGGCGACCTCGCCGTGGCCCTGGGACTGCCGGTGATCCTGGTGGTCGGGCTGCGGCTGGGATGCCTCAACCACGCGCTGCTGACTGCCCAGGCGATCCGCCAGCGCGGGCTGCCGCTGGCCGGCTGGGTCGCCAACCGGATCGACCCGGGCATGCCGGAGGTCGACGCCAACCTGTCGTGGCTCGCCCATCGCCTGGCCACCCCCTGCCTGGGCGAGATCCCGCATCTGCCCGCACCCGACGCGCGCGAAGCCGCCCGCTTCCTGCGCCTGCCCGACGAGCCCATTGCATGACGATGCTGACCCATTTCACTCGCGAACTCGCCAGACTGTCCGACGCCCAGCTGCGGCGCACGCGGCGCACGGTGCAGGCCATGCACGGCGCGCGGCTCACGGTCGACGGGCGCGAGATGCTCTCGTTCTGCAGCAACGACTACCTCGGCATCGCGCAGCATCCCGCCTTGATCGAGGCCGCGCAGCGCGGTGCGGCCCGCTGGGGCACCGGCGCGACGGCGTCGCCGCTGGTGTGCGGGCACAGCGAGTCGCACGAGTTGCTCGAGCGCGAGATCGCGCAGTTCCTCGACCTGCCTCGCGCGCTCTACTTCTACGCCGGCTACGCCGCCAACATCGGGCTCGTGCCCGCGCTGGTCGGCCGCGGCGACGCGCTGTTCTGCGATGCGCTGAACCACGCCTGCCTGATCGATGGTGCGCGCCTGTCGCGTGCCGACATCCACGTCTATCCGCACAACGACGTGGCCGCGCTGGAGCGGCTGCTCGCCGAGTGCCCGGCGCCGCGCAAGCTGATCGCGACCGACGCGGTGTTCAGCATGGACGGCGACATCGCGCCGCTGCGCGAACTGCTGCGCCTGGCCGAGCGCCACGACGCGCTGCTGCTGATCGACGACGCGCACGGCTTCGGGGTGCTCGGACCCGGCGGGCGCGGCAGCGCGGCGATGCTGGACCTGCGCTCGCCGCGGCTGATCGTCATGGGCACGCTGAGCAAGGCCGCCGGGGCCGCCGGCGCCTTCGTGGCCGGCGATGCGGACGTGGTGGAGCTCGTGATGCAGCGCGCGCGCAGCTATATCTTCGCGACCGCGGCGCCGGCGATGGTCACCGAGGCATTGCGTGCCGGCGTGCGCGTCATCGAAGCCGAGGAGTGGCGGCGCGAACGCCTGCGCTCGCACGCGGCCGTGCTGCGAGACGCGCTCGCGCGCCACCCGGCGGGGCGGCTGCTGCCGTCGACGACGCCGATCCAGCCCCTGGTGGTGGGCGAGAACGGCGCCGCGCTGGCGCTGATGGCGCACCTGTGGCAGCGCGGCCTGTGGGTGCCGGCGATCCGTCCGCCCACCGTGCCGGCCGGCACGGCGCGGCTGCGCATCACCTTGTCGGCCGCCCACGAGCACGAGGACATCGCCCAGCTGATCGACGCGCTGCGCGAGGTCTCCGGCACGGCGGCCTGAGCGCCCATCGGCCACAATCCGCCAGGCACATTCGGACCACCTCGCCATGCCGCAGCACATCGGGATCGTCGGCTGCTCCGCCGAGGGCGCGGCGCTCTGCTATCGCACCATCTGCGCCGAGGGCGCCGGCCATCTCGGCGCGCACGCCCATCCCGAGGTGTCGATGCACACACCCTCGCTGGCCGACTATGTGCGCTGCCTCGACAACGGCGACCTGCAAGGCGTGGGCGCGCTGATGCTGGCTTCCGCGCACAAGCTGGCCGCCGCCGGCGCGGACTTCCTCATCTGCCCCGACAACACCATCCACCAGGCGCTGCCGCTGATCGAGGCTGCATCGCCGAGGCCCTGGCTGCACATCGCCGAGGTGGTCGCCGCGCAGGCGGCGCAGCGCGGGTACCGGCGCGTCGGCATCACGGGCACGCGGTGGCTGGTGGACAGCGAGGTCTATCCGTCCCGGCTCGACGCGCACGGCATCGCCTGGCTGCGGCCCGACGACGCCCAGCGCGCGCAGATCGACCGCATCATCATGGACGAACTGGTGCGCGGCGTGTTCCGCGAAGAGTCGGTCGCGACCTTCTTGCGCGTCATCGAGCGCATGAAGGCGCAGGGCTGCGATGCCGTGGTGCTCGGCTGCACCGAGATCCCGCTCATCGTCGACGACGCCAATTCCCCGCTGCCGACCCTGGATTCGACACGCCTGCTGGCCCGCGCGGCCTTGCGCCGCGCCCTTGAGCCACCGCAAATTCCGGCGGCCGGCTGAGCCGGACAATCGAGGACTCTCCTCCAACGCGTTGCCGACGGCGCGCCACCCGCGGGCCGCCGGCGCGTTCACATGACCAAGAAGTTTCCGGTGAACCCCAAGCATCCCGAGCGCACCTGCTGGGGCTGCGACAAATACTGCCCCGCCACCTCGCTGATGTGCGGCAACGGCTCCGAACGAACCCAGCATCCGGTCGAGACCTTCGGCGAGGACTGGCTCGAGTGGGGCCTCGATGCGGTCAAGCCGGACACGCAGGCCAAGGATGAAGCGCAGGCCGCGGCAACCGGCAGTGCGGCACCCGCTTCCGGCTCGGCCTAGCGCGCCGGCCCCGCCGCGATCTTCTCCTCTGGCGTCGTCACCGGCCCCTTGCCGCTGAAGCGGTCGAGCGCGAGGTAGATCACCGGCGTGATGTAGAGCGTGATCGCCTGCGAGAACACCAGCCCGCCGACCACCGACAAACCCAGCGGCTGGCGCAGTTCGGCCCCTGCGCCCAGGCCCAGCGCGATCGGCAGCGCGCCCATCAGCGCGGCCAGCGTGGTCATCATGATCGGCCGAAAGCGCAGCACGCAGGCTTCGCGGATGGCGTGCTGCGGGTCCATGCCCCGGGTGCGCTGCGCGTCGAGCGCGAAGTCGATCATCATGATCGCGTTCTTCTTGACGATGCCGATCAGGAGCAGGATGCCGATCATCGCGATCAGCGTCAGGTCCTGGTCGAAGATCCTGAGCATCAGCAGCGCGCCCACCGCGGCGGAAGGCAGGCCCGCCAGGATGGTGAGCGGATGCACGTAGCTCTCGTACAGAACGCCGAGCAGCACGTAGATCACGAGCAGCGCCGAGACGATCAGGATCGCCTGGCTGCCCTGCGAGCTCTTGAACACCGCCGCATCGCCGCCGTAGCTGGTGATGACGGACGACGGCAGGTGGATCTCGTCGCGGTAGCGCTCCAGCCGCGTGGTGGCGTCGCCCAGCGCGCCGCCCGGCGCGAGGTTGAACGACACCGTCACCGCCTGCAGCTGCCCGACGTGGTTGATCGAGGTCGGGCCGACCGTGCGCTCGACGCTCGCAAAGCTCGACAGCGGCACCAGCGCGCCGGTGGAGGAGCGCACGTAGATGCCGTTGAAGGCGCTCTCGTCCGTCTTGGCCTCGGGCGCGACCTCCATGATCACCTGGTAGCTGTCCACCGGCGTGTAGATCGTCGAGACCTGCCGCTCGCCGAACGCACTGAACAGCGCGCTGCGCACCGCGTCGATCGACACGCCCAGCGTGTTGGCGCGATCGCGATCGATCTTCAGCGAGGCTTGCAGGCCTCTCAGTTGTGAGTCGCTGGTGACGTCGCGAAACAGCGGGTCGGCGCGCAGCTTGTCCTGCAACTTGCCAGCCCACTCGTTGAGCTCGCCCGCCTGCACGCTCTGCATGACGTACTGGTAGCGCGCCTTGCTCAGGCGCCCGCCCAGCCGCAGGTTCTGGATCGGCTGCATGAACACGTTGATGCCCGGCACCTGGTGCAGCTTGCGGCGCAGGCCTTCGATCACCTGCTTCATGGGCGCGCGCTCGCCGCGCGGCTTCAGGTTGACGAACATGCGCCCCGTGTTCTGGGCCCCGGTGCTGCCGCCGTTGAAGGAGCTGACGGTGGCGACCGCGGGGTCTTCGCGCACGAGCTGGGCCACGCGATCCTGCAGGCGCACCATCTCGGCGAACGACGTGTCCTCCGAGGCCTCGGTGGTGGCGAAGAACTGTCCGATATCCTCCTCGGGGAAGAAGCCCTTGGGCGCGGTGACGAACAGCCAGCCCGTGGCCACCAGCGTCGCCAGCGCGACCAGCAGCACGGTCTTGCGGTGCGCGAGCGCGCCGTCGAGGGAGCGGGTGTAGGCGGCCAGCGTCTTGTCGAAGGCGCGCTCGAAGACCCGCACCAGCGCGCCCGGCGGCTTCTTGTGCGCTTCGTCGGACAGGAAGCGGCTGGCCAGCATCGGCACCAGCGTCAGCGAGACGAAGGCCGAGGCGACGATGGCCAGCGACACGATCACCGCGAACTCGTGGAACAGCAGCCCGATCACGCCCGGCATGAAGAAGATCGGGATGAACACGGCGATCAGCGAACTGGAGATCGAGAGGATGGTGAAGCCCACCTCGCGCGAGCCCTGCAGCGCGGCCTGGAACGGCGGCATGCCGTCCTCGACGTGGCGGATGATGTTCTCCAGCATCACGATGGCGTCGTCGACCACCAGGCCCACCGCCAGCGTCAGGCCGAGCAGCGAGATGTTGTCGATCGTGTAGCCGAAGGCCCACAGCATCGAGATCGCGCCGATCAGCGACACCGGCAGCGACAGCGTGGGGATCACCGTCGCGACGAAGCGGCGCAGGAACAGGAAGATCACCAGCACCACCAGCGCGATGGTGCCGAGCATGGTCAGGCTCACGTCGTGCAGCGCGGCGCGGATCGACACCGAGCGGTCGTTGACCGGCGTGATCCTCACCGACTGGGGCAGCTGGGCCTGGAATGCCGGCATGGCGGCGCGCACTGCGTCCACCACCTTGACCGTGTTGGCGTCGGGCTGGCGGTACACGGCCAGCGAGATCGAGGTCTCGCCGTTCAGGCTGGCCGAGGTCTTGACGGTCTCGAAGCTGTCTTCCACATGAGCCACGTCGCGCAGCCGCACGGGACTGCCGCCCTTGTTGCTGACGATCAGGTCGGCGAACTCGGCCGCGTTGCGCAGCTGCTTGTTCGCCTGCAGCGTCAGCACCTGCTTGGGCCCTTCGAGCGTGCCCACCGGCGTGTTCGCGTTGGCGGCCTTGAGCGCGGCGGTGAGCTCGTCCAGGCTGAGGTTTCGCGCGGCCAGCGCCTCGGGCATCACCCGCACCCGCACCGCGAAGCGCTTCTGGCCGAACACGTTGACCTGTGCCACGCCGTCGAGGGTGGCGAGAGTGGGCGAGATGAGGTGCTCGGCGTAGTCGTTGAGGTCGGTGAGGCTGAGCGACGGCGAGGTCATCGCCAGGAAGAGCACTGGCGCGTCGGCCGGATTGACCTTGCGGTACGACGGCGGGTTGGTCATGTCCTGCGGCAGCGAGCGCTGGGCGCGCAGCAGTGCGGCCTGCACGTCGACCGCCGCCGCGTCGATGTCGCGGCCCTCGGCGAATTCGAGCGTGATCGAGGTGCTGCCTAGCGTGTTGGTCGAGCTGATGACGTTCAGCCCGGGGATGGTCTGGAACTGCTTCTCGAGCTGCAGCGCCACCGAGGTGGCCATGGTCTCGGGGCTCGCGCCGGGCAGGGTCGCGAACACGTTGATCACCGGCGTGTCGTAGCTGGGCAGCGCCGCCACCGGGATGCGGCCGTAGGCGATGATGCCGGCCACGATGATGGCCGCGTTGAGCAGCACCGTCATCACGGGACGGCGGATGAAGAGCTCGGACAGGTTCATGACGCCGTCCCTTCGGGCTTCGATGAGCTCATCGCGCGCCGGCCGCAGCCGCCGCGGCCGCGGCGCCCGAGGCGCCCGTGCCCCCCAGGCCCGCATCGGCACGTTCTTGCACCGCCATGCCGGGACGCAGGTTCTGCCGGCCGTCGACCACCACCCGCTCGCCCGGCCGCACGCCGGTCACGACGGCGTCCGCCCCGGCGGCGTGCACCACGTCCACCGGCCGCGCCGCCGCCTTGTTGCCCGCATCGACGACGAAGACGACGCGGCCGCGCGCGCCCTGCACGATGGCCGCCTGCGGCACGACGATCGCGTTCTTCAGCGTCTGCACCGCCAGCGTGACGCCGACGAAGGCCCCCGGCCAGAGCTTCTCGTCCTTGTTGTCGAACAGTGCCTTGACCTTGACCGTGCCCGAGGACGCGTCGACCGCGTTGTCGACGAAGACGAGCCGGCCCTGCAGCGCGCCGCGCCCCTCGGGCAGCGCGGCCGTCACCTTGCCGCCGCCGGCGCGCAGCGCCTTCAACGCGTCCGGCAGATCGCGCTGCGGCAGGTTGAAAGCCACGGCGATGGGATCGAGCTGCGTGATCGTCACCAGCGGCGCGGAGCTGGGCTGCACCAGCGTGCCCGCAAAGACGTTGACCGTGCCGGCGCGGCCGGCGCTCGGCGCGGTGATGCGCGTGTAGGAGAGGCCCACCTGCGCCGCCTTGAGCGCGGCGCGGTCGGAAGCGACCACCGCCTGCTGCGCATCGACCAGCGTCTGGTTGCTGTCCACCGCGGTCTGCGAGACGAAGTTCTGCGCCAGCAGCTCCTTGCTGCGCGCGAGCTGCCGCTGGGCGTCGGCCAGCGAAGCCTGGTCCTTCTGCAGCTGCGCCTGGGCCTTGAGCACGTTGGTCTCGTCGGCGCGGGCGTCGAGGGTGAAGAGCAGCTGGCCCGCCTTGACGAATTGGCCCTCGCGGAAATGCACTTGCGTGATGGTGCTGCTGATCTGCGGCTTGATGTCGACGCTGTTGAGCGCGGTGACCGTGCCGGTGGCCTCGAGCTGGACGTCGACGTCGCGCTGCTCGGCGCGCACCGTGCTCACGCTGACCGGGGCGCCGCCGCCCCCCGCCCCCGACGCGGCCGGAGCACCCGGCGGCGTTGCAGAAGGGCTGCAGCCCGCGGCCCCGACGAGGAGCGCCGCCAGGACCACGGTGATGTTCTTTGTCATGACAGCTGGGATCCGGGTCGTTCTCGAGAGCCTGAAGCGAGTCGCGCGAGGATGCAGCAATGTTGTTGCTGCAATGTTGC
>DATFAY010000275.1:0-5198 GCA_035254085.1 Piscinibacter sp.
GAACAAGATCGGCCGCTGGTTCCTGCTCAATGCGCTAAGCCTCGCACACGAGGCCTTGAAGGACCGCCCTGCCGCGTGGGCCAGCGCCCAGCAGGCCTACGAGCTGGCCCAGATCATCGGCTTGCCGGTCTACCGCACCGAAGCCGACCAGCGCCTTGGCGCGCTGGCGGCAGCCTCGGGCAACTACAAGCTCGCCTACGAGTACACCCTCGACGCCGCGCGCCTGCAAGCGCGTGCCGCGAGCGAGAAGGCCAGCAGCCACATCGTCGAGCTCGCGCAGCGCTACGAGAACGAAAGCCGCCAGCGCGCCTTCGAGGAGCTCACGCAGCGCAACCAGCTGCAGACCAGCGAGCTGCGCCAGCGGGAGCTGCGCAACCTGTACCTGAGCGCACTCCTGGGGCTGAGCCTGGCCGCTCTGGCGGGCAGCGCCTTCTTCGTGATCCGCCTGCGCCGCTCCGACAACGCGGTGCGCGCCCTCAACGCCACCCTGGAGCAGCGCGTGGAGGCGAGCACCGCCGAACTGCGCCAGACGCAGGGCTACCTGCGCGTGCTGCTCGACACGCTGCCGTTGTGGGCCTGGTTCAAGGACACGGGGGGCCGCTATCTCGCGGTCAACCGCGCGACGGCTGCCGCATGCGGCCTCGCCGTGCCGGACATGGTGGGCCGGCGCGACGACGGGCTGTCCCCGCCCAGCATGGGGCCGATCCTGCAGGCGGACGACCGCGAGGTGCTCGCGCGGCGGGAGCGGCACACCTTCGAGGCGGCGCTGCCCGATCACGGGCAGCCGGTGTGGATGGAGGTCTACAAGGCGCCGGTGCTGGCCGATGACGGCACGCTGCTCGGCATCGTGGGCGTCGCGCGCGACGTCAGCGAGCGCAAGGCCGCCGAGGCGGCGCGCGAAGCGGCCCTCGCCGAGGCGGAGCGGCTCGCGCGCCAGCGCAGCGGCTTCCTCGCGCAGATGAGCCACGAGCTGCGCACGCCGCTCAACGGCATCCTGGGTTTCGTGCAGATCCTGCAGCGCGAGAAGTCGCTCACCGAGCGGCAGGTGCGAGGCCTGAAGGTCATCGGCGAAAGCGGACAGCACCTGCTCACGCTCATCAACGACATCCTCGACCTCGCGCGCATCGATGCGGGCCGACTGGAGTTCTGCCCGAGCGAATTCCAGCTGGCCGGCTTCCTCGATGTCGTCTCCGACATCGCGCGCGTCAAGGCCGAGGAAAAGGGCCTGCTCTACGTCCTGCAGGCGGACGCCACGCTGCCGGCGGCAGTGCGCGCCGACGAGAAGCGGTTGCGGCAGGTGCTGCTCAACCTGCTGTCCAACGCGGTGAAGTTCACCGACAAGGGCATGGTCAGCCTCACGGTGTCCGCCAAGCCGGGGCGCGCCGGGCACAGCCGGCTGCGCTTCGACGTGCGCGACAGCGGCATCGGCATGACGCCCGCCCAGCAGAGCCGGCTGTTCCAGCCTTTCGAGCAGGTTGGCGAAGCCAAGCGGCGCGAGGGCGGGACCGGGCTCGGGCTGGCGATCAGCCAGCAACTGGTGCGCCTCATGGGCGGCGACATCCGCGTGGAAAGCGAAGCCGGGCAAGGCAGCCACTTCGGCTTCGAGGTGGAGCTGCCTGTCGTCGCACCCTCGACCGCCCCGCACGCGCACGGCGTACCTGTGGGCTACGTCGGCCCGCGCAAGCGGGTGCTGATCGCCGACGACTCCGCCTCCAACCGCGCGGTGCTGGTCGAGGCGCTGCGCCAGCTCGACTTCGAGGTCGACGAGGCGGCCGACGGCGCCCAGGCGGTGCTGCGCGCACTGCTCGGCCATCCCGACCTGGTGATCATGGACATCGTGATGCCGGTGATGGACGGCATCGACGCCACGCGCGCCGTGCGCGACTCGGCCGGCCTGTCGCACATCCCGGTGATCGCCTGCTCCGGCAGCGCCGACGACGGCATGCGCGCGGCCTGCCGCGCCGCCGGGGCCAACGGCTTCCTGTCCAAGCCGGTGGACCTGGACGAGCTGCTCGAGCTGATCCGGCAATGCCTGCGCCTCGAATGGCGCTGGGAGGCGCGACAGCCGGCGGTGGCCGCCCGCCCCTGAGCGCCGGCGGGCAGCCGCGTGCGGCTCAGGCGGCGGCCGGACGGGCCGCGGCACGCGCGGCCTTGCGCAGCGCCACCGCGTCGGGCAGGTCTCGCTGCGCGGACGTGGTGCGAAACACCTGCACCGCGGACTTCACCACCTCGGCCCGGTCGCTGAGCGTTGCGACGGCGGCGCTGAGCTCCTCGACCATCGCTGCGTTCTGCTGCGTGATGCCGTCCAGCGACGACACGGCCGCGTTGACCTGCGAGACGGCGGCCAGTTGCTCGTCGCTGGCCCGGCAGATCGCCTGCACCTGCTCGCGCAGGCCATGCATCTGCCCCGCGGTGAGGTCCATCGCCTGCCGGGCGGCCTCGCCTTGCTGGACGCCCGCGTCGATGCGCGCCTGCGCGGCGACGATGAGGTCCTTGATCTCGCGTGCGGCCGCGGCGCTGCGCCGCGCCAGCGCCTGCACCTCGCCCGCCACGACCGCGAAGCCCTTGCCGTGCACGCCGGCGCGCGCCGCCTCCACGGCCGCGTTGAGCGCGAGGATGTTGCTCTGGAAGGCGATGCCGTCGATCGCCTGGGTGATGTCCTGGATGCGCAGCGAGGCCTCGCGGATGGCCTGCAGCTGCTCTCGCACGGCGGCCACCGTGTCGCGGCTGGCGTCGCACGAGGCGCTCGCCTCGCCCGCCTGCTGCACGCTGCGGGCCGCCGACTGGGCATTGGCGCGCGCGGACGCGGTGATCTGCTCGATGGACGCGGCGGTCTCCTGCAGGCTCGCCGCCTGCGCCTCGGTGCGCGCCGACAGTTCGCGGTGCGCGGCCGCCATCTCGGCCAGTGCATCGCTCATGCCGTCGACCTCGCCGCGCGCGTCGCCGACGAGGGTCTGCAAATTGACATGCAGCTGGTCGAGCGCCTGCTGCATCCGTCCGTCCAGGCCGGCAGCTCGCGCGCCCGCGTGCGGCGCGAGGTCTCCGGCGGCGATGCGCTGCGCCTGCGCCACGGCGGCCCGCACCGGCGCCTGCAGGCGCCGGCGGGCCAGCGCCCCGGCGAGCGCCGCGACCGGCATGCCGACTGCCACGCCGCCCGCCACCCCGAAGGCCGCCGCGGCCGCGAGCGCAGCAGCGACGGCGACGATCGGCGCCGCGAGCGCGCCCGACGCGCGCAGGGCCTGCGCGAGTGCATCCAGACGGCCGCTCCAGCCGGTGCGCCGTGCGCGGCCGCCGCGCAGCGCGATGTCGCCCGCCCGCAGCCGCGCATACAGGGCCTCGGCCGCATCGATCTCCTCGCGCGCGGGAACGGTGCGCACCGACATGAAGCCGGTCACTTCGCCGCCGTCCATCAAGGGCGTGACGTGCGCGCGCACCCAGTAGTGGTCGCCATCCTTGCGGCGGTTCTTCACCAGCGCGCTCCAGGGCTCGCCCGCGGCGATGGTCGCCCACAGGTCGCGAAAGGCCTCGGCCGGCATGTCCGGGTGGCGGATGATGTTGTGGGGCTGGCCCAGCAGCTCCTCCCGGCTGAAACCGCTCGCCTGCACGAACGCGGGGTTGCAATGCAGGATGCGGCCCTGGCGGTCCGTGGTGGAGACGAGGTTCTCGCCCGGACGCAGACGATGTTCCCGTTGCGTCACCTTGCCGTTGTCTCGCATGAGCTGCCTTTCGGGGCCCACACCGCCGTTGGCACGGGCCATCGACGCGATCATCGCATCATCATTTTGTGTGTTTCAGTCGATTTGCGAGAATTTTGGACCGCTTTTCCTGCGCTCGACGCACAATGGCTGGCTGGCACGCCCGCCTCGCGCAGCTTCCGACCATCTTTTCGCCGCCCTGCCATGCCCGACAGCCGCCGCAGCTACTCCACCTTGCAGCTTGCCGAGGCGCTCGGCGTATCCGTGCAGACGGTGCAGCGGTGGGTCGACGCGGGCCACATCAAGGCATGGAAGACGGTGGGCGGGCATCGCAAGATCGACGCCGAATCGGCCGACGCGTGGATCCGCGGCCTGCAGGCCGGCGCGGCGCCGGTGGAAGAAGCACCCGTCGACGACGAGGCGGGCGCTGGCAGGCGGGTGCTGCTGGTCGACGACGATCAGCGCTTTCTCGACGTGCTCGAAACGCTGGTGGTCGACGAATGGCCCGACGCCCGCATCGAGAAGGCGCACAACGGCTTCATGGCGCTGCAGAGCCTGGCCCGCGCGACCCCCGACGTGCTGGTGACCGATGTGGTCATGCCGCACATGAACGGCCTGGAGATGCTGCGGCACGTGGCCAAGCAGCCGAACCGGCCGGCGCTGATGGTGATCACCTCCGTGCTGACGCGCGAGGAGGTCGAGCGCGAGGGCCGGCTGCCGCGCGGCGCGTCGTTCCTGCGCAAGCCGCTGGACCAGGACGCGTTCCTGGCGCTGCTGCGGCGCTTCGCGCAGCGGGCTCGCGCCGGCTGATCAGCGCGCGCCGCTGGCGCGCCTCGCCTTTCGCGACGGCAGGCCGTGCGCATCGGCCTGCGCCAGGTGCGGCCGCATCACCTGCGCAATCCAGTTGAGCATCGCCTGCACCCGCGGCGGCAGCTGGCGTCGATGCGGGTACAGCAGCGAAACCGGCATCGGCGGCGCCCTGAATTTCGGCATCACGTCGACCAGCAGCCCGGCGTCCACGAGGCGCTGCGTCCCCTGCACCGGCGCCTGGATCAGGCCCAGCCCCGCAAGACAGGCCGCCTGGTAGGCATCGGTGCCGTTGACCACGACCACGCTGCGCATCGGATGCAGCCGAGGCGTCTTGCCGTCGAGGTATTCCCAGCCGGCCCCTTGCGCACCGAGCTTGGGGGCGTAGTGCACGATTCGGTGCCGCGCCAGATCGGCGAGCGTCCTGGGCGTGCCGTGCTCGCGCAGGTACGCGGGGCTCGCCACGTTGCGCATCGCCATCGCGCCCAGCGGCCTCGCCACCAGGTCGACGTTGGCCAGCATGCCCACCCGAAGCACGCAGTCGAAGCCTTCCTGCACCAGGTCCACCCGCCGGTCGCTGGTGCTGATGGCCACCTCGAGCAGCGGATGGTCGTGCAGGAATTCGGGCAGGCGCGGGATGATCACGTCGCGTGCGACCGCGTTCGGCAGGTCGATGCGCAGGCGGCCGCGCAGCCC
>DATFAY010000276.1:0-40803 GCA_035254085.1 Piscinibacter sp.
GGCCTCGGCTTCCTCAAGGTTTCTCCCATGTTTGGCGTTGCGGATTACGGCGCTTTCGTCGCTGCCATTGTGCTGTTCCTGGCCATTCCCGGTCCGGGAAATCTGGCGCTGATCACCTCGACAGGCAAGGGCGGTCTGCGCGCGGGGATTGCGGCGACGCTGGGCGTCATCGTGGGTGACCAGGTGCTGCTGTGGCTGGCCGTGGCCGGCGTGGCCGCGCTGCTGGCCACGAACCCGGCGGTCTTTGTCGCCGTGCAGTGGCTGGGCGCCGCATACCTGGCGTGGCTCGGCTGGCGCCTGCTGACGGCCCGGCCGGGTGATCGGCCGGTGCTGACCATCCAGCCGCGGCACTACCTGCGGCAGGCCTGCACGATCACCTTGCTCAATCCCAAGGCCATCGTCTTCTACATGGCGTTCTTCCCGCTGTTCGTCGACCCGGCACGGCACCAGGGCCTGCCCACCTTCGCCTTCATGGCGGCGACCATCGCCGCGTTGACCTTCCTGTACGGCGCGGTGGTGACCCTGCTCACCCACCACCTTGCCGATCGGGTGCGCGCCAATGCCCGCTTCACGAGAACGCTCAACCGCTTGGCGGGCGTGATGCTGCTGGGCTTCGGCGCCAAGCTCGCGCTGTCACGCTGAGCGCGTCACGCGTCTTCGGGCGGCGGCTCGCGCGTCTCGGCGATCGCCCGCGTCCAATCGGCCACGTCCTGCCGCGTCATGCGGCCGAAGGGCTCGACGCGCCCATCGAGCAAGCCCCCTTGCTCGAGGTCGGGCAGGTATTGCTCGCGTGACAGCAGCGTGCCCGCGCACACGCCGCGCGATGGGGACGGCTGCGTGCGCTCGTGCCGTAGTTGCGCCAGCAGCTCGTCCAGCAGCCAGGCCGGCAGCTTGTCTCGCTCGTCCGGGTAGATGAAGCCGAACAGCACCAGGTGGCTCAGCAGCACCCGCCAGTGCGCGCCGAAGCGCCGGCGCAGCCGTGCCCAATCGAGCCGCGCCGCCTGCGCGCGCAACAGGTGGGCCACGTCCGCGCCGTCGTAGCGCTCGCGCTCCATGATGAAGGCCTTGGAGCACAGGCTTTCCTCGACCGGCGCCAGAGTTGCCGGCAACCCCAGCACCTGCGCGGTGGTGGCGTGCGCGAACCAGTCGTCGTCGACCGGCAGCAAGCCGTTGCCCGAGTTGAAGATGAGGTCCACGAAGCTGCCGGCTGCGCCGTACACCTTGGCCAGCCAGTGCGCGAATGCCATCTCGGTACGCCAGCCCGCGCCTTGCAGCGCCTGCTGCGCGCGTTCGTAGTCGCGCCGCCGGATGAACAGGTCGAGGTCCTTGGTGTTGCGCTGGATGCCGGTGCAATGCGCGAATGCGAAGGCGCCGCCAACCAGGAAAGGCACGCCCTCGCGCTGAAGGATTTCCATCACGCCGCGGTAGAACGCGACCGTCTGCGCCTCGTTCTCTTCACCCGATGACCTTTGGCCGGTGGCCACAGCGGACATGACGCGCCTTCGAAGAGGTTTTCCTCGATGAGCAACGAACGTGCCTTGGGCTGGCGCCCCGATTGCCTGCACGACGGTGCGCCGCCCTGACGAGGAACCGCCATGCCCACCGATCGAATGATCCGCTTCGCCGCCGTCGGCGACCTCCACTGCACCAAGCAGTCCGCCGGCACGCTGCGCGGCTTCTTCGCACAGGCGTCCGAGGCGTCCGACGCGTTGCTGCTGTGCGGCGACCTCACCGATTACGGCCTGGCCGACGAGGCCAAGGTGCTGGCCGACGAGCTGAGCCTCGTCTCGGTGCCGATCGTCGCGGTGCTGGGCAACCACGACCACGAATCGGGCGTGCCCGACGACGTCAGGCAGATCCTGATGGGCGCCGGCGTTCGCGTGCTCGACGGCGAAGCCTTCGAAGTGCACGGCGTGGGCATCGCGGGCGCCAAGGGCTTTTGCGGCGGCTTCGGGCGCGGCTCGCTGGGTTCGTGGGGCGAGAGTGCGGTCAAGGTCTTCGTCAACGAGGCGATCCAGGAGGCGCTCAAGCTCGAGTCGGCGCTGGCCAAGCTGCGCACGCCGCGGCGCATCGCCCTGCTGCACTACGCGCCGGTCGCGGCCACGGTGCAGGGCGAGCCGGTGGAGATCTTCGCCTTTCTCGGCAGCAGCCGCCTGGAGGACCCGTTGCTGCGCTATCCCGTCGATGCGGTGGTGCACGGGCACGCGCACCGCGGTGCACCCGAAGGCCGCACGGTCAACGGCGTGCCGGTCTACAACGTCGCCAAGCCGCTGCTGCAACGCCTGTATCCCGAGCGGCCGCCGTTTCGCGTCATCGAGGTGGCCGCCGAAGTGCTGCCGGCGCCGGTCGAGGCGACATGAGCCGGACACTGCTTCTTTCGTTCACTGACCTGGAGGTGATCTGTCATGTTCAAACGTACGAGTACCGCTGGCCTGTTGTCGTTGTGTGCGCTGTCGGCCACCGCCGGCGAGGTCTATGTCGGCGTCGGCACCACCGGCGCGGAGCTCGGCTACGGCCAGAAGCTCGGCGACGATGCCGGCGTGCGCATCGACGCGGACTTCGTCAGGGTCCACCACAACTTCTCGACCAGCGACGTCGACTACGAGGCCAAGCTCAAGTTCGCCAATGCGGGCGTGTTCTACGACCACTTCTTCGGCGATCTGCTTCGCGTGAGTGCCGGCGCGCTGCTGGGCACGCGCAAGCTCGAAGGCACCGGCCGGGCCAGCGGGGGCACGATCACGATCAATGGCGTGAGCTACCCGGCTGCCGGCGAAAGCCTCGCGCTGGACGCGCGCTTTCCCACCGTGTCGCCCTACATCGGCGTGGGCTGGGGCCACAAGCAGGCAAGCGCGGGCGGCGGCTTCTACGCGGACCTGGGCACCGCGATCGGCCGTCCCAAGGTCAAGCTCGCGCCGACGCCGGGCCTGCTCGCCGCGGCCGGCCAGGCCAACATCGACGCCGAGCAGCGCGCGGCCCAGGACAAGGCCGACAAGCTGCGCTTCTTTCCGGTGGTCAAGATCGGCTTCTCGTACAGTTTTTGACGGTCGAAGGCGCCGCGCTCGCCTGCAGTAACCTTGCAGGCTGTTGGCGGAGGCGCGCGTGAAGACCTACAGGATCGAGTTGAACAAGGTGAAGGCCATGTCGAACGGCAAGGGCCTCGTGCAGGCGCGCATCGATGCGCTGGTGCTGCCGCAGGCCGCGCGCGACGATGGCGCCGAGACCAGCGTGCTCAGCATGTCCGAGGAGACCGCGCGCGTCATGTTCCTGCTGCTCAAGGCCCAACTGGCCGAAGTGGACGGCCGCAAGGCGCGCAGCCAGCGCTGACAGCCCGGCCCGCGACGGAAATCGCACAACTGGCCGGGTTTTGAGCGCTTGTTCCGGCGCTCGCGTGAAGCGCCGCCGAGCGACCATGTGCGGTGACTGCAAGCTGCGAGGAAGCCGCCCCCATGGACACCAAGACACGCCCGGCGCCGCTCGGCGCCGAAGAGATGAGCCTGCTGCGCATGCGTGCCTTGCTCGAGCGTGCGCCGCTGGCGATGGCGTTCGTGCGCGACGAGCGCTTCGAACTGGTCAGCGAGCACATGAACCATCTGTTCGGCTACGACGAAGGCACGGCGCTCGCGGGCCTGCCTGCGCGCGCTACGCTGGTGTCCGACGCGGCCCACGAGGGGGTGACGCAGCGCGCAGTCGCGGCCTTCGCCGCGGGCCGGCCCTTCGACGAGGAGATCGAATGCGTGCGCCGCGACGGCAGCCGTTTCTGGGCGCGGCTGCACGCCACGCCGCTCCAGTGGGACACGCCCAGCGACGATGCGCTGTGGATCGTCGAGGACGTCACCGTGGCGCGACAGCAGCGCCTGGAGCCGAGCTGGAGCGCCCGCCACGATCCGCTCACGGAGCTCGCCAACCGGCGCGAATTCCAGCGCCGCCTGGCCGATCACGTGGGCAGCCAGCGCCACGTGCCGGTGTCGGTGCTGTGGATCGACATCGATCGTTTCCGCGATGTCGCCGCGCGGCTGGGAAGCGAGGCGGCGGATCATTTCCTGCTTCTGCTGGGGCGTCTGCTGGTGGCCACGGTGCGTGCCTCCGACGTGGTGGCGCGCATCGAGGACGACCGTTTCGCGGTCCTGCTGCCCGAATGCGACCAGCACCGTGCGTCGTTCGTCGGCGAGAAGCTGCGCGCCGCCATCGCCGGCTCACGGCTGCGCTGGGGCGTGCAGTCGGTCAAGCTGAAGGCCTGCATCGGCGCCATGCAGTTGCATCGCTCGCTCGACACCGTCGAGGCCGTGCTGGCGGCGGCTTCGCAGGCCTGCGGCCTGGCCAAGGCGGCGGGCGGCGACAGCGTGCGGGTGTTCGTGGCGCAGCCTGGCGCCGACACGCTGGCCGCGCCGCTCGACTGAGTCGTCATTTCCGCGGTCAAGCGCAAAAGCTTGATCGGCCTCAAAGTCTCGGAGCCGGTGGATGCCGGGGCTGTGCGGGCGGCCTCCGGGGCACCCCTCGAAACGGGTGCTGTCCCACGGGACCGCCGCAGCTATCCTGCGAACCGTGGCGGTCGCGAGCGCCGCCGCGATGCGAGAACCGCCATGCCTTCATCCCGTCAAGTCGATGACGACACGCTGGGCGCGCTGCTCGAGCGGCGCGCAAGCGAGCAACCCGACGCACCCGCCATCCTCGCGCCGGGGCGCGAGGCGCTCGGCTATGGCGCCCTCTGGCAACAGGTGCAAGATGTGGCGGCCGCCCTGCAATCAATGGGCATGTCACCCTCCGATCGGGTTGCCATCGTGCTGCCGAACGGACCCGAGATGGCCACCGCCTTTCTCGCTTGCGCGGCCTGCGCCGCGTGTGCGCCGCTGAACCCGGGCTACCAGGCGGCGGAGTTTCGCTTCTACCTCGAGGACCTGGGAGCGCGTGTCGTCATCGTGCAGCGCGGCGAGACCGGGCCGGTGAAGGAGGTCGCGCGCGAGCTCGGCCTGGCCCTGATGGAGATCGATGCGGACCCGGCACGTCCGGCCGGCCGCTTCGGCGTCGGTGCATCCCACGCCGGCGAGGGGCCGGCGCCTTGGCTCTCGTCGAAGGCGGACACCGCCTTGATCCTGCATACCTCTGGGACGACGGCGCGGCCCAAGATCGTGCCGCTGAGCCAGGCGAATCTGCTCGCCTCGGCCCACAACATCGCGCGTCACCTGGCGCTGCAGCCTCGCGACCGCTGCCTCAACGTGATGCCGCTGTTTCACATTCACGGCCTGATCGGCGCCCTGCTGGCCACGCTGGCCGCAGGAGGCAGCATCGTCTGCACGCCCGGCTTCGACGAGCGGCTCTTCTTCGATCGCGTGGCCGAATTCGAGCCGACTTGGTACACCGCCGTGCCGACCATCCATCAATCGGTGCTCGCGCAGGGGGCGCTGTATCGGCAGAAGGCGCCCAGGCATCGCTTCCGCTTCGTGCGCAGTTCGTCGGCGGCCCTGCCGCCCAAGACCTTCGACATGCTCGAGGCCTTGACGGGCGCCCCGGTGATCGAGGCCTACGGCATGACCGAAGCATCGCACCAGATGGCGAGCAATCCGCTGCCGCCGCGGCAGCGCAAGCCGGGTTCGGTGGGCATCCCGGCCGGCGTCGAGATCGCGTTGATGGACGAGGCCGGGCAGGTACTGGGCAAGGGCTGCACCGGCGAGATCGTGATTCGCGGACCCGGCGTGACCGCCGGCTACGAGAGCAACCCCGTGGCGAACGCCAAGGCCTTCACCGAGGGCTGGTTCCGCACCGGCGATCAGGGCCGGCTCGACGATGACGGCTATCTTTTCATCTGCGGCCGGCTCAAGGAGATCGTCAACCGCGGCGGTGAGAAGATCTCGCCGCGCGAGGTCGACGAGGCGCTGATCGAGCATCCCGACGTGGCGCAGGCGGTCGCCTTCGCCGTGCCGCATGGGAGCCTGGGCGAGGATCTGGTCGCCGCCGTGGTGCTTCGCGCCGGCGCCGCGCCAGACGAAGCCGCGCTGCGCGCCTTCCTGTTCGAGCGGCTGGCGGGCTTCAAGGTGCCCTCGGCCATTGTGTTCGTCGACGCGATCCCCAAGGGCCCGACCGGGAAGGTGCAGCGCACCAGCCTGCACGAGAAGCTGCGCGACCGGCTGGCGACCCGCTACGTCGCGCCGCGCACCGAGCTCGAGCGATCGCTCGCGTCCGTCTTTGCCGAACTGCTGGAGCGCGACGGCGTGGGCGTGCACGACAACTTCTTCGCCCTCGGCGGCGATTCGCTCAAGGGCACGCGCGTGATGGCGCGCATCAATGCGCGCCACGGCGTCGAGCTGGCGGTGCCCTCGCTGTTCAGGCATCCGACGATCGCGGCGCTGGCGCTCGAAATCGATGCGGCACAGGCGGCAGCGGCGCGAGAGGACGAAGCGCTGGCAGCGGAGATCGCGACGCTGTCGGATGAAGACGTCGCGCGCCTGCTCGCGGCGTCGCAAGCAGGCGGCTGAAGCGCTTCGCCCCACCATGACCACGGACGATTGTGTCGCGGGCGGGGGCGCAGCCTCGACGCTCGGCGATGCGGCGGCCGACACGGCTGCCGCGGCGAGGCAGCGCCTGCTGGCTCTGCGCAAGCAGCAGCGGCTCGCGGCTGCCTCTGGCATTCCGACGCGGCCAGCCTCGTTGCCACCATTGCTCTCCTTCGCGCAAGAAGGACTCTGGTTCATCGACCAACTGGAAGGCGCCAACGCGGTCTACAACAGCGCCGCCGCCTGGCGCATCAGCGGACCGCTCGAGGTGACGGTGCTCGAAGAGGCACTGCACGGCCTGGTCGCGCGCCACGAGAGCCTGCGCACCGGCTTCGAAGTGCACGAGGGTGTCCCTCGGCCGGTGATCCATTCGGTGGCCGACGTGGCCGCGGCGCTGCGGCTCGACGACGTCGCACGTGCGGCGCCTCAAGACGTCGACGCGTGGCTGCAAGCCGTCGCAGAGGCGCCCTTCGATCTGTCGCGCGCGCCTTTGCTGCGCGCACGCCTGCTGCGTCTGGCCGAGACGGAACACGTTTTCGTCGTCGTGGTCCACCACATCGTCTTCGACGGCTGGTCGATGAGCGTACTGGCGCGCGAGCTGGGCGCCTTGTACCGGCCGTTCGGCGACCAGGCGCTGCTGCCGCCGCCGGTGATCCAGTTCGCCGACTACGCGGCGTGGCAACGCGGACGGCAGGCGAGCGAGCCGATGCAGGCGGCATTGCACTATTGGCGCGAGCAGCTGCGTGGCATCGAGCCCATCGATCTGCCCACCGATCATGCGCGCCCGACACGCAGCGGCTGGCGCGGCGCACTGCACCGCTTCAGCGTGCCCGCCGCATGGGTGCCGCCGCTGCATGCACTCGCGCAGCGCGAGAACGTCACGCTGTTCATGCTGCTGCTGGCGGCCTTCGAAGTGCTGCTGATGCGCCATGCCCGCCAGCACGACATCAGCGTCGGCATTCCGATCGCCGGCCGGCAGCGAGCCGAGCTCGAAGGGCTGATCGGCTGCTTCGTCAACACGCTGGTGATGCGCGAAGATCTCTCGGGCAACCCGCCGTTCACCGAGCTGCTGGCCCGCGTGAGGCGCACCGCGCTCGAGGCCTACGCGAACCAGGAGCTGCCCTTCGACCGGCTGGTGGTCGAGCTCAGCCCGCAGCGCGACCTTGCGCGCAACCCGCTTTACCAGGTGTCCTTTGCGCTCGACAACCAGCCCGAGGCGGCCCTGCAACTCGAGGGCCTGCAACTGCACCGCATCGAGTTGCCGCACACCTCGTCGAAGTTCGACCTGTCGCTCGCGCTGTCCGAATCCGGCGGCGTGCTGCGCGGCACGATCGAATACAGCACGGAGCTGTTCGACGGCGAGCGGATTGCACGCCTCGCCCGTGAATGGTGCACGCTGCTCGAGGCCGTCGTGGCTGATCCGGCGCAGCGCATCGAGGAACTGCCGCTGCTCGACGCCGCGCAGCGGCGACGCATCCTCGTCGACTTCAATCGCAGCGAGGGTGGCGACGGGCTCGACCGATGCCTGCACGAGCTGGTCGAAGCACAGGTGCTGCGCAGCCCCCAGGCCATCGCCGCCTCGTGCGGCGAACGATCGCTGCGCTATCGCGAGCTCGATGCGCAGGCCAATCGGCTGGCACGGGCGCTGCGTGGGCTCGGGGTGGGGCCCGAGGTGCTGGTCGCTGTGTGTCTCGAGCGGTCGCTGTCGACACTCGTGGCCGTGCTTGGCGTGCTGAAGGCGGGCGGCGCCTGGGTGCCGCTCGACCCCGACCAGCCACCGGCGCGGCTGGCGGCGATGCTGGACGATTGCGCGGCATCGGTCATCGTCACGCAGCAGGCCTTGTGCGAGCGTCTGGCCGCGAGCACGGCGCGACGGGTGTGCCTGGACGGCGATGCGGCCTTGCTGGATGCGCAGGCCGACACTGCGCTGGAGTCGTTTTCCAAGCCCGAGCACCTGGCCTGTGTGATCTACACCTCGGGCTCGACGGGCGAGCCCAAGGGCGTGCAGCTCATGCACCGCGGCTTCGCGCAGCATCTGCGGTGGTTCATCCGCGCGCTACGCGTGACACCGGCCGACCGGTTTCTCTTCAAGACCTCCGTCGGATTCGATGCCTCGATCGTCGAGATGCTGGCGCCGCTCATCGCGGGGGCGTCGGTGACCGTGGCCGAGGCGCTGGGCGAGCGCGACATGCGGCTGCTCGGGCAATCGCTGTCACGGCACGCCATCACGGTGCTGCAGATGGTTCCGTCGGTGCTGCGCGCCTGGCTGGCCGAGTCGTCGTTCACCGCACCGCCGGCCTTGCGCATCCTGGTGTGCGGCGGCGAGGCGCTCGATCGCGAGCTCGCGCGCGAGCTGCGGCGCCGGCTTCCGGGGGTGAGGCTGGGCAACTTCTACGGGCCGACCGAGACGAGCATCGATGCGGCATGGCACGAGGTTCACGAGGTGCCATCCGGGCCCGGCCTGGTGCCGATCGGCCGGCCGGTGGCCCATGCGCGCTGCCACGTGCTGGACGCGCAGATGCAACCCGTGCCGATCGGCGTGGTGGGCGAGCTGTGCATCGGCGGGGCAGGCCTCGCGCGCGGATACCTTCATCGTCCGGAGCTGACGGCCGGTCGTTTCGTTGCCGATCCATTTCACGCCGGCGAGCGGCTCTACCGCAGCGGCGATCTGGCCCGCTACCTGCACGACGGCACGCTCGAATGGATCGGCCGCCTCGACGAGCAGGTCAAGCTGCGCGGCCTGCGCATCGAACTCGGCGAGATCGATGCGGCGCTGCAGGCCTGCCCCGGCGTGGCACATGCGGCCGTGCTGCTGCGCGAAGATCGGCCGGGACACCCGCGCCTGGTTGCCTACGTGGCGGGCGAAGGCCTGGTCGCGGCGCTGCTGCGGGGCCATCTGGCGCAGAGGCTGCCGGACTACATGCTCCCCTCGGTCATCGTGGTGCTGCCGGCGCTGCCTCTGCTGCCCAGCGGCAAGCTCGATCGACAGGCGCTTCCCGCGCCGCGGGCCGATTCCGCGGACTCGAAGGACGACACGCCGAACTCGCCGCTCGAAGCGGCGATGCAGTCGGTGTGGTGCGACGTGCTGGGCGTCGATCGCGTCGGCGTCGACGACGACTTCTTCGAGCTGGGCGGCCACTCGCTGCTGGCCATCCGGCTGCTCGCCGAGATCGAGCGGCGATTGGGGCCGGCGCTCCGCGTGTCGAGCCTGTTCCAGGCGCCGACGGTCCGGCGGCTGGCGGCGCTGATCGAGACGCAGCCTGACGCCGCCATCCCAAGCTCGTGCGTGGTGGCGATGCAAGCGCGCGGCGACCGCCCCGCGCTGTTCGCGGTGTCGGGCTACGGTGGCGGCGTGACGCCGTTCAAGGCGCTGGCGCGCGAGCTCGGCGACCGGCAGCCGCTCTATGTGCTGGATACCGGCGTGTTCGGCAGCGACGACGAAGGCCTGACGCTCGAGGATGTCGCGCATCGCATGGTGGTCGACATGCGCCGCGTGCAAGCGAGCGGCCCGTACCGGCTCGTGGGCTATTCGTTGGGCGGCAAGATCGTCTACGAGATGGCGCAGCAGTTGCATCGCGCCGGCGAGCGCGTCGCTCTGCTGGCATTGCTCGACTGCGCGGGCCCGGGCTACCCGCGCCGCGCGCCGTTTGCTCTGCGCGCACTGCTGCACCTGCGACATGGCCTGACCCTGCGGCCTCGCGCGGCGCTCGGCTACTTCGTCGAGCGCTTGTTGAATCTGCGCAAATACGCGTTGCCCGCCGAGGCGCCGCTGTTCGAAGGCGAGTCGGCAGGCATGGCGCCTGCGCAGGCGATGCAGCAGTCGGCCGACGCCATCGATCGCGCATGGCGGCGCTACGTGCCGCGTGCCTATCCCGATGCGGCGCTGCTGGTGCGCGCCGAACTGCGGCCCTCCCACGTCGGCCTCATTGCCGACGATCCCTTGATGGGATGGGGTCCGCTGGTGGGCGGTGGCCTGCGCCTGGACAGCCTGCACTGCGGGCACCGTGAGATGCTGAACCCCGAGAATGCCGCGGGACTCGCGCGCGTGCTCGCAAGGCACTTGAACGAGTCGCAAGGCCGATGAGCTTGACGATACCCCTGACCATCGACATGTTCCGCGTGCGCATCGCAGAGCACGCGCCGGCCATCGCACGGCACTGGCAGCGACTCGACGCGGTCGAGCGCGAGCGCGCGCTCGGCTACGTGCACGAGGCCGATCGCAACCGCTTCGTGGTCGCGCGCTCGACACTGCGCGAATTGGTCGGCCGTCGCTCGGGGCTGGAACCGGCGCAGGTGCGCTTTGTCACCAACGCGTTCGGCAAGCCCGGCCTCGCGCCGCCCGCGGCGCTGCACTTCAACACCAGCCACGCGGGCGACTGGGTGCTGCATGCGTTGTCGGCAGATGCGCCGGTGGGCGTCGACGTCGAGCTCATCCCGACCGAGCCGATGCCGCCGGAGGATTTCGAGCAGGTGCTCGCGCCTTGCGAACGGCAACGCATCGTGTCTTTGCCGACGCTGCAGCGCACGCCTGCGCTGATTGCGTTGTGGGCCTGCAAGGAAGCCTATGCCAAGGCGTGCGGCGAGGGACTGAACCGGTCGCTGGTCGACATCTGCATCGGACCATTCGAAGAAGGCATGGGCATGGTCCAGGACAACCGGCAGTTCGACCGGGGTGCTTCGTGGCGCCTGGCGATGGTCGATGTGGGCGACGCCTACGTCGGCTGCGTGGCCGCCCAAGGCGAGGCCTTGCGGCTGCGCGTCCACGATGTGGAAGCGCCGCGATGAGCGGCTCAGGCGCTACTTCGCCCAGCCGTCCTTCAGGCCCGTGATCTTGTTGAGCACCGGCCGACCCGCCTCGTGATCCTTGCGATCGGCCACGAAATAGCCGTGCCGCTCGAACTGGAACTTGTCGTCGGCGACCGCGCTGCGCAGGCTCGGCTCCACATAGCCCGCGACCACGCGCTTGCTCTGCGGGTTGATGACGCTCAGGAAGTCGCGCCCGCCGGCGTCGGGCTGCGCTTCGGTGAAAAGGCGGTCGTACAGGCGCAGCTCGGCCGGCAGCGCGTCGTGCACGCCGAGCCAGGTGATCGTGCCCTTGACCTTCACCGCGTCGGCGCCGGGCGTGCCGCTCTTGGTGTCGGGCACCAGCCTGGCCAGCACGGCGGTGACCCCGCCGCTGGCGTCCTTCTCCGCGCCGGTGCACTCGACCACGTAGCCGTATTTCAGCCGCACCTTGTTGCCCGGGAACAGGCGGAAGAAGCCCTTGGGCGGCTGCTCGGCGAAGTCGTCGCGCTCGATCCACACCTCGGGCCCGAGGCTGAACTGGCGGGTCCCGAGTTCGGGCCGCTGAGGATGCGCGGGCGCCGAGCAGGGCTCGCGGTGCGCCTCGCTGCCGAAGATCTCGGCCCAGTTCGTCAGCTTGAGCCTGACCGGGTCGAGCACGGCCATGGCGCGCGCGGCCTTGCCCTCGAGGTCGTCGCGCAGCGCGATGTCCAGCGAGGAGTAGTCGATCCAGCCGCCGGCCTTGCTCACGCCGCTGCGCTCGGCCAGCAGCTTGAGGCTTTCGGGCGTGTAGCCGCGGCGGCGCAGGCCGACGATGGTGGGCATGCGCGGGTCGTCCCAGCCGCTCACGTGGCCCTCGTCGACCAGCTGCTTGAGCTTGCGCTTGCTGGTGACGATGTAGGTGAGGTTGAGCCGCGCGAACTCGTACTGGTGCGGCAGCGCGAAGATGTTGGGGTGCTGGCCGTCCAGTGCGTGCTGCAGCAGCGGCGTGAACTGCGCCGTCTCGTGCTTGAGCAGCGCGAAGAAGGCCGGCAGGTCGTGCAGCACGCGGTCGCTGTCGTGGTCCCAGCGCGCAAAGAGCGCGCGCATGCGGGCCTCGGGCTCGCTCGCGAACAGCTTGGCGGCGTGGTTGTGGCAGTGCAGCGCGAACTCCTTGCCCGCCTCCATGCCTTCACCCTCGATCTTCTCGACCAGCGCGCGCGCACGCTCGAACTGCGGCTGGCGCAGGATGGGAACGATGCGCTCCAGCGTCCAGTCATAGAAGGGCCGCTGGTCCTCGAACTCGAGCGTGCAGATGCTGTGGGTGATGCTCTCCAGCGCGTCCTCGATCGGGTGCGCGAACGAGTACATCGGATAGATGCACCAGGTGTCGCCGGTGTTGTGATGGGTCGCCCGCTTGATGCGGTACAGCGCCGGGTCGCGCAGGTTGATGTTGGGGCTGGCCATGTCGATCCTGGCACGCAGCACCATCGAGCCGTCGGCATGCCGGCCGTCGCGCATCTCCCGAAAGCGTGCCAGGTTCTCCTGCGGGGAGCGGGCGCGAAACGGGCTGTCGGTGCCGGGCGTGCCGAAGTCGCCGCGGCTGGCGCGCATCTGCTCGGGGGTCTGCTCGTCGACGTAGGCGTGGCCGGTCTCGACCAGGTACTCGGCCGCGCGGTACATGAAGTCGAAGTAGTTGCTGGCGTAGAAGAGGTGGCTGGTGCCATGCGCATGCCAGTCGTAGCCCAGCCACTTCACCGCTTCGACGATCGCGTCGACGTACTCCTGCTCCTCCTTCTCGGGGTTGGTGTCGTCGAAGCGCAGGTGGCACACCCCGCCGTACTCCTGCGCGAGGCCGAAGTTCAGCCAGATGCTCTTGGCGTGGCCCACGTGCAGGTAGCCGTTCGGCTCCGGGGGGAACCGGGTGCGGATGCGCGCCGGATCAGGGCCGCCTGCCTCGTGCTGTACACCGTCGCCCGGGGCGCCGGACCAGCGGCGACCCTGGCCCGCGCCTTGCAGCAGGTCGCGCTCGATCACCTGGCGCAGGAAGTTGCTGGGCTTGCTGTCGGCGTCGTTGCCGGCATGAGGGGCGGCAGTGGGGGCGGGCTTGTTCTTGGGCGAATTCATGGGGCGGCCAGGGCCTTCGGGGAATCAAGGGATTCTAGGTCGCGTGCCGCGCGGCGGCGCAGCCCGGCAGCGAAGGAAGCGCTCGCGCGGAAAGGAGCGTTGCCGGGCGCTGAAACCATCCTTTACCTTGTGCTCGTCAACCGCGGGCCCCGTGCCGTGCGTTGTCTGGGCACGCGCCGAAGACGCGCAGAAGGAGCAACGTGATGAGGAAGCAAATCGCCATCGCCCTTGCCAGCGCTGCTTGCGCCCTGGCCACCGGTGCGGCCCATGCGGGCAACGTCTACTGGTCGATCGGCATCAGCGCGCCGCCGGTAGGTACCGTCATCTCCAATGCGCCGGTGTACGCGCCGGCCCCCGTCTATGTGCCGCCGCCGGTGGTCTACGAGCCGGCCCCCGTCGTCTACGCACCGCCCCCGGTCGTGTATGCGCCCGTTCCGCGCGTGGTCTACCGGCCGGCCCCGGTGATGCTGCCGCCGGTGGTCTACCGGACCGGCTACTACGCCCCCGGCTACTACAGCCCCGGCTACCACGGCCGCCATCACCATCACGACGAGTATGGCCAGGAATACGACCACGACGACCGCCGCTGGGCGCCGGTGCCGGTCGATCCGCGCCGCAGGCACCACGACGAACGCGACCGCTGAGCAGCGTTTCCCTACATCGCCTTGAACAGGTGCGCATACAGGCGGCTCACCGTCAGCGTGTCGCCGTGGCCGCGCAGCGTGAGCGTCAGCTTGCCCGAGTCGTCGCGCAGTGCACTCGCGATGGCGTCGCAGCGGACGATGCTGCCCCGGTGGATCTGCCAGAAGCGCTGCGGGTCCAGCTGAGGCTGCAGCTCGCGCAGCGAGGTGCGGATCAGATGCTCGCGCTCGGCGGTGACCACGCGCACGTACTTGTCGGCCGCCTCGAAGTACAGCACCTCGTCGACCGGCACCATGTGGATGGCGTTGCCCGCCCCCGCCTGGATGACCCGCAGCGGCGCCCCTGACGGAGCGGTGTTCACCGGCTGGCCCAGTAGGCCGCGCAGCTGCTGCATCAGCTCGTCGATCCCCTTGCTGCCGCCTTCCGGCCGCGTGCGCTGGCGCAGCGCCGCCTGCAGGCGCGCGCAGGTCTGGGCCAGGCGCCCGGGCTGCACCGGCTTGAGCACATAGTCGACCGCGGCACGCTCGAACGCCTGGACCGCGTACTGGTCGTACGCGGTCACGAAGACGATCAGCGGAAACGGGCGCGCGCCGGACTCGGGCCAGTCCTCGGCAACGGCCTGGGCCGCTTCCAGGCCGCTCAGTCCGGGCATGCGGATGTCCAGGAACAGCACGTCGGGCTGCACGGCCAGCGCCTGCGCCAGCGCCGCGTCGCCGTCGCCCACGCTCGCCACAATCTGCAATTGCGGCCATTGACGCGCCAGCTCCGCCTGCAAGGCAGCGGCGAGCAGCGGCTCGTCTTCGGCGATCAGTGCAGTTGCGCTGGGTGGTGTCATGAGGCGCGCATCCTAGCGAATCGACGGATCAGCGAATCGGCAGCCGCACGATGGCCAGCGTGCCGCCCTCGGCATCGGGCGCATCGGCCAGTTGCAGCGTGGCGGCCGAGCCGTGCAGCGTGGCCAGGCGCTCGCGCACCTGCTGCAGCCCGAAGCGCGTGCCGTCGCCCGCCTCGCCGCGCAGGCCCTGGCCGGTGTCGCGCACGCGCAGCACCAGCTGGTCGCCCTCGCGTGCGGCGCTCACGCGCAGGCGACCGCCGCGCACATGCGGCTCCAGGCCGTGCTTGATGGCGTTCTCGACCAGGGGCTGCAGCAGCAGCGGCGGCACCGCCTGGTCGGCCAGTTCCGGCGGCAGGTCGAGCTCGGGGCGCAGCCGGTCGCCCATGCGGATCTTCATCAGCTCGAGGTAGTCGGCGATGCGCGCGAACTCCTGCGCCAGTGAATGCGAGCCCGAGCGCGAGGCCTCCAGCGTGGCGCGCAGGAAGGCGATCAGCCGGTCCAGCATGGCCTGCGCGCGTGCCGGATCGAGGCCGATCAGCACGCGCAGGTTGGCCAGGGTGTTGAACAGCATGTGCGGCTCGAGCTGCGACTCGAGCAGCTTGAGCTGGTTCTCCGCTGCCTGGCGCTGTGCCGTCTGCACCAGCGCTTCGCTCTGTGCGATGCGTTCGCGCGAGTAGAAGAAATAGGTGGCCGCCGCGCCCGGAATGAGGGCGACGATCATGAGCGCGAGCGCCTGTCGCAGGCTCGCGACGTCGGTCGGGCCGGGGCTGTGCAAGCCGGTGATCCAGTTGGCGAGCCCGTTGCCGGCGGAGTAGCCCACCAGCGTGCCGAGCAGCACCACCGCCACCATCCAGCGCCAGCCGGGCCATTGGCTAGGGCGCACCGACGAAGGCAGGCGCCGGTGTGTCCAGCGCGCCGCCGCGATGCGCCCGCTGTCGATGAAGAACCAGCAGCCCAGCGTGATGCTGAGCGAATAGACCAGCGTGGGCCAGAAGTCGTGGTGGTAGACCCCGATGAGCACGAACGCCACCACGACGCCGACGCCCATGCTGCGCACGCCGCGCATGGCGAAGCGAAGCAGACGATGCTCGCGAGGGGCCAAGCCGGGCAGGGACGACATCGGGGCGATTGTCTTCGGGAAGTCTCAGGGGCTCACTGTGCACGCGGGTGGCCGCAAGCGCCAGCGCGGCGCGACGAAACGCCGCCGGCGCGCGCGACATGCTGCGCGGCGGGTGCCGACCGTCGAACGGAGCGCGCGGGGCGGTGAACGGCGCCGGCGCGCCGCGTCGGCGACGCTACCATTCGTCGCCGCCGCGCCCTCGCGCGGCCAGCAGGAGGCAGGTCATGGCGAGTCGGACTCGGGTTTCGCGCGTGCGGTGGTGGCCGTTGGCCGTGCTGGTGAGCAGCTTGCTCGCTTGCGCGACGCCGCCGGCGAGCGCGCCGCGCCCGGCACCGGCCACGAGCAGCCCGCCGCGCCTCGCGCCCGGTCCGGCGCCCGCGGCGCACGCCGCCGGCGTGCCGGTGCCGCCGGCGCCTGCGCCGGCTTCGCCCGCGCAGTCGGTGCAGTCCGCGCCCTATGGTCCCGCCGTCGCGGCACGCTTCCCCGACCCCGCCGTCGACTGGTCCACCCCGGCCTTCGCACCGGGGCATCCCGGCTACACCAGCAATGAGGAGTTGCGATCGGCGCTGCACGGCCTGGTGCACGAGGGCGGCGGCGGCACGACGATCAAGTTGCTGGCGCTGGGCAGCTCGCAGCGCGGCGTGCCGCTGGAGGCGCTGCTGTACACGCGGCTGGCCGACACCGATCCGGCGGCCCTGGTTCGCTCGGGCCGGCCGACGGTGCTGCTGGTGGGCCAGCAGCATGGCGACGAGCCGGCCGGCGCCGAGGCGCTGCTCGTCGTCGCGCAGCAACTGGCGCAGGGGCGGCTGGCGCCGCTGCTCGACCGCATCAACGTGCTGGTGCTGCCGCGCGCCAACCCCGACGGGGCGCGCGACCAGCGGCGCGTCACCGCCAGCGGCATCGACGCCAACCGCGACCATCTGCTGCTGAAGACACCCGAAGCCCAGGCGCAGGCGCAGCTCGCGCGCGACTACCGGCCGATGGTCGTGGTCGACTCGCACGAGTACACCGTGGTCGGCCGCTACCTCGAGAAGTTCGGCGCGATCCAGCGCTTCGACGCACTGGTGCAGTACGCGATGACGCCCAACCTGCCCGAGTTCATCACCAAGGCGTCGGAGGAATGGTTTCGCCGCCCGCTGCTGGCCCGCCTCAAGCAAGAGGGCCTGACCAGCGAGTGGTACTACACGACCTCCGCCGACATCGCAGACAAGAAGGTGTCGATGGGCGGCGTGCGTCCCGACACGGGCCGCAACGTGAACGGCCTGAAGAACGCGATCAGCTTCCTGGTCGAAACACGCGGCGTGGGCATCGGCCGCATGCACCTCCAACGGCGCGTGTTCACGCAAGTGACGGCGATCGGCAGCCTGCTGCAGAGCACCGCCGAGCGCGCGGGCGATCTCGCCAAGCTGCGCGGCTTCGTGGACAACGAGGTGAGCGCCAAGGCCTGCCAGGGCGACGAGGTGGTGGACGCTGCCGCCACGCCCAGCGAGTACGGGCTGCTGATGCTCGACCCGCAGACCGGCGCCGACAAGCTGGTCAATGTCGCCTGGGACTCGGCGCTGGAGCTGCGGCCGCTCAAGCAGCGCGCCCGGCCCTGCGGCTACTGGCTCTCGGCGGACCAGAGCGACGCGGTGAGGCACCTGCGCGGCCTGGGCGTGATCGTGCAGCAGCTGGACGAACTGGGCGAGATGCGCGGCGAGATCTACCAGGAGACCGCGCGAGAGAGCGGGGTGCGCTCCGACGTGCGCGGCAGCATCGCCGGCGGCGAGGTGCTGCGCCTGCAAGTGCAGGTGTCGCCCGCGCTGCTGGATACCCAGGCCGGCAGCTACTACGTGCCGCTGGACCAGCCGCTGGCCAACCTCGTGATCGCAGCGCTGGAGCCGGACACGCAGGACAGCTACGTCGCCAACGGCATCCTGAGCAGCGTCGGCGCGGAGGCGCGGGTGATGTCGCCGCCCAGCGTGAAGATGACGCCGCTGCCGTAAGCCTGGGCCGCGCCGCTCAACGGCGGCGCGTACTGCCCCCGCCGAGGATGCTGCCCAGCACGCCGCGGATGATCTCGCGCCCGACCGTGGAGCCGATCGACCGCGCGGCCGACTTGGCGACCGTCTCGAGCACCGAGTCCTTGCGGCCCGAGCCGCGCAGCAGGCCGCCGGCCACGTCGCCGAGCCAGCCGCCCGCGCCGCCGGACGGCGCCGGGGCGGGCATCGGCGTCGGCGGGTTGGGCGCCGAGGGAGCGTCGTTCATGGTGCGACCCGCGGGGGCGGCGGTAGGTGCGCTGGCAGCGCGGCCCTTCAGCTTCTCGTAGGCCGACTCGCGGTCGACCGTCTTCTCGTAGACGCCGGCGACCAGCGAGGTCGCGATGAGCGCCTCGCGCTGCTCGGGCGTGATCGGGCCGATCTGGCTGCCCGGGGGGATGACGAACAGCCGCTGCGTCACGCTCGGGCGGCCCTTCTCGTCGAGGAAGCTCACCAGCGCCTCGCCGACGGCCAGTTCGGTGATCGCCGCTTCGATGTCCAGCCCCGGATTGGCCCGCATGGTGCTGGCCGCCGACTTGACCGCCTTCTGGTCGCGTGGGGTGAACGCCCGCAGCGCGTGCTGCACGCGATTGCCCAGCTGCGCGAGCACGGTGTCGGGCACGTCGAGCGGGTTCTGCGTCACGAAATACACGCCCACGCCCTTGCTGCGCACCAATCGCACCACCAGCTCGATGCGCTCCACCAGCGCCTTGGGCGCCTCGTTGAACAGCAGGTGCGCCTCGTCGAAGAAGAAAACGAGCTTGGGTTGATCCAGATCACCGACTTCGGGCAATTGCTCGAACAGCTCGGAAAGCATCCACAGCAGGAAGGTCGCGTACAGGCGCGGGCTGTTGAGCAGCTTGTCGGCGACGAGGATGTTCACCACGCCCTTGCCATCGGTGGTCTGCATGAAGTCGGCGATGTTGAGCATGGGCTCGCCGAAGAACTTGTCGCCGCCTTGCTCCTCGATCTGCAGCAGGCCGCGCTGGATGGCGCCGATGCTGGCCGCGCTCACGTTGCCATACTCGGTGGTGAATTCGCTCGCGTTGTCGCCCACGTGCTGCAGCATGGCGCGCAGGTCCTTGAGGTCGAGCAGCAGCAGGCCGTGGTCGTCGGCGATCTTGAAGACCAGCTGCAGCACGCCTTGCTGCGTCTCGTTGAGCGCCAGCATGCGCGCCAGCAGGAGCGGACCCATGTCGCTGACGGTGGCGCGCACCGGATGGCCCTGCTCGCCGAACACGTCCCACAAGGTGGCGGGGCAGGCGGCGCTGGCGGGCATCGGCAGGCCGCGCTCCTTGATGACCGCGGCCAGCTTGTCGCCGATCTTGCCCGCCTGCGTGATGCCGGTGAGATCGCCCTTCACGTCGGCCATGAACACGGGCACACCGAGCTGGCTGAACTTCTCGGCCATGGTCTGCAAGGTGATGGTCTTGCCGGTGCCGGTGGCGCCGGTGATCAGGCCGTGCCGGTTGGCCAGCGCGGGCAGCAGCAGGGCCTGGTTCGAGCCGTGCTGGGCGATGAGGATCGGGTCGGCCATCGAAGTGCTCCGGGGCGGCAAGTAAAATTGCAGTCTATCGAACAACATGCCGAACGCCCGCCCGGGCGGTTCGTGCCAGAGGAGCCTTATGGCCGGTCATTCCAAGTGGGCCAACATCCAGCATCGCAAGGGCCGCCAGGACGAGAAGCGCGGCAAGGTGTGGACGCGCATCATCCGTGAAATCATGGTCGCGGCCCGCCAGGGCGGCGGCGACCCGAACATGAACCCGCGCCTGCGCCTGGCCATCGACAAGGCGAAGGCCGCCAACATGCCGGCCGACACCATCAAGAAGAACGTCGACAAGGCCACCGGCAACCTCGAGGGCGTGACCTACGAAGAGATCCGCTACGAGGGCTACGGCATCGGCGGCGCGGCGATCATCGTCGACTGCATGACCGACAACCGGGTGCGCACCGTGGCCGAAGTGCGCCATGCCTTCAGCAAGTACGGCGGCAATCTCGGCACGGAGGGCTCGGTGGCGTTCCAGTTCAAGCACGTCGGGCAGCTCGTGTTCGCGCCGGGCACCAGCGAGGACAAGGTGATGGAAGTGGCGCTCGAGGCCGGCGCCGAGGACGTGATCGCCGACGACGACGGGGCGGTGGAAGTGCTGACGGCGCCGCCCGATTTCGAGGCGGTGAAGAACGCGCTGGAGAAGGCGGGCCTGAAGCCGGAGGTGGCCGAAGTCACCATGCGCGCCGAGAACACCATCGAACTCGCCGGCGAGGACGCGCAGCGCATGCAGAAGCTGCTGGACGTGATCGAGGACCTCGACGACGTGCAAGAGGTCTATCACAACGCCGAGATCGCGCAATGAGACTCGTCGCAGCCCGCGGCCGGAGAGCGGCATGAAGGTCCTGGTGATCGGCTCGGGCGGCCGCGAGCACGCGCTGGCGTGGAAGCTCCTGCAGTCGCCCAAGGTGCAGACGGTCTACGTCGCGCCGGGCAACGGCGGCACCGGCTCGGATATCCGGCTGCACAACGTCGCGCTCACCGGCTTCGACGAGCTGGCCGACTTCGTCGTCAAGGAAAAGATCGTGCTGACGGTGGTGGGCCCCGAGGGGCCGCTGGCCGCCGGTGTCGTCGACACTTTCCGCGAGCGCGGGTTGCGCGTCTTCGGCCCCACGCGCGCGGCCGCGCAGCTCGAAAGCTCCAAGGCCTTCGCCAAGGAGTTCATGCAGCGCCACGGCATTCCGACCGCGGCCTACGCGAGCTTCCACGACGCGCAGGCGGCGCATGCCCACGTCGACCGGCACGGCGCGCCGATCGTCATCAAGGCCGACGGCCTGGCCGCCGGCAAGGGCGTGGTGGTGGCCACCACGCTCGCGCAGGCGCACGAGGCGATCGACTGGATGCTGCTGGACAACAAGCTGGGCGTGCAGCACAACCAGGGCGGCGCCCGCGTGGTGATCGAGCAGTTCCTCGAAGGCGAGGAGGCCAGCTTCATCGTGCTGTGCGACGGCCAGAACGTGGTGTCGCTGGCCACCAGCCAGGACCACAAGCGCCTGCAGGACGACGACCAGGGCCCCAACACCGGCGGCATGGGCGCGTACTCGCCGGCGCCGGTGGTCACGCCCAACGTGCATGCCAAGGTCATGCACCAGATCGTGCTGCCCACCATCCAGGGCATGGCCAAGGACGGCATTCCCTTCACCGGCTTCCTCTACGCGGGGCTGATGATCGATGCGCACGGCGACCCGCGCACGGTGGAGTTCAACTGCCGCATGGGCGACCCCGAGACGCAGCCGATCATGATGCGCCTGAAGAGCGACCTCTTCGACGTGCTGATGCATGCCACCGACGGCACGCTCGACCAGGTCGAGCTGCAATGGGACCGGCGCGTCGCGCTCGGCGTGGTGATGGCGGCGGCGGGTTACCCGCTGAGCCCGCGCAAGGGCGATGCCGTGACCGGCCTGCCCCCGGAGGCGCCCGACGCGGTCGTGTTCCATGCCGGCACCGCGCTGCAAGGCAAGGACATCGTCACCTCGGGCGGCCGGGTGCTGTGCGTCACCGCGCTGGGCGACTCGGTGCGGCAGGCGCAGCACCGCGCCTACGAGGTCGTCGAGGGCATCCACTTCGACGGCGCGCAGTACCGTCGCGACATCGGCCATCGCGCGATCAAGCGTTGAGCGCCTGATGCAACTGCTGCAAGCGCCGGTGCAACTGCGCGGCAGCGCATGGGCGCGCGCCGTGCTGCGGCTGGCGGGCTGGCAGGTGCGCTTCCACGGCCTGCCCGCGCGGCAGGGCGTGGCGATCGTCTACCCGCACACCTCGAACTGGGACTTCGTGATCGGCCTGCTCGCCAAATGGAGCATCGGCATCCCGGTCACCTTCTGGGGCAAGGCGAGCCTGTTCCGGCTGCCGCTGTTCGGCCGCTGGCTGCGCTGGCTGGGCGGGCGGCCGGTGGACCGCCATTCGCCGCAGGGCATCGTGGGGCAGATGGGCGACGAGCTGGCGGCCGCCAAGCGCCGCGGCGAATTCATGTGGCTGGCGCTGGCCCCGGAGGGCACGCGCCGGCGCCGGGACAACTGGCGCTCGGGCTTCTACCATGTCGCCCTGAAGGCGCAGGTGCCGCTCGCGCTGGTGTACCTCGACTTCGCCGAGCGGGTGGTCGGGGTCGAGAAGTTCATTCGCCTGAGCGGCGACGCCGAAGCCGACATGGCCACCGTGCAGGCCTACCTGGGCCATCGTGTGGGCAAGCGGCCGCAAGAGGCCACGCCCGTGAAATGGAAAGCATGAACACGCAAGACGTACGCGACTACCTGCTCGACCTGCAAGGCCGCATCGTCGGCGCGATGGAGGCCGAGGACGGCCAACCCTTCATCCGCGATGCCTGGACCCGCGAGCCGGGCGGCAAGCTCGAAGGCGAGGGCGTGTCTCGCCTGCTCGAGGGCGGCGCCCTGCTCGAGCGGGGCGGCTGCGGCTTCTCGCACGTGAAGGGCAAGACGCTGCCGCCCTCGGCAACGCAGCACCGGCCCGAACTGGCGGGTGCGCCCTTCGAGGCGATGGGCGTGTCGCTGGTCTTCCATCCGCTCAATCCCTACGTGCCGACGGTGCACATGAACGTGCGCATGCTGGCCGCCTTTCCGCAGGATCGCGAGCCGGTCACCTGGTTCGGCGGCGGCATGGACCTCACGCCCTATTACGGCTTCGAGGACGACGCGCGGCATTTCCACCGCGTCTGCCGCGATGCGCTGGCGCCCTTCGGCGCCGATCTCCATCCGCGCTTCAAGCGCTGGTGCGACGACTACTTCTTCCTCAAGCATCGCAACGAGCCGCGCGGCATCGGCGGGATCTTCTACGACGACTTCTGCGAGCTCGGCGCCGAGCGCAGCTTCGCGATGACGCGCGCCGTGGGCGACGCATTCCTCGCTGCCTACCTGCCCATCGTGCAGCGGCGCAAGGCGCTGCCGTACGGCGAGCGCGAGCGCGACTTCCAGGCTTACCGGCGCGGCCGCTATGTCGAGTTCAACCTCGTGTTCGACCGCGGCACGCTGTTCGGCCTTCAATCGGGCGGGCGCACCGAATCGATCCTCATGTCGATGCCGCCGATCGTGAAGTGGCGCTACGACTGGCACCCCGAGCCGGGCACGCCCGAAGCGCGGCTGTACACCGACTTCCTGCCCGTTCGCGACTGGGCGAGCGAAGGGCCGTGACGACCGCGGCGACCGCATGAAGCGCATCGGCCTGCTCGGCGGAAGCTTCGACCCACCGCACAACGCGCACCTCGCGCTGGCGCGCTGCGCGCTCGAGCACCTGATGCTCGACGAGCTGCGCTGGGTGCCGGCCGGCGTGCAGTGGCAGAAGCAGCGCCAGCTCGCACCCGTGGCCGATCGCCAGGCGATGGTGACGCTGGCCATCGCCGGCGAGCCGCGGTTCGTGCTCGAGAACTGCGAGCTCTGGCGCAGCGGACCGAGCTACACGATCGACACCGTGCACGAGCTGCAGGGCGGCGAGCCGGCGCAGTGGTTCCTCGTGATCGGCCAGGACCAGTACGCGAACCTCGCCACATGGCATCGCTGGCAGGAGCTGGTCACCCTGGTGACGCTGGCCGTGGCCAGCCGCGACGGCATCGCGCCGCAGCCCGCACCGGCGCTGGCCGCCGTGGCGCATCGGGTGGTGCCTTTGCCGCTGCCGCGCATGGCGATTTCCGCCACCGAGGTTCGCCAACGCATCGCCGGCGGCCGGGATTACACCGACATGGTGCCTCCCGCCGTCGCGCGCTATATTGACCAACACCACCTCTATCGAGGGAACGCCGGGAGCTGAATGGACATCCGCAAACTGCAACGCGCCATCGTCGATGGTCTGGAAGACGTGAAGGGCCAGAACATCGTGGTCTTCAACACAGAACACCTGTCGCCGCTGTTCGAGCGCGTGATCATCGCCTCGGGCACCAGCAACCGGCAGACCAAGGCCCTGGCATCGAGCGTGCGCGACGCGGTCAAGACGCGCGGCTTCCCGGTGATGCGCACCGAGGGCGAAGACAACGGCGAGTGGATCATCGTGGACTGCGGCGCGGCCGTGGTGCACGTCATGCAGCCGGCGATCCGCGACTACTACCACCTCGAGGAGATCTGGGGCGACAAGCCGGTCAAGATGAAGATCGACGAGAAGCCGCTCAAGCTGGTCAAGGCGTCGAACGGCGCCGGCGCGGCGCCCGTCGCGAAGAAGGCCGCCGCGCGCAAGGCGGCGCCCGCCAAGGCGCCCCTCGTGAAGACGCCCGCGAAGAAGACGGCGGCGAAGCCGGCCGCGGTGAAGAAGGCGCCCGCCAAGGCCCCGGCCAGGAAATTGGCCGCCAAGAAGGCGGCGGCGCGCCCCGGCGTGACGCGCACGGTGGGCGTCAAGAGCACGGCCGCGAAGAAGGCCCCCGCCAAGAAGGCCGCGGCCAAGAAGCCGGCACCGCGCGCGTGAAGCTGCTGCTGGTGGCGGTCGGTCAACGTCAACCAGCCTGGGCCGACACCGCCTACGAGGATTTCGCCAAGCGCTTTCCACCCGAGATGCGGCTCGAGCTGAAGGCGGTGAAGGCCGAGCCGCGCGGCTCGAAGACCGCCGAGCAGTTGATGGCGGCGGAGGCGCAGCGGCTGGAGGCGGCTGTGCCGCGCGGTGCACGGCGCGTGGTGCTCGACGAGCGTGGCACGCGCGTGACCACGCGGCAACTGGCCGACCGCATGACGGCCTGGATGGGCGACGGCCGCGACGTGACGCTGTTGGTGGGCGGCCCCGACGGGCTCGACGCCAGGCTCAAGGCCAGCGCGGACGAGACGCTGCGCCTGTCGGACCTCACGCTGCCGCACGCCTTCGTGCGGGTGTTGCTGGCCGAGGCGCTGTACCGCGCCTGGACCGTGACGGTCAACCACCCCTACCACCGCGAATGACGCACGATTTCATCTACCTCGCGTCGCAGAGCCCCCGGCGGCGGCAACTGCTCGAACAGCTGGGCGTGCGGCACGAACTGCTGCTGCCCGGGCCCGAGGAAGACGCCGAAGCGCTCGAGGCCGAGATCGCGGGTGAACTGCCCGCCGACTACGTCGAGCGCGTCACCCGCGCCAAGCTGCATGCCGCGCGCCGCCGCCTGGCCGCGCGCCGGCTGGCGCCGGCGCCGATCCTGTGCTCCGACACCACCGTCGCGCTGGGCCGGCAGGTGCTGGGCAAGCCGGCGGACGCGGCGCACGCGCGCGCCACGCTGTCGCTGCTCGCCGGCCGCACCCACCGCGTCATCACGGCGGTCGCGCTGGCCTGGGGGCGGCGCCAGGCGCTGGCGGTCAATGTGTCGCGCGTGCGATTCGCGGGCGTGAGCGCCGACGAGATCGCGCACTACGTGGCCACCGGCGAGCCCTTCGGCAAGGCCGGCGCGTACGCGATCCAGAGCGCCGCGGCGGCCTGGATCAGCCATATCGAGGGCAGCTACTCCGGTATCATGGGTTTGCCCCTGTACGAGACGGCACGACTGCTGAGACAAGCGCGGGTCCGGTTCTGAGTTCGACCCACGGCGCATCACGACACACCGTCCATGCAAGACATCCTCATCAACTGGGCTCCGCAGGAGACCCGCGTGGCCGTGGTCGAGAACGGCGCGGTGCAGGAACTGCACGTCGAGCGCGCGCTGGAGCGGGGCCTCGTCGGCAACATCTATGCGGGCCGCGTGGCGAGGGTGCTGCCCGGCATGCAGTCGGCGTTCATCGACATCGGGCTGGAACGCGCGGCCTTCCTGCACGTGGCCGACGTGCACGTGAATGGCGGCACGGCGCGCACCGAGCCGGGCGCCGCGCCGCCGCCGCCGATCGAGCGGCTTGTCTTCGAGGGCCAGACGCTCACCGTGCAGGTCATCAAGGACCCGATCGGCACCAAGGGCGCGCGCCTGTCCACGCAGATCAGCATCGCGGGGCGCCTGCTCGTCTTCCTGCCGCAGGACGACCACATCGGCATCTCGCAGAAGATCGGTTCGCCCGAATTGCGCGAGCAGTTGCGCAGCCGCATGGCGGCCCTGGCCGGCAAGCCCGAGGACGGCGGGGGCGGCGGCTTCATCCTTCGCACCAACGCCGAGGAGGCGAGCGACGAGGACCTCGCCGACGACATCGCCTACCTGCGCAAGACCTGGGCCGCGATCCGCGAGCGCAGCTTCAAGTCGCCGGCCGGCACGCTGCTGCACCAGGACCTGAGCCTGGCCGAGCGCGTGCTGCGCGATCTCGCGCACGACAACACGCAGACGATCAAGATCGACTCCAAGATGCAGTTCGATGCGCTCAAGGCCTTCGGGGAGCAGTTCACGCCCACGTCGGTGAGCAAGCTGGAGCTGTACAAGGGCGAGCGGCCGATCTTCGACCTGCTGGGCATCGATGAAGAGATCACCAAGGCGCTGGCGCGCCGGGTGGACCTCAAGTCCGGCGGCTACCTCATCATCGACCAGACCGAGGCACTGACCACGGTCGACGTGAACACCGGCGGCTATGTCGGCGCACGCAACTTCGACGACACGATCTTCAAGACCAACCTCGAAGCGGCCGGCGCGATCGCGCGCCAGCTGCGCCTGCGCAACCTGGGCGGCATCATCATCGTCGACTTCATCGACATGAACCGGGAAGAGCACCAGAACGCGGTGCTGGCCGAATTCCGCAAGCAGCTCGCACGCGACCGCACCAAGATCACGGTGAGCGGCTTCACCCAGCTCGGCCTGGTCGAGATGACGCGCAAGCGCACGCGCGAATCGCTCTCGCACATGCTGTGCGAGCCGTGCCCGACCTGCCAAGGCAAGGGCCAGGTCAGGACCCCGCGCACGGTGTGCTACGACATCCTGCGCGAGATCCTGCGCGAGGCGCGCCAGTTCAATCCCAAGGAATTCCGTGTCATCGCCGCGCCCTCGGTGGTGGAGATGCTGCTCGACGAGGAGAGCCAGCACCTGGCCGGCCTGTCCGACTTCATCGGCAAGCCGATCTCGCTGCAGGCCGAGGCGACGGGGTCGCCCGAGGCGTATGACATCGTCTTGATGTAGCGGCGAAGGAGCCAGCGAATGAAAGCGGTGATCCTGGCCGGTGGCTTCGGCAGCCGGATCTCGGAAGAAACGAACCTGCGTCCCAAGCCGATGATCGAGATCGGCGGCAAGCCGATCCTCTGGCACATCATGAAGATCTACTCCGCGTGCGGGGTGAACGACTTCGTCATCTGCTGCGGCTACAAGGGGTACGTGATCAAGGAGTACTTCGCCAACTACTTCCTGCACATGTCGGACGTCACCTTCGACATGGCCCACAACGAAATGGAAGTGCACCAGAAGCACGCCGAACCCTGGCGCGTCACCCTGGTGGACACCGGCGAGGACTCGATGACCGGCGGCAGGCTCAGGCGCGTGGCGCGCTACCTGATGGACGAGGACGCGTTCTGCTTCACGTATGGCGACGGCGTGGCCGACGTCGACATCGCGGCGGAGATCGCTTTCCACCGGGCGCACGGCAAGCTCGCCACAGTGACGGCGGTGCAGCCTCCGGGGCGCTACGGCGCCTTGCAACTCGCCGACGGGCAGGTCACGGGCTTCTCGGAGAAGCCGCGCGGCGACGGCGGCCTCATCAATGGCGGCTTCTTCGTGCTTTCTCCCAAGGTGATCGATCGCATCGCCTCCGACAGCACCAGTTGGGAAGGCGAGCCCCTCACGGGCCTGGCGCGCGACGGCGAGTTGATGGCCTTTGCTCACACCGGCTTCTGGCAGCCGATGGATACGCTGCGCGAGAAGAACCTGCTCGAAGACCTGTGGCAGTCGGGACGTGCGCCATGGAAGAAATGGTGACGCGACCCGACCCTTCGTTCTGGCGCGGCAAGCGGGTGCTGCTCACCGGCCACACCGGCTTCAAGGGCGGCTGGCTGGCGCTGTGGCTGCATCGGCTGGGCGCCGAGGTGACGGGCGTCGCGCTGGCGCCAAGCACGCGGCCCAGCCTGTTCGAGCTGGCGCGGGTCGCCGAATGCTGCGACCACCATGTCGTCGACGTGCGCGATGCATCGGCTGTGGCGGCCGCCGTGCGCGCGGCCCGGCCGCAGATCGTGCTGCACCTCGCCGCACAGCCCCTGGTGCGCGCCAGCTACCGCGAGCCGGTGGCGACCTTTGCGACCAACGTGATGGGCACGGCGCACCTGCTCGACGCATTGCGCGGATCGGACGATGTGCGCGTGGTCGTGGCGGTGACGACGGACAAGGTCTATGCCAACCGTGAATGGGCGTATCCGTACCGCGAGGACGACGCGCTCGGCGGCCACGATCCCTACAGCGCCAGCAAGGCGGCATCGGAAATCGTGGCGGCAAGCTATCGCGACGCATTCCTTCGAGAGCAGGGCGTGGCGCTGGCGACCGCCCGTGCCGGCAACGTGATCGGCGGCGGCGACTGGTCCGAGGACCGTCTCGTGCCCGATGCCGTGCGGGCGTGGCAGGCCGGCACGCCGCTCTTGATCCGCCGGCCGCAGGCGATCCGGCCGTGGCAGCACGTGCTCGATCCGTTGTCCGCCTATCTGCGGCTCGCCGAGCGGATGTGGTCCGACGCATCGTTGGCGGGCGCCTACAACTTCGGCCCGCGCACCGACGAGGCCGCCACGGTTCGCGACGTGATCACCCTCGCGCGCCAGTCCTACGGCAGCGGCGAATGCGTCTTCGGCGACGGCACCGACGGGCCGCACGAGGCCGGATGGCTCGCACTCGAAGTCGCCAAGGCGCGCGTCGTGCTGGGCGTTGCTCCGCGTTGGCCGCTGCGCGAGGCCGTGGAGCGGACGATGCATTGGTACCGCGCGCTCGCCGACGGGGCCGACGCGCGCGCGCTGTGCGAAGCCGACATCTCGATGCACGAGGCCGCTCGATGAGCGACGCGACCGGGGCGCGTTTCAGCGTCGCCGACACGCCGCTGCCCGGTCTCAAGCTCGTCGTGCGGCAGCGCGTGGGCGACGCGCGCGGCTTCTTGTCGCGCCTGTTTTGCGCCGACGAATTGCGTGCGGCGGGCTGGACCCGGCCCGTGAGCCAGATCAACCATACGTTCACGGCACGCCGAGGCACCGTGCGGGGCCTGCATTTCCAGCACCCTCCGCACGCCGAGGCCAAGCTGGTGAGCTGCCTGCGCGGCGAGGTCTGGGACGTCGCGGTCGACCTGCGGGAAGGCTCGCCCACGTTCCTGCGCTGGCACGCCGCGCGGCTGTCGGCCGACAACCGCCAGGCGTTGCTGATCCCCGAAGGCTTCGCGCACGGCTTCCAGACGCTTTGCGACGAGGTGGAGATGCTGTACTGCCACAGCGCTGCCTACAATGCCGGGGCCGAGGGCGGCCTGAACGTGCGCGACCCGTCCCTGGCCATCGACTGGCCGCTGCCCATCGCCGAGGTCTCGCCGCGCGATGCCGGCCACCCGTTCGTCGGCGGGGATTTCAAAGGAGTCCGAGCGTGAGGTGTCGCCACTGCGGGGCGCAGTTGTCCCTGAGCTTTCTGGACCTGGGCAGCGCGCCGCCGTCCAATGCCTACCTGGCGCCGGCCGCGTTGCGCGCGCCCGAGGTCTGGTACCCGCTGCGGCTGCTGGTGTGCCAGTCATGCTGGCTCGTGCAGACCGAGGACCACGCGGGCCGGGAGGCCTTGTTCACCGACGACTACGCCTACTTCAGCTCGTTCTCGTCGTCGTGGCTGGCGCATGCCAAGGCGTATGTCGAGGCGATGCGCAGGCGCTTCGACCTGGGCCCCGCCAGCCTGGTGTCCGAGATCGCGGCCAACGACGGCTACCTGCTGCAGTACGTGAAGCAGGCAGGCATTCCGTGCTACGGCGTCGAGCCGACCGCGAGCACGGCGGGCGCGGCGCGCCGGCTCGGCATCGACATCGTCGAGCGGTTCTTCGGCGCCGAACTGGCGGCGGAACTGGCCTCGCAAGGGCGCCGAGTCGACCTGGTCGCCGCCAACAACGTGCTGGCGCACGTGCCGGACATCAACGATTTCGTGTCCGGGTTCACCGCGCTGCTGAAGCCGCAAGGCGTGGCGACGTTCGAGTTTCCGCACCTGTTGCGCATGATTCGCGAGAACCAGTTCGACACCGCCTACCACGAGCACTATTCGTACCTGTCGCTCACGGCGGTGCGGCGCATCTTCGAAGCCAACGGCCTGGCCGTCTTCGATGTCGAGGAGCATCCGACCCATGGCGGAAGCCTGCGCGTGTTCGCCCAGCGACAGGACGAAGGCCGGCACGCGACGACCGCCCGCGTCGCCGACGTGCTGCAACGCGAGGTCGACGCGGGCATGGCCAGCACGGCCGGCTACACGCCGTTCCAGCAGGCCGCCGACAAGGTCAAGAACGACTTCATGGCTTTCCTGATCGATGCCAAGCGGCAAGGCAAGACCGTGGGCGCATACGGCGCCGCGGCCAAGGGCAACACGCTGATGAACTACGCGGGCGTGCGGCCCGACCTGCTGCCCTTCGTGGTGGACCGCAACCCGGCCAAGCAGCACAAGTTCATGCCGGGCAGCCGGGTGCCGATCGTCGACGAAGACCATCTGCGCGCCGCCAAGCCCGACTACGTGGTGCTGCTGCCGTGGAACCTGAAGCACGAACTCGTGCAGCAGCTGGACTACGTGCGCGGCTGGGGCGGGCGCTTCGTGACGGCTGTTCCGGTGCTGGAGATCGTGTGAAGCCTCGCATCTACTACACCAAGCCCTCCATCACCGAACTGGAGGTGGGCTACGCGACCGATGCCGCCCGCAACGGTTGGGGCGAGCGCTGCTACGACTACATCCTGCGTTTCGAGGCGCAGTTCCGGGAGCATCTCGGGGTGTCCTACGCGATCGCCACCTCCAGCTGCACCGGGGCGCTGCACATGGGCCTGGCCGGTCTGGGCATCGGCCCGGGCGACGAGGTCATCCTCGCGGACACGAACTGGGTCGCGTCCGTGGCACCCGTGACCTACCTGGGCGCGACGCCGGTGTTCGTCGACATCCGGCCCGACAGCTGGACGCTCGACCCCGACCTGGTCGAAGCCGCCATCACGCCGCGCACGAAGGCCATCCTCGCAGTCCACCTGTACGGAAACCTCTGCGAGCTCGACCGGCTCCTCGCCATCGGCGAGCGCCACGGCATCCCGGTGATCGAGGACGCCGCCGAGGCGATCGGCTCGGTCTTCCATGGGCGGCGCGCGGGCAGTCTCGGCCGATTCGGCGCCTTCTCGTTCCACGGCACCAAGACGCTCACCACAGGCGAAGGCGGCATGTTTGTCACCAACGACGCCGCGCTGTACGAAACGGTGCTCACGCTGTCCAACCATGGCCGCGCACGCGGGCAGACCCGTCAGTTCTGGCCGGACACGGTGGGCTACAAGTACAAGATGTCGAACGTGCAGGCGGCCATCGGCTGCGGGCAGATGGCGCGCATCGGCGAGCTCATCGATCGCAAGCGCGCCATCCTCGCGCGCTACCGCGAACTCCTCGCCCCGCATCGCGGCGTGAGCCTGAACCCGGAGCCCGCGGGCACGGTGAACGGCGCGTGGATGCCGACCGCGGTGTTCGCGCCCGACACGGGCGTGACGCGCGAGCGGCTGCAGGCGGCCTTCGCCGAGCAAAGCATCGACGCGCGCGTCTTCTTCCATCCGCTCACGAGCCTGCCGAGCTTCGGCGGCACGGCGCGCTCGCCCATCGCGGCGGACATCGCCGGCCGGGCCATCAACCTGCCAAGCTTCCACGACATGACCGACGACGAGCAGCGGCGCGTCGCGGATGTCGTGGCGGCCGCACTGCATGCCTGAGACCCGTTACGCGATCTGGGGCAGCGCGGGGCATGCCAAGGTCCTCGCGAGCCTCATCGGACTGCGCGGCGGGCAGGTGATCGCGCTGTTCGACAACCGCGAGGTGGCCTCGGCGTTGCCCGGCGTGCCCGTGTACGTCGGCGAAGCGGGCTTCGAACGCTGGGCAGGGGAGGCCGCGGACCTCGGCGACGTCTGCGGCCTCGTCGCCATCGGCGGCGACCGCGGGCGCGATCGGCTGGCGATCCAGCAGCTGTTTCGCCGCCGCGGCCTGCGCGTCGCGAGCGTCGTCCATCCCGATGCGTCGGTGTGCGCCACGGCGGCGCTGGGCGCCGGCACCCAGGTGCTGGCCCAAGCCGTGGTGGCCGCCGACGCGCGCATCGGCGAGGCTTGCATCGTCAACCATCGTGCCTGCGTCGACCACGAATGCCGCGTCGGCGACGGCGTGCACTTCGCGCCGGGCGCCACCGTGTGCGGTTGCGTCACCCTGGGCGACAACGTGTTCGTCGGCGCGGGCGCGGTGGTGCTGCCGCGCCTGCGCATCGGCGAAAATTCCGTCATCGGCGCCGGTGCCGTGGTCACGCGCGATGTGCCCCCCGGCCGCGTGGTGGTCGGCAACCCCGCGCGCCCGGTCTGAATCCCCTCAATCAAGGAAAGCCATGTCACCCTACGAACAGTTCAAGCAGGAGGGCCGCGCCGAGATCGCCGAGCAGGGCGGGGACGAGGGCCTCGCGCGCGCCACCCGCGAATGGATGGACCGCGCCAACGCTCGCAAGTATTCGTACCACTTCGAGTGGATGGGGCGCCCGATCATCCAGTACCCGCAGGACATCGTCGCGATGCAGGAGCTGATCTGGTCGGTGCAGCCCGACCTCATCGTCGAAACCGGCATCGCCCATGGCGGCTCGCTGGTGTTCATGGCTTCCATGCTCGAGCTCAACGCGCTGTGCGGCGGCCCGAAGGATGCGAAGGTGCTGGGCATCGACATCGACATTCGCGCACACAATCGCGCGGCCATCGAGGCGCATCCGATGTCGCGCCGCATCGCGATGATTCAAGGCTCCAGCGTCGCGCCGGAAGTCGTTGCGCAAGTGAAGGCTGTCGCCAAGGGCGCGAGCAGGGTGCTGGTGTCGCTCGACAGCAACCACACGCATGCGCACGTGCTGGCCGAGCTCGAGGCCTACGCACCCCTCACGTCGGTAGGCAGCTACTGTGTGGTCTTCGACACCGTCATCGAGGACATGCCGGCGCACATGTTCCCGGACCGGCCGTGGGGGCCGGGCGACAACCCGAAGACGGCGGTGTTCAAGTACCTGGAAAGCCATCCCGAGTTCGAGATCGACAAATCGATCGACCACAAGCTGCTCGTCACGGTCGCCCCGGACGGCTTCCTGCGGCGCGTTCGCTGACATGTCGAGCCGGGAGGACGCCGGGCTCGTCTACGCCTGCGTGACCCATGTACAGCCCTGGCTCGCGTTTCCGGACTTCGTGACGACGATCCACCTCGGGCAGGCGCAAGGCGAAGGCAGGCTGAACCTGCGTGAGCTTGCGCCCGAATGGGAGCCGCACCATCCGGTGCTGGGTGGAACGGCCGGCAGCTTCGCGCTGAAGAACTACCTGCGGCGCCATCGACCTGACGCGACCCGGGTGGGCATCTGCCAGTACCGCAAGTTCGTCTCGCGGCAGCGCGTCAGTGGCGTGCGCGACCCGAAGTACCGCGTCATGGACGTCGTGCCCAAGACCGCGCTCGAGGGCGCGCGTTTCGCGCAAGTGTTGTGGCCCGGCGAAGCGCCCTTCGTGCTCAGCGCGCCCCTGCGGTTCACGCGGCTGCCCTGGTACCGGCGCGGGTACCTGAAGGAGTACACGCGCGACCACCACGTCGAGGACCTGCTTCGCTTCACCGCCGAGGCGGTCGACCAAGGCGTCCTGGCGCCGCGCGAGGTCCAAGCGTTCTTTCGCGAGGACGTCATCGTGCCGGGCGGCGTCGAACTGGGTGTCTTTCCGGCCGACTTCTGGCTCGAAAGCATCGAAGGCATCGAGCGCGTGGTCCGCGCGTGCGTCACCAAGCATCCGCTCGTGCGCGAGAACTACCAGGCGCGCGCCTGGTCGTTCTGCGCCGAACGCCTGGGAAGCTGGCTGCTGCTCAGGCGCCTGCGTTCGGAAGCGGGGACCGGCTTCTTCACGCGGCACGTCGAATGGGTCAACCGACGTCGCTGGACGCGGCGCTACGCCGGCCAGCTCAACCTGATCGTCGAGGGCGACGCGCACACGGGCTACAAGGGCGGCGTCTAGGTCAGAGGTACGCCGCGTCGCGCCATTGGCCCGCGTCGCGCAGCATGTGCATGGTGTATCCGCGCTCGGCGCGTTCGGCGGCGATCCATTGCCGGGCAAGCTGCCGGCGCTGCGCCTTGAAGCGCTTGCGCGCCAGCCAGTTCATGCCCACCTTGCCGTAGAAATGGTCGCGGTCGCCCAGATCGTCCTGCCCGGTCTCGAGCTTGATCGCCTTCTGGGTGATCGAGCCGAAGTGATGCAGCAAGGCGTCGCCCACCGTGCCCACCGGCACCTGGTGACGCAGGCAGCGAACCAGGAACTCGACGTCCTCTCGACCGCCGAGCTGGCGGTCGGTGTCGAGAAAGCCGACGCGCTCGAAGACGCTTCGCTTGACCGCGAAGCACACGCCGTGGAACCAGTCTCGACGCAGAGCGCCCGACATCGCGGGGCAAAACGATGCAGAGAGGGCCGCGAAGTCGTAGTCCAGCGGCCCCTCCACGAGCGACGGGCTCACCACCTCCAGACCGTGTCGCTCGGCGGCATCGAGCATGCGATCCATGGCGTGCTCGCACAGGATCACGTCGTTGTTCAGCAGGACGACCCACTCGGCGTCGGTTGCCAGGGCGCCTTGTGTCCAGGCACCGCCGCAGCCGAGGTTCACGCGGTTGCGCAGCGACGGGATGTCTTTCCGCGACGCGAGCCAGTGCGGCGTCTCGTCGCTGCTGCCGTTGTCGATGACGAGCAGCGACTCGGCCGGCGAACCGCCGGCGAGCAGGCTTTGCACGCATTGCTGCGTGTACGCAAGCTGATCGAGGACGGGGATGACGACGCAGTAGCGCATGCGGCGCGCCCTCTCAGCTCTTGGCGCGGGGCAAGCGCCCCAGCAGGTAGAACTCGTCGTTGGGCCGCATCGAGGTCACGTTGGCCATGCGGTTGGACAGCCCGAACAGGGCCGTGATGCCGGCGATGTCCCAGGCGTCCTCGTCGCTGAAGCCGTGCGTGCGCAGCGCGGCGAAGTCGGCTTCGCCGACCGATGCGGAGTCTTGGCACACCTTCATCGCGAAGTCGAGCATGGCCCGCTGCCGAGGGGTGATGTCGGCCTTGCGATGGTTGACCGCGACCTGGTCGGCGATCAGCGGGTTCTTCTCGTACACGCGCAGGATCGCGCCGTGCGCCACCACGCAGTAGAGGCAGCCGTTGGCGCCGCTGGTGGCGACGATGATCATCTCCTTCTCGCCCTTGGTCAGGCCCGACTCGCGCAGCAGCAGCGCGTCGTGGTAGGCGAAGAAGGCGCGGAACTCGGCCGGCCGGTGCGCGAACGTGAGGAATACGTTGGGCACGAAGCCCGCTTTCTCCTGCACCTCGAGGATCTTCTGGCGGATGTCCTCGGGCAGCGAGTCCAGCGCCGGCACGGGGTAGCGGCTGATCGGGTGGCTCATGGCTCAGCTCCTGAATTGCAGTGCATGCAGCCGAGCGTACAGCCCGCCGTGGGCCAGCAACTCGGCATGCGTTCCCTGTTCGACCACGCGGCCGTTCTCCATCGCGATGATGCGGTCGGCGCCCTCGATGGTCGAGAGGCGGTGCGCGATCACGAGGCTGGTGCGGCCTTGCATCAGCCGCTCCAGGGCCTGCTGCACGAGGCGCTCGGACTCGTTGTCCAGCGCCGAGGTCGCCTCGTCGAGGATGAGGATCGGCGCGTCCTTGTAGATCGCTCGCGCGATCGCCAGGCGCTGGCGCTGTCCGCCCGAGAGCTGGCTGCCGTTGTGGCCGATCATCGACTCGATGCCCTCGGGCATGCCCTCGACGAATTCGAGCAGGTTCGCGGCGCGAAGTGCCTCGCGCACGCGCTCGGTGCTCACTGCCTCGCCCAGCGCCACGTTGGCAGCCACGCTGTCGTTGAACAGCACCACGTCCTGGCTCACCAGCGCGAACTGGCGGCGCAGCGCATGCACGTCCCATTGCGGCAGCGGCGTGCCATCGAGAAGCACGGCCCCGGACTCGGGGTCGAGGAAGCGCGGCAGCACATTGACGAGCGTGGACTTGCCCGCGCCCGACGGGCCCACCAGCGCCACGGTCTCGCCGGCCTCGATGGCGAGCGTCACGCCGTCGAGTGCCGGCGGCTGTTCTTCGCGATAGCGCAGCGACACGCCGCGCAGCTCGATTCGACCGCCGCTGCGCCCGGGGTCGAAGCTGCCGCCCGATTCCGGCGGCGACTGGTCGATCAAGGAGATGCCGCGGTCCAGCGCCGCCAGGCCGCGCGTGACCGGACCGGCCGCCTCCGACAGGTGCTTGATCGGCGTGATGAGCATCAGCATCGACGTGATGAAGGAGACGAAGTCGCCCGGCGTGCTGCCGTTGTGCCCGCTTTGCCACAGCGCGACCACGATCACCGCGGACAGCGCGCAGGCGGCCAGCACCTGCGTGATGGGCGTCATGGTGGCGGCGGCCGAATTGGCCTTGATCGACAGCCTGCGCAGCATCTCGCTGACGCGCCGGAATCGCTCGGCCTGCAGGCGCTCGGCCGCGTGCAGGCGCACGATGCGCCAGGCCAGCACGTTCTCCTCCACCACGTAGGCCAGTTCGTCGGTCGCGCGCTGGCCTTCCACGGTGAGCCGGTGCAGCCGCTTGCTGAGCACGCGCATCACCAGCGTGACGGCCGGCAACAGCACCGCCACGAACAGGGTCAGCTGCCAGTTCGACCACAGCAGATAGGCCAGCAGTGCGAGCAGCGTGAGTGTGTCGGTGACCACGTTCTGCAGCGAGCCCACCAGCGCGTTCGCGCCGTTCTGCACCTCGAAGGTCAGCGTGTTGACGAGGTTGCTCGCCGAATGCCGGGCAAAAAGCGCCGGCTGGGCGTTCATCAGGCGCGAGAACATGGCCTCGCGCAGGCTCACCACGCTCCGGTTGGACGCCCAGGCCAGCCCGTACGAGGCGACGAATCCGGCGATACCGCGCAGCGTGAAGATGCCGATGATGGCCACCGGCACCTGCCACAAGGGCAGCGCATTGCTCTTGAAGCCGCGATCGAGCACGACCTTGAGCAACTGCGGAATGGCCGGCTGCGTGAGCGCCGTGATCACCGAGCCGATGAAGGCGATCACCAGGCCGTTGAGGCTGGCGCGAAAGAAGGGCGCGATGCGGGCCAGGCGCTTCTTCAGCGGCTGCGCGGGAGAGGTCATGGGCCCGCATTATCTGCCGCGCCCGCGGCCGGGCTTTCAGCGGGCTGCCTACAATCGCCTGCCTTTGCCTTGCACCATGCCTGCCGTCAACCTGTCGGTCATCCTGATCACGCACAACGAAGCGCACCATGTCGCGGGCTGTCTGGGCTCGGTGGCGTTCGCAGACGAGTGCATCGTGGTCGACTCCGGCAGCACCGACGGCACCCGCGAGATCGCCGCCCGCCTGGGCGCCAAGGTCGTGTGCACCGAGGACTGGCCCGGCTTCGGCGCACAGAAGAACCGCGCGCTGGCGCTGGCCAGCGGGCGCTGGGTGCTCAGCATCGACGCCGACGAGCGCGTCGACGAGACGCTGGCCGCCAGCATCCGGCGCGTGGTGGCCGAAGACACATCCGGACAGGGAACACACGCTTCCTCGCAGGGCGACTCGCTGTCCAAGGTAGGCTACGAGCTGTCGCGCCTGTCGAGTTTCTGTGGCCAGTGGATGCGGCATGGCGACTGGTACCCCGATCGCGTGCTGCGGCTGTTCCGTCGCGGCCAGGGACGCTTCACGGACGACCTGGTGCACGAGCGGCTGGTCGTCGACGGCGGCATTGGCCGCCTCGAGGGCGAACTGCTGCACGAGAGCATGCCCACGCTGGACAGCGCACTGGACAAGATGAACCGCTACACCAGCGGGCGCGCCCTCGACAAGGTTCGCGCCGGACGCTCCGGCGGGCTGGCCAGTGCGCTGTCGCACGGCCTGTGGGCCTTCGTGCGCTGCTACCTGCTGCGCCGCGGCTTCCTCGATGGTCGCCTGGGTTTCGTACTGGCGGTGTACGTGGCCGAAGGCACCTACTACCGGTATCTCAAGATGGGGCTGCTCGCGCGCTCGGGCGCGACGGTGAACCAAGCTGCCAAAACGGAGTCATGACCTCTCATGCTGAATAGACGACAGTTCTCTGCCGCTTCCGGCGCTTTCCTTGCCGCTCCGGCATTCGCACAGTTCCGCGTCGAGATCTCCGGCGTGGGCGCCAGCCAGGTGCCGATCGCCATCGCACGCTTTCGCGACGAGGAGCGCAGCAGCCAGTCGGTCTCGGGCATCATCCGCGCCGACCTCGAGCGCAGCGGCCTGTTCCGCAACGTCGACGCGCCCGGCGTGCTCGACGAGGTGACGCAGCCGTCGCTGGCGGAGTGGCGCAGCCGCGCGGCCGATGCGCTGGTGGGCGGCTCGGTCAGCCGCCTGGCCGACGGCCGTTTCGACGTGCGCTTCAAGCTGTGGGACGTGGTCAAGGGCAGCGAGCTCGGCGGTCAGAGCAACGCCGTCGACCCGGCCGACCTGCGCCTCGCGGCGCACCGCATCGCCGACTTCGTGCACGAGAAGCTCACCGGCGAGAAAGGCGTCTTCTCGACCCGCATCGCCTACGTGACCAAGGGCGGCGGCCGCTTCACGCTGCGCATCGCCGACGCCGACGGCGAAGGCGGGCAGGTGGCGCTCAACAGCCCCGAGCCGATCATCTCGCCGGCCTGGTCGCCCGACGGCCGCGAGCTCGCCTACGTGTCGTTCGAAAGCCAGAAGGCCGTCGTCTACACGCAGGAAGTGGCGTCGGGCAAGCGCCGCATGATCGCCAACTTCCGCGGTTCCAACAGCGCGCCGGCCTGGTCGCCGGACGGCAAGAGCATCGCGCTCACGCTGTCGCGCGAAGGCGGTTCGCAGCTGTACATCATGGGCCGCAACGGCGAGGGCGTGCGCCGGCTCACCAACACCGCGGCCATCGATACCGAGCCGGTGTTCTCGCCCGACGGGCGCAGCCTCTATTTCGTCAGCGACCGCGGCGGCGCGCCGCAGATATACCGCATGCCTGCTGGCGGCGGCGCGGCCGAGCGCGTCACCTTCTCGGGCGGCTACAACATCAGCCCCGACATCAGCCCCGACGGTCGCACGCTGGCCTACATCTCGCGGCAGGGCAACGCGTTTCGCCTCTACACCATGGACATCGCCAGCGGCAACGTGCAGGCGCTCACCGACACCACTGACGACGAGAGCCCGAGCTTTGCCCCCAACGGGCGGCTCATCATCTACGCCACCCGCGCGGGCGGGCGCGATGTATTGATGACCACCACGCTCGATGGCAAGATCAAAGCGCGCCTGGTGTCCACGACGGCCGATGTGCGCGAGCCGACGTGGGGCCCCTTCGGGCGATGAGTTCCAAGTGTCGTTGGGTCGAAGGGCCCGCAAGCAAAGCGCGGCTGGCGCGCGATTGAACAAGGACCAAGCAATGAACATGATGCGAATCGCCCGAAGCGGGCTGGCCGCGGCGGCCGTGGTCGCGCTGATGGCGGGCTGCTCCAGCGTGAAGTTGGACGACAAGCTGCCGCCGGTCGAGACCGCGAAGCAGACGCCCGTGAACCCCGCGGGGCAGGGCGGCTCCGCCGCCGGCACCTCGCAGTCGCAGGTGGCGAGCGTCGACCTCACCAAGGGTCCGTTGGCCGCGCAGGGCAACCTGCCGCGCGTGGTGTATTTCGACTTCGACAGCTACGTGGTCAAGGACGAATACCGCCCGACGCTCGAGGCGCACGCCAAGCTGCTGTCGGCCGATCGCAAGAAGAAGCTGGCCGTCGAGGGCCACACCGACGAGCGCGGCGGCCGCGAATACAACCTCGCGCTCGGCCAGAAGCGCGCCGAGTCGGTGGTCAAGCAGCTCGAGCTGCTGGGCGTCAACGACAACCAGCTCGAAGCGGTGAGCTTCGGCAAGGAGCGCCCGGCGGTGCAAGGCAGCGACGAAGCCGCCTGGGCGAAGAACCGCCGCGCCGAGCTCGTCAACCGTTGAGCCGCATCATGAAACTCGCAAGCCTCCGTTGGCTGGGCGCGGCGTCCGTCGCCTGCGCCCTGTTCGCCCCCGCGGCCCATGCAGGCATCTTCGACGACGACGAGGCGCGCAAGGCGATCCTCGACCTGCGCCAGAAGCTCGAGCAGAGCAACGAGCAGCAGCGCGCCAGGCAGGCCGATCTCAACGCACAGATGGCCGACCAGATCTCGCAGCTGAAGAAGAGCCTGCTCGACCTCAACGGGCAGCTCGAGGCCCTGCGCGCCGACAACGCCAAGCTGCGTGGGCAGGGCGAGCAGCTGTCGCGCGACGTGGCCGAACTGCAGCGCAGCGTCAAGGACATGCAGGCCGGCGTGGACGACCGCATGCGCAAGCTCGAGCCGCAGAAGGTGTCGGTGGACGGCAAGGAGTTCGTCGCCGACCCGGACGAGAAGCGCCAGTACGAGGACGCGATGGCGATCTTCCGGCGCGGCGACTTCGCTCCTGCGGCGAGCGCGCTGGCTGGCTTCCAGAAGCGCTACCCCGGCAGCGGCTACAACGAGTCGGTGCTGTTCTGGCTGGGCAACGCCTATTACGGCAAGCGCGACTACAAGGAAGCGATCGCCTCGTTCCGCGCGCTCGCCAACGGCTACCCCGATGCGGCGCGCGCACCGGAAGCGCTGCTGTCGATCGCCAATTGCCAGATCGAGCTGAAGGACGTGAAGGCGGCCAGGCGCACCATCGACGAATTGCTCAAGCACTATCCGAAGTCCGAGGCGGCGCAGGCGGGACGCGAGCGGCTGGCCTC
>DATFAY010000277.1:0-3914 GCA_035254085.1 Piscinibacter sp.
CAAGGTGGGCTTCATGGAGATGCAGAACCGCTGGAAGGCCGAGGCCTGGGAGCCCGAGGCGCTGATCGACCTGTATGCCAAGGCCGGCGCGAAGTACTTCGTCGCGCTCGCCAACCATCACGACAACTTCGACGCCTACGACTCCAAGTACCACGCCTGGAACTCGGTGCGCGTGGGCCCGAAGCGCGACATCGTGGGCACGTGGGCCAAGGCGGCGCGCGCGAAGGGCCTTCGCTTCGGCGTGAGCAACCACTCGGCGCACGCCTGGCACTGGCTCCAGACGGCCTATGGCTACGACCCCGAAGGCCCGCTGGCCGGCCAGCGCTACGACGCCTATCGCCTCACCAAGGCCGACGGCCGCGGCACCTGGTGGGAGGGCCTGGACCCGCAGGAGCTCTACACCGGCCGCAACATCGTGATGCCCGACGGCATCACGACGATGCGTACGGCCAACGAGTGGCACGACACGAACACCGGCTATTGGGACGAGAAGCCGCCGGCAGGCAATCCGGCATTCGTGCGCCAGTGGTTCCTGCGCGCGCGCGACCTGATCGACAGCTACAAGCCCGACCTGGTCTACTTCGACGACACCGGCCTGCCGTTGGGCCAGGCAGGGCTGGACATCACCGCCCACTTCTACAACGCGAGCATGGCGTGGCACGGCGGCAGGCTGGAGGCGGTGGTCAACGGCAAGATCATCCCGCCCGAGCGCCGCGCGGGGCTGGTGGAGGACGTGGAGCGCGGCCAGCGCGACGGCATCGAGCCCCTGCCCTGGCAGACCTGCACCTGCATCGGCGACTGGCATTACAACCGTGGCATCTTCGACAACCACGGCTACAAGTCCGCCGCCAGCGTGATCCACCGGCTGGCCGACATCGTGTCGAAGAACGGCAACCTGCTGCTCTCCATCCCCGTGCGCGGTAACGGCGAGATCGATGCCGACGAGCGCAAGTTCCTGGCCGAGATGGCCGAGTGGATGGGCCGCAACGGCGAAGCCATCCACGGCACGCGCCCATGGCGCAGTTACGGCGAGGGGCCCACGCGCGTGGGCAACGGCGGCTTCAGCGAGGGCCAGCTGCAGTTCACCGCCGAGGACATCCGCTTCACCACCAAGGAGGGCGCGCTCTATGCCATCGCGCTTGGCTGGCCGAAGAGCGGCGTGCTGCGCATCGGTGCGCTCGGCAAGGACTCGGCGCTCGCGCCGGGCGCGATCGAGAGCGTGCAAGCCGTCGGCGCCGCCGGCACCCTGCCGTTCACGCGCACCCGCAAGGGGCTGGAAGTGAAGCTGCCCGAAGGCCTCGCGGGTGGGCCGGCCATCGCGCTGAAGATCCGCGGCAACGGCCTGGTCTGAGGAGGATGAACTCCGGCAGGAAGACCCTTCTGGCCTGCACGCTGGCGCTCGCGGCGCTGACCGCCGTCCACGCCCAGGGCGCGGAAGGCCATCCCGAATGGCCGGGTGCGGGGCAGTTGTTCGTGGGCACCTGCTACCAGCCGGTGGACCGCAGCCTGGCCCAGGTGAAGCGCGACGTGGCGCTGATGAAGCAGGCCGGCTTCAAGGTCGTTCGCATGGGCGACCTGTCCTGGGACTACTTCGAGCCTGAAGAAGGCAAGTTCGACTTCCGGCACTTCGACGCCGTGATGAACGAGATGCAGGCCGCCGGCATCAAGGTCGTCCTCGACATCCCCGGCCTGCCTGCGCCGACGTGGCTCCATCACAAGTACCCGGGCGTGGACATCGTCAACCAGGCCGGCACGCGCCTGGCGCCGGCCGAGCGCTACATGGACGACATCGGCGACCCCGACTACCGGCGCCTGGCCGTTCGCATGGCCGACACGCTGACCAGGCGCTACGCCAAGCATCCGGCGCTGCTGGCCGTGGGCTACGACAACGAGATCGGCAATGGCTTCGTCTCGTACTCGGAAGCCGACCGCAAGCGCTTCATCGAATGGCTCAAGCAGCGCTACGGCAGCCTCGAGGCGTTGAACAAGGCCTGGGCCACGCAGCGTTGGTCGCGCCGCATCGGCCGGTGGGACGAGGTGCGCCTGCCCTACTTCGACGGTCCCGGCCCCGCCGAGCGCTACCTGGACCTGCGGCGATTCTGGTCCGACGTGACGATCGACACGCTGCTCGATCTGGAGGCGGTACGCAAGAAGAACACGCCTGACAAGCCCACGCTCTCCAACTACTGGGACTGGTCGGGCCGCAAGGGATTCGACTACCTCGGCAGCTACCGCCGCCACACCACCTACGGCGCGATGGGCTTCTATGCGGGCGACGCGCTCAACGGCGGCTGGGAGGCGGCGCTCATCAAGGCCGGCATGAGCACGCCCACCTGGTTCAACGAGTTCGCCGCCGGCGGGGGCGGCTCCTACGGCAGCAGGGGCTGGTCGCGCATGTGGGCCCACTTCGTGCTGCTGATGGGCGGCCAGGCCGCGCTGGCCTGGACCTTCACCAGCCACCTGGGCGGCGAGGAGCAGGCGCTGATGGGCCTGATCGACCACGACGACCGCCCATCGTGGAAGCTGGGCGAATGGGCCCGCATCGCCGGCGACTACGCCAAGCTCGAGAAGCTGGGTTTCCCGCGCAAGGTCGAGCCCAGGATCGCGATCGCCTATTCATTCGAGAACACGGCTGCCTACAGCGCCCCCGGCCCGAGCAACACCTCCCGGCAGTACCTGAAGACGCCTTACCTGAAGCAGGCCCTCGGCGCCTTCGAGCCGCTGCTGAAGGACAACATCGACGTCGCGATCGTCAAGCTCTCGTATGAGAACCTGGGTCGCTACCGCCTCATCGTCGTGCCGGGCCTGTACCTGCTCGACAAGGCCTCCACCGATGCGCTGCGCAAGTTCGTGGCCGACGGTGGCACCGCGATCATGACGGCGCAATCGGCCAAGGTGAACGACAACAACCAGTGGCACGACACGCCGCTGCCCGGCGGCCTCACCGACGTCTTCGGTCTGCGTACCAACGAGTTCTACGACACCGCCGGCACGCTCAAGATCGGCGACGAGGAGGTGAAGGGCACGATCGAGCACTACGAAGTGCTGGAGCCTTCCACCGCCGAGGTGTTGTCGCGCTTCACCAACCTCGATGGCAACCCGCCGGCGATCACGGTCAACACGTTCGGCAAGGGCCGCGCGATCTACGTGGCCACGCCGGCGCAGCCGCAGATCATGCGGCCGCTGTACCGCCGGCTCTATGCGAGCCTGGGCATCGAACGCGGACCGACGACGCCCGACGGCGTGTTCGCGCGGGCCGTCGAGAGGCGCGTGCTCTACGTCAACACCAACAATGCGCCCGTGGACGTGAGCATCGACGGCGAGATGAGCAGCGTGCTCAGCGGCAAGCGCTGGAACGGCACCCTGCGACTAGAGCCGCGCGGCGCGGACTTGCTCGAGAAACCCTCGCCGTGATCGTTCAGGTCGATGCGGTGCTGATCTCCAGCACCGTCACCGGTCGCCCGCGATCCTGCGCGGGGACCGACACGGCCAGTCCATCCGGCCCTTGGCGCCACCGCACCTCGGTGCCGGAGAGATTGCGCACGCCCGTCACCCGACTCGGCAGCGCCGGGAGCGCCAGCTCGGCGTTCGGCCAGGCGCTCACGAAGAGGTAGAGGCGGTCGCCGCGCTGCGTCATGCCGTAGACGCCGTCGACCGGCTGCAGCGGGCCGGGCCGCGTGCCGTACACCGCCGATCCGTAGCGACGCAGCCAGCGCCCGACGGCGCGCAAGACCTGCGACTGCTTCGGCGGCATCACGCCGTCGGCATCCGGACCGATGTTGGCCAGCACGTTGCCGTTGCGCACGACGGCATCGGCGATCAGCGTCACGACCTCGTCCGCGCTCATCACGTGGTCCTCAGGCATGTAGCCCCAGGCCCCGTTGAGCGAGAAGGTCTTTTCCCACGGGCGCCGC